>JANNEV010000223.1:0-6803 GCA_031379145.1 Gemmatimonadaceae bacterium
CGGCACGTCGCTGGAGCTCATTCTTGGCATTTACGAGTCCGCGAAGACCGGACGCGACGTGCCACTTCCTTTACGCGTCAGCGTTTGACCTCGACACCCACTGCCATGGCCGTCCCTCTTCTCGACCTCAAGGCCCAGCACGCCACCATCCGCGACGACGTTGTCGCGGCGATGATGGCGGTGGTTGACCAGCAGACGTTCATCCTCGGCGATGCGGTCGGCGAGCTCGAATGCAGTATCGCCGGCCTCTCGCAGTGTCGATATGCTGTTGGCTGCGCCAATGGCACGGACGCGATCCTGATTGCGCTCCGCGCACTCGGCGTGGGACCAGGCGATGAGGTGGTGACAACCCCCTTTACGTTCTTCGCCACCGCTGGCGCAATTCACAACGTGGGTGCCCGGCCGGTGTTTGTGGATATCGACCCCCGGACTTTCAACATCGATCCAGCTGCGATCGCCGCCGCCCTGACCCCGCGAACGAAGGCGGTGATCGCCGTCGACCTGTTCGGTCAGATGTCGGCGATGGAGCAGGTCGTTGCGGCCGCCGGCGCGGTTCCGGTGATCGAGGACGCGGCGCAGACCATCGGGGCAAGTCGGCTGATTGCTGGACGGCGCGTCATGGCCGGTGAAGCCGCCGCGGTGGGGACGTTCAGCTTCTTTCCCTCCAAGAACCTGGGCGGCTACGGAGACGGCGGCATGATGGTCACCCAGGACGAAGCGATCTTCGACCGGCTGATGAAACTGCGGACGCATGGGAGTCGGCGTACGTATTATCACGAGCTGGTTGGGTATAACAGCCGTCTGGATACGCTACAGGCCGCCGTTCTGCAGGCCAAGCTCCCGCATCTGGAGGGGTGGAGTGCAGCGCGGCGCGCGAACGCGGGATACTATGATGCGGCATTCGCCGACGTCCCCGAGATTGTGACCCCGTACATCGATCCCGCCAATACGCCGATCTACAACCAGTACACCGTCCGCGTGACGGCGCGGCAGGCGCTGCAGTCCTACCTGAAGGAGCGAGGGATTGGCAACGCGGTCTACTATCCGCTGTCGCTGCACCTGCAGGCCTGCTTTGCCTATCTGGGCTACGTCGAGGGGCAGTTTCCCCAAGCGGAGCGGGCGTCGCAGGAAGTCCTGTCGCTCCCTGTCTTTCCGGAGCTGAGCTCCGCACAGCGCGACGAGGTCGTCGCGGCGGTGCGGACCTTCTTCGGACGCTGAACTGGACCTGACCGCTCACACCCACACAATGAAGACGCAACTTCTCGCGAAAATTCAGGACCGCTCCGCCGTTGTCGGCGTTGTTGGCCTCGGCTACGTCGGACTCCCGCTGGTCATGGAGTTCGTCCATGCCGGCTTCCGCGTCATCGGCTATGACGTGAGCCAGCGCGTGGTCGACCTCCTCATGGGCGGGCAGTCGCACATTCAGGATGTGCCCGACGCGGATGTGCAGGCGGCCGTGGCCTCCGGCAGCTTTGTCGCGACGACGGTCGAGGCGCGTCTCAAGGAGTGCGACGCGATTTCCATCGCCGTGCCGACTCCACTGTCGAAGACGCGTGATCCGGACATGTCTTTCGTCCTGTCCGCGGCCGACGCCATCGCGCGACAGGCGCACCCGGGCACCTGCGTCGTGTTGGAGAGCACGACGTACCCTGGCACCACGCGCGAGCTGCTGCAGCCGAGACTGGAGGCCATGGGCTTGGTGGTTGGTCGCGACGTGTTCGTGGCGTTCAGCCCGGAACGCGTGGATCCGGGCAATCCGATCTACAACACAAAAAACACTCCGAAGGTGGTTGGCGGCATCACCGCTGACTGTGTGGAAGTAGCCTGCGCCCTGTATGCGAGCTGCATCGACACCGTGGTCCCGGTGTCGTCGCCGGAGTCCGCCGAGCTCGTCAAGCTGCTGGAGAACACGTTTCGAGCCGTCAATATCGGTCTGGTGAACGAAATCGCGATCGTGTGCGACAAGCTTGGCGTGAACGTCTGGGAAGTCATCAACGCGGCGGCCACCAAGCCGTTCGGATTCATGAAGTTCACGCCGGGTCCCGGCATCGGCGGCCACTGCATTCCGCTCGATCCGCACTATCTCGCGTGGAAGATGCGAACGCTGAACTACAAGACGCGATTCATCGATTTGGCGAGCGAGATCAATTCGCACATGCCAGACTGGGTTGTGGAAAAGGTGTCGTGGGCACTGAACGAGGGGCGCAAGGCGGTGCGCGGCAGTCGATTGCTGGTCCTCGGCGTGGCGTACAAGCGCGACATCGATGACGTGCGCGAGAGCCCGGCGCTCGATGTGATTCGACTGCTTGAGGATCGTGGCGCGCACGTGGAGTTCCACGACCCGTTCGTCACGGAGTTCCGTGAGGAGGGACATGTCCGCCGTAGTGTCGATCTCTCGGACGAGATGCTGCGCTGGGCCGACGCGGTGGTGGTGATCACGGATCACACACAGGTGGATTACCAGCACGTGGCCAACATGGCGACGCTGGTCGTCGACACGCGCAACGTCATGGCGTCCACGACGCCCGCGAGAGCGCGCGTGATCGGCCTGGCGTCTGGTTCTCGCCCCGTGGAGCGTCGCACGTCATGATTCGGCTGACCGGGGATCCGCGCGTCCAAGACCGGGTACCAGTTCGCGCATGAACTCCAAATCGTTACGCGTCGACTGGCATGTTTGGGTCCTGCTGGGCGTGGCGGCCGCATTGGCCGGCTGCGCTCAGGGATTCCAGCCGCGCAATTTCCCGAATCCGGAATCGCTCTTCCGGGCCTCGTTGCTCGAGTATCAGCGAAAGAATTGGGACAATGCGCAGCTCGGTTTCGAGCGGCTCACCACCGATCTCTCCGCGCGCGATCCGTTGCTGGCGCCGGCGTACTTCTATCTCGCGCTCACGCACGAGCGTCGATCCGAGTTCCTGCTCGCCGCGCAATCGTTCGAACGGGTGACGGACGGCTTTCCAGACGATACGCTCGCCCCAACGGCGATGCTTGGTGTTGGGCGAAGCTATCAGAAGCTCTGGCATAGTCCTGCGCTTGATCCGGAAAATGGAACGAAGGCAGCGTCGATTCTGCGGGCGCTGCTCTCCTCGTATCCCGACGCCAAGGAAGTCGCGGAGTCGAAGGAGCGAATCGCGCAGATTGAAGAGTGGTTGGCGCAGAAGGACTACGACACCGGCATGCACTACGTGCGTGTCCGAAAAGCTGTCGACCCCGCCATCATCTACTTCAAGGACGTCGTCACCACCTATCCGCGGACCAAGTCCGCGCGACTCGCGTGGCTCCGATTGCATGAGCTGTACGCCAAGATTCGGTGGAAGGATGATGCCGCTGAGACGTGCACTGCCATGTGGCGCGCGTATCCGGCGGACCCTGACGTCAAGCTGGCCTGCGGTGCTGCCCCGGCGGACACCGCGACGGCCGAGGTGAAGAAGGGCAATGGCGCCGTTCCTCTGCCGCAGGGCTTTGCGCGCCCCGGACCACGCTGACCGGGCTCGGGTCACTCCGATCTATGGGGCCTCCGCGCAGGGTCGGCATTTTCGGCGGTAGTTTCGATCCGCCGCACATTGGCCACCTGCTGGTCGCGCAGGACGCGGCTGAAGCGCTGTCGCTCGATCGGTTGGTGGTCGTACCGGCGGCGACGCAGCCCCTCAAGGGCCTTGCGCGCACCCCCGCAGTGCATCGGTTGGCGATGGCGGAACGCTGTTTCGAGGGGATTGCGGGGGTCACGGTCGACCCCATTGAAATCCATCGGGGCGGTTTATCATACATGGTTGAGACGGCTGAGGCATTCGGACGACGCTGGCCGTCTGCGGTGCTCCATTTGCTTGTCGGCGAAGATGTTGTCGCGACGTTGCCGCGTTGGCGTGAGCCAATGCGGTTGCTCTCGATGGTGCAGCTGGTGGTCCTGCGGCGGCCAGAGTGGAGCACGGCCGGCCGGTCGACGGCAGCAGAGGACGATGCTGGCGAGGAACTGGCGTCGGCCATTCGCGGGGCACCTCGGCTGGCGACACGCCACGTCGAGGTGTCGTCAACGGAGGTCAGGAAGCGTGTTGATGCGGGGCTCTCCATTCGCGGTTTTGTCACTGCGTCGGTTGAGGCCTACATCATGGAGTCGGGACTGTATTGTCGGGCACCTTCGATGAACGACGCTGCTGGGCGCGCCTGAGGGCGCGACGGGCGTCGCGATGGCGCCCGTGACGCCGGCCGCGAGTCGTGTTCCTTTCGGAGCACGGTCGCGATGTCGGCTTACCACGCTATCGAGGGTCGTATGCTGAAAGGAATCATCAGTCGGGTGTTCGGAACCCGTCATGAACGTGAGCGTCGCCGTGTGCAGCCGATCATCAACGAGATCGTCGCGTTCGAAGCGCAGATGGCCGCGTTGACCGACGATCAGGTGCAGGCACAGACGGTCAAGTTCCGCGCCATCATTGCTGAGCGCACGGGACCCATTGAGGAGCGAATTGCGGCACTGAAGGCCGAGAAGCGATCGTCACCGGATGCGGCGGACCGCGATCGGATCGAGAGCGAATTGCAGGGCGCCGACGGTCGTGGCGGCGCCGAAGCGGAGTACCGCACCGCGCTTGCGGCGGTCCTCGATGAAATTTTGCCGGAGGCTTTCGCCACGGTGCGCGAGGCGTGCCGGCGGTTGAAGGGGTCCGCCGTGCTCGTCACGGGGCGTGAGCTCACGTGGGACATGGTACCCTACGAAGTACAGCTCATCGGTGGCATTCAATTGCACCTGGGACGCATCGCCGAGATGGCGACAGGCGAGGGCAAGACGCTCGTGGCCACATTGCCGCTGTACCTGAATGCATTGCCAGGGCGTGGCGCGCACCTCGTGACTGTCAACAACTACCTGGCGCGCCGCGACTCGCAGTGGATGGGTCATCTCTATCGTTGGCTCGGCCTGACCGTGGGCTGTCTTGACGATACGGAGGCGGGATCGTGGGAGCGACGTGAAGTGTATGGCTGCGATATCACGTACGGGACCAACAATGAGTTCGGGTTTGACTACCTGCGCGACAACATGGTGGTCACCCTCGACCAGCGCGTGCAGCGACAGCACGTGTACGCGATCATTGACGAGGTGGACTCGATTCTGATCGATGAGGCAAGAACGCCGCTGATCATCTCGGGGCCGGTTGGCAACGAGAGTGATGGGCAGTACGCGGAGTTCAACGCGGGTGTGGTGCGACTGGTCCGCCGTCAGTCCGATCTGGTGAACACGCTCGTGGGTGAGGCCGAGCGCGCGCTGGAGGCGGGCGACACGCAGCTGGGTGCGCTGCAGTTCTTCAAGGCGCAATTGGGCGGTCCGAAGAACAAGCGCCTCATGAAAGCGATGCAGGAACAGGGCAACAAGGCACTCGTACAGCGTATGGAACTCGATCATATCGCGGATCGGAAACTGCAGGCGAGCAAGCAGCAGTTCCGTGATCTCGAGGACGATCTGCTCTTCGTGCTGGACGAGAAGGGGCATACGGTGCACTTGACGGAGCAGGGACTGGACTGGCTGTCGCCGGAGGCGCACGACGCCTTCGTGCTGCCGGATATCTCCTCCGAGATCGGGCGCATCGACAAGGACCTCGCGTTGCTGCCCGCGGAGCGCCTTGAGCGTCGCGCCGTGATCGAGCGCGAGTACGCCATGAAGAGTGAGCGGCTGAATATCATTCACCAGCTGCTCCGCGCTCATGCACTGTACGAGAAGGATGTGAACTACGTGGTGCAGGAGGGCCAGGTGTTGATCGTGGATGAGTTCACCGGCCGTACGATGCCCGGTCGCCGTTGGAGCGAGGGCCTGCACCAAGCGGTCGAGGCCAAGGAAGGCGTGCAGGTGAAGGGCGAAACACAGACGCTCGCCACGGTCACCATCCAGAACTATTTCCGCATGTACGAGAAGTTGTCCGGCATGACGGGAACCGCCGAGACGGAAGAGAACGAGTTCCATCAGATCTACGGCCTGGCAGTGTCGGTGATCCCGACCAATCAGCCGATCGCTCGAGACGACCGCCAGGATCTGGTCTTCAAGACGCGCCGAGAGAAGTACAACGCCATCGTTGATGAAACCAAGCGACTGCATGAGCTGGGGTACCCGGTCCTGGTTGGCACAGCCAGCGTGGAAGCGTCCGAAACGCTCGCACGCCTGTTCACGCGCGCGGGGCTGAAGCACAACGTGCTCAATGCCAAGTACCACCAGCGTGAAGCCGAGATCGTGGCCGGTGCCGGTCAACCGGGTGCCATCACGATCGCCACGAACATGGCTGGTCGCGGTACGGACATCAAACTCGGCGCGGACATTACCGACTCGAAGCCTTCGATCGTGAACGACGCCGACGGAAAGCCGGTGAACATCGACGAGATCGGCGGCTTGCACATTGTCGGGTCCGAGCGGCACGAGTCCCGCCGCATCGACCGCCAGCTTCGAGGACGCGCCGGACGACAGGGCGACCCGGGCGCGTCACAGTTTTTCCTTTCGCTCGAAGACGACCTGATGCGGTTATTCGGGTCGGAGCGTATTGCCAAACTGATGGATCGCATGGGTGCGCAGGACGGGGAGATGCTCACGCATCCGCTCATCACGCGCTCCATCGAGCAGGCGCAGAAACGTGTCGAATTGCAGAACTTTCAGTCGCGTAAGCGACTGCTGGAGTACGACGACGTCATGAACCAGCAGCGCGAGGTGATCTACTCGCTGCGCTCCTTCGCACTCGAGGGCGGAGAAGAGTTGCGCGGCGAAGCGTTCAAAATGGTCGAGAAGGCCGTCGCGAGGCGCGTGGAGACGCTGCTGGCCGAGTACGAAGATGCGGGCC
>JANNEV010000251.1:0-1663 GCA_031379145.1 Gemmatimonadaceae bacterium
CGCCCGCAGCTCGTCGAAGCGACGAAGCGCGAGGACAACCCGAATCTGGCCGAGTTCCGGCTCCAGCCGCTCGAGCGCGGCTTCGGCCACACGTTGGGCAACGCGATGCGTCGGCTTCTGCTGTCGTCGTTGCGCGGCTCCGCCGTGTGGGCGTTCCGCATCGAAGGCGTTGTGCATGAGCACCAGACCATCCCTGGGGTGGTCGAGGACGTGCACCAGATCATCGGGAACCTGAAGACACTGACTCTGGCATTGCCGGACGACATTGAGCAGGCGGTGTTGCGCCTGGTCAAGAGCGGCCCGGGCGCTGTCACGGCCGCGGACATCCAGATCGGTGCCGTCGGTGGGGCTCGGGTCATCGACCCGTCGCATCATCTCTTCACCGTCACGGACGACCGCGACTTCAACGTCGAACTGTACGTGAACAAGGGTCGCGGTTACGTCGAGCGCGACGAGCATCCCGCTGACAAGAATCTGTCGGTTGATGTGGTGCGCATCGACGCGATCTACAGTCCGGTGCGTCGGGCCAACTTCACGGTGGCGGAAACCCGCGTTGGACAGCGCACGGACTATGATCGTCTGTCATTGTCCGTCGAAACCAACGGCACGATGTCGCCGGAGGAAGCGGTGAGCTATGCCGCGGCCCTCGCGCAGACCCACTTCCAGTACTTCGTGGGCTTCGGATCGTCCGCGTCGGCTCAGCCGGGTGCGGCTGGCGACGGCGCGAACAGCGATGCGCTGCGTCTGGCCGAGTTGTTCCGTACCCCGATCGACGATCTCGAACTCTCGGTTCGCTCGGTCAACTCACTCAAGAATTCCAACATCCGCTCGCTCGGTGATCTGGTTCGCCAGACTGAGGCGCAGATCCTGCAAGTCAAGAACTTCGGCAAGAAGTCTTTGCAGGAAATCGCTGCACTGCTCGAGAAGGAAGGGCTCAATTTCGGTATGCGCTATGAGGAGAGCACGGACGGTGTCCGTATTCTCGACATGGGCACGGCGCCCAGCCGCGCGGCCGAAAACGCGCCTGACGACGACGAAGACGAGGAATAACTTCCCATGCGCCATCGCAAGGCCAATCGCCAACTTCGGCGGACCAGTGAGCAGCGCTTGGCGCTGCTCCGCAATCTCGCCACCTCGCTGATCGAGTCCGGCGCGATCGAAACGACCGAGGCTAAGGCCAAAGAGCTGCGCCCGTTCGTCGAGAAGCTCATCACGAAGGCGCGCAGCGGTACGCTCCATGCGCGTCGACTCGCCGGCAAACACGTTTCGAAGCGTGAAGCCGCCGACAAGCTATTCCAGGAGCTCGGCCCCGCGTTCGCCACGCGGCCGGGCGGCTACACGCGCATTCTGAAGACCGGACACCGCAAGGGTGACGGCGCAGAAATGGCGCGCATCGAACTGATCCTCAGCTGACCGGGAGCACGGACATGGCCATCAATCGGAGCCGCTGCTACCACTGCGACAAGGGCGTGGCCTTTGGCAACAGCGTGTCGCACGCGAACAACAAGACCCGTCGCACCTGGAAGCCGAACCTGCAGGTGGTGCGGACGCTCAAGGACGACAAGATCATCAAGGTGAAAGTGTGCACGCGTTGCCTGGCAGCTGGGAAGGTGCCTCGCGCGCCGCGTGGACAGGTCGCCGCCGTCTGACGTGACTCGTGCAC
>JANNEV010000254.1:0-3237 GCA_031379145.1 Gemmatimonadaceae bacterium
ATGCCTTCGGCGCGGGCAGCAGCGAGGCTCGGCTCACCTACTGATATCGAGCGCTACACGCCGCCGCAGCGCGACCGGCTCATGGGGATATCCATGCCCTGCGTCTTCCCTCCCCGTGTTGCCGAGATGCGGGCCATCACGGAGTCGGACGAGAGCTTGCGGTACGAGATGCGCTGCGGAAAATCGTGCTCCGGATTCTCGAACACGGCCAGTGTGTCACTCAGCACCGTCGCGAGGAACGGTGTTTCCGCTTGTCCGCTCGGCGCGGCCGTGTAGGTGAGGCGGCCTTCGCGGGCAGCGATCCGAAGGTACTCCCACCCTCGCGTTGCGTCTCGCGTTGCGTCTCGCGCGAGTGTCCTGCTCATTCCGATCATGGTGCCGCCTGCCGGGTCCATCCAATGCTCCTGCACTAGGTGTCCCGGGGCGCGCTGCTCCCAGCAGCCGGCAAGCCACGATAGCTTGCCAATCTCGGACGCGGCGTAGCCCGCAGGCAGCTGCGCTCGGGCGACATTGGTTGTCGCGACGTGAAGCAGCGCGGAAGCAAGCAACAGCGATAGCGGTCGGATCGTCATTGGCGCTCTGCCTGTGCGATGAGGAAGTTCACGGTAGCACAGCATAGGCCGTGCACGACGTTCCGAATTGGACAAAAGCGACACCGGCCTGCTGTCACCCCTCGGCCCATCTGACCGTGCAATACAACGAATGGATTCCCGCTGCCCCGACGCAAGGGCTCGTGGTCTGCTGCTGGAGCTTGCAGGGCGCCGTGGGGAATGACGGACCCGCGACCGCGGAACCCGCGCTGCCCGACGGCTGTCCCGAGTTGTTGTTCAATTTCGCAGACCCGTTTGAGCATATCGATCGCGCCGGTGCACGCTCGGTGCAGCCGACGTTGTTGCTCGTGGGCCAGATCACCCGCCCGTTCAGGGTACGACCGACGGGCACCATCGATCTGCTTGCGGTGCGCTTCGAAGCGCATGGTGCGGTTGGTCTCCACTCCCGTCTTTCGCAGCTGCGCGACCGTTGGGCCGCGGCCTCGGACCTACGCGACGCCGACCTGCGTCAACTGCGCTCGCGACTGGCGTCGATGTCAGTAGTCTGTCGACGCGCCGAGATCGAAGGGTGGTTGGCGAGCTATGCAACCGTAGCGCCGCGAGCGACGCATGCGGTGACGGCGGCTGTCCTGGCTATTCGGCGCTCTCATGGCTCCGTCGCCATAGATACCGTCGCCGAGGCGCAGGGCATCAGTGTGCGGACCCTGCAGCGTCAGTTCGACGCACAGGTGGGGCTCTCGCCGAAGCAATTCGCACGCATCGTGCGGTTTCACCGGGTCTGTATGGCGTGGCGACATGATCCGGATACGCTCGCTCGCGTTGCAGCTGACAGCGGCTATTGCGACGAATCCCATCTGGTCCGCGACTTCCGGGCCTTCGTCGGCGAACCGCCCGCTGCGTTCCTATCGGCTCTGCCGGCTTTCACTGATCTGTTTCTGTCCGTGCGCCGATCATGAGCCTGTTTCCGTGCATTTCGCGCTGTACTGGGAGCGCCCATCGCGTCTTCGGATAGGCGAAGCCTTTCGATCACTCCTAATGGAGGTCGTTCCATGCCGGGATCAGTCCTGTCGTCTGGTCGGCCCGTCCGCCGCGCCGTCGGCGCACGCCGCTCATGAGCCCCGAGACCTGGTACTACGTGCAGGACGGCGCGAGCGTGGGACCGTTGCCACGCGCGGCAGTGGACGCACTGATTCGTTCGGGAACGATCATACCGGCAACGCTTGTGTCGCCGGGCTACGGCGATTGGGTGCCGGCCGGATCGTCGGCCCTGGCGTCGATGTTCATGACGACGCCCCCGCCGGGGGCCAAGACAGATCAGCCGCCCGCCGCGAAGAAAGACTACCTGCCAAAGAATCCCACCGCTCGCCTCGCGGTCCGCGTTGCGATGGTGTTGCTCGGCGGCTACGCGATGTACTCAGGGTTCAATCAAATGCAGGATGGCATGAGCGAGTTGTCCGGTGATACATCGGTGACGATGACCGGATGCATCGGGGTCAGTGCGGATGCGGTGCAGTGCGGCTTTCAGAACATGGCGCAGGCGAGTCGGACCATGTGCCTGGATGTCGTGATCATGTGCAACGACGGCCGGCACGTCGCATCGACCTGCTCTGATCCGATCATGCCGGGAGCGTCCAGCACCAAGTTGGTGAATAACTTCGCGCCGGCCATCGACGCCTCGATGACGTGCGCGAACATCAGCTACGAGAACGTGAAGACCAAGGGGTAGCGATGCGACCGGTGGTGGCAGTCGAGCATACGGACCCGCCGCCGGAACCCGACGCCGAGGTCACTGCGGAGCTTCTCATTCCGCTGGAAGCCACCGCCGAGATACCGGTGGCGCAGCGCGATACGCCAGCGCGCGTGGATGTGATCGACGCGTCCGCCATGGCGGACCCGCAGGCGGCGCACAGCCCGATGTCGCCTGAAGATCGCATTTCCGACGAGCACGTCGGGCTGCCGATGGAGCAACATACCACGGGCGGCACTACGCCCCAGAGCTAGGCGGGCGATCGATGATGTCATTCACCGAAGGCACGATCGTCGCGCTCCTCCCGTTCGGATTTCGAATCGAAACCATCTGGGGGAGTACGCTCGATTGCAGCACCATGACGCCGGGCCACCGGCTGGCGCTCGCGGTCGGTGATCGCGTGCGTCTCACCGGAGGCATAGACGCCGCCGGGGTCTTCGCGACATCCTCGCTGCATCGAATCCTGCGCAGCGGCGCGCACGAGGAGGTCCTGGACAGACCGCTGCGGAGTTGGTGGTCGCGCCTGCGGCGACTGGCGACAGGAAGCCGGTGAGCCCGCGCCCGCCGGACTTCGCGGTGGAGCTCGAGCAGGTATCGCCACCATTGCCGTGGCCACACGCGTGGCGGCGCAAGGTTCGCATCGGGCCAGCGCCGCAGGGCGACGTGACCCTCGCCGTGGACGCCGAAGCGCCGCGCGGTCGTGTCTGGACTCTGTCCTTCGCCTTGTACGACGCGCATCTCGATTGGCTGTTCGGCGCGCTTGAGCATCACCAACTGCTCGCGACGGAATGGCGTGACCGTCCCGACGTCAACGTGGGCGGCGGGGCCGAGAGGTTGAGCGTGCTGGCACATGGCGTGCGTGTCGTGGTACCCGCGTTCGTCACGGAGGCACAGGCTGCGCAGGCGTCGGCGGCGCGCACCGCCGTCGAAGCGCTTGTG
>JANNEV010000286.1:0-16528 GCA_031379145.1 Gemmatimonadaceae bacterium
GCACAGGCGAGCACGATGTCAGGATTGGTCGGATGGATCACCACGCGCGCGATGCGTCCCGTCTTCTCGAGCCCCATCAAGGTCCACGATTCACCCGCATCGGTCGACTTGTAGATGCCCTGACCAATCGAGATGTGGCTGCGGATATGCGCCTCGCCCGTACCGGCCCACACCACGTTCCGATCGCTCGGCGCGACGGCCATGGCCCCGATCGACTGCACGGGCTGCGCATCAAACAGCGAGCGCCAGTGCACGCCCCCGTCGGTAGTCTTGTACACGCCACCCGACGCCGCACCGACGTAGTAGGTGTACGGATCTCCGGGAATTCCAGCGGCCGTGGTGAACCGGTTTCCCTCCGGTCCGATGAAGCGCCACGAGAGCGACTCGTACAGCGACGGCGCGATGGCGGCCGCAGCGCCTGGTGAAGCGGCATTCGTCGGACTCCTCGGACTCGCAGTGCGCTGCCCTTCGGCGAACTCCGGTGACAGCGAAGCGAGCGCTGTCATCACCAACACTGAACGATACGCGGGCATGTGATTCCTCATCTAATATCTCCAGGTCTTCAGGTCTGCACCGGCGGGCGCGTGCTGCTCCATGGTGCGCAGCATTTTCGGCATCAATTCCGGCATGCTTGGCCCCCAGCAGTGTGAGCCCATGGGTTGAAAGACGACTTCTCCCGTGGCCTTGGGCGCGGTGGTCTTCTTCAGGAAATCGTCGAGCAGATGCACACCCATGTTCAGAAAGTAGGAGTCCGCGTCGCCCACGTAGACATTGAGCTTGCCGGCGAGCTTGGGCCCCAGCGTGGCCCACTTGCTCTCCAGCAGATAGCGCAGATCAAAATGCTCCTTCCAGTACGATGCGACCTGACGATCGATGAGACCGGTTTGTTTGTTCCAGATGGGCGCCGGGTAGCCGTCCTTCCCCACCGGCCCGTACGTGGCCTCCCAGATATCCCACTGGCCGCCGCCGCGAGTGTGCGTACCAACTACGAGTTCATACCAGTTCTCGTCCTTCATCATCGCCGTCACATTACCATCAGGCCGACGTTGCGTGGGACGATCGAGTTTCATCCACTCGCGATTCAGGAAATACGCGTTCGTGTCGCTGTAAATGTTGACGATCTGGTGATAGCGGAAATCAACCGCGTCCGGACACAGCGACCAGACCCCGCCGTAGAAGTCCGGATAGAACACCTGATGCGCCAACGAAATCCAGCCACCCGTCGAGCCGCCCGTGAGCAGCCGTGCCCACGGCTGACCGATCACGCGAAACTTCGACTCGACAGCGGGAATGAGCTCCTGCATGATGGCGTCGCCGTACGGCCCGTTGTTCTCCGAATTCACCCCGTACGAATCGTCGTAGTACGGCGACGGATGCTGCAGCGTGGCGACGATCATGCGTGGCGTGCCATCGGCGTTCCAATAGGGATCGCTGCCGACCCGCGGCGCCCGTAGCGAGAAGTGCCCATGGTCGTACACAATCGGATACCGTGCGTCCGGATGCGTGTCGTAACCCTTGGGGAGTAGCACCGTCGCGCCGAGGTACATCGGCTGACCCCACCACTTGGTGAGAATCGCACTCTGGATCTTGATGCGCTTGACGTTTTCCGTCTCTGCCGGAACCACGACGGGCGGAATCACCTTGTCCGCAACCAGCACAATCGGCTTGGACGACGTCGGGTCGAACGTGATTCTGACCGGCTCACCGTAAATGTTGCCGGGCGAGCGTTTCCAGTTCTGCCCTTCCCACTGATCGTTGTGCAGCCACACGGTGTGGCCGTCGGCACGCACAAACTTCGTGTAGACGTTGACGAACGGCTGCACCCAGTACTCGCCGGCCGGAACGTTTCGGAGCGACTGCACCGGATGACCGAATGTCGATGCATCGATCGTGGCTGCCTTGCCCGCCGCCAGCTGCTCGATGCTCACACCAAAGAGTGGTACTCCGGTCTCTCCGGTCTGCGCGATGGGTGTGCGCTGACCGTCACTGGTGCGGCTGATGGCCACATAGGCGCGGCCTGTGATCGGCGCAGCGTGCGCCGCCGCCGTGAACGTGATTTCAAAACGGGGACCATCCCGTCCGGCACCCTGTGCGCTCAGCGAGCTGCCCGCCGCTGACGCGAGCACGAACAGCAGCACCATCGTCGCTCGTGCACCCACCGCGTTGCTCATGCCATCTTCGCCTGCAGGCGACGATCAATGGCATCGAGGAATACTTCGGTATTCATGTACGGGGCGTCCTTGCTGATGAGGATGGCGAGATCCTTGGTCATCTCACCCGCTTCGACCGCCTCGATACACACCGCTTCGAGACTGGAGGCAAAGTCGACCAACGCCTGTGTGCCATCCAGCTTGCCGCGATGCGCCAGCCCGCGTGTCCAGGCGAAGATCGAGGCAATCGGATTCGTCGACGTCTGCTTTCCCTTCTGATGCTCGCGGTAGTGGCGCGTCACGGTGCCGTGCGCGGCCTCCGCCTCCATGGTCTTGCCATCGGGCGTCATCAGCACGCTGGTCATGAGCCCCAGTGAACCGAAGCCTTGCGCCACGATATCCGACTGCACGTCGCCGTCGTAGTTCTTGCAGGCCCAGACGTAGCCGCCCTCCCACTTCATCGCGGCCGCCACCATGTCATCGATGAGGCGATGCTCGTACGTAAGGCCCTGCGCGTCGAACTGCGCCTTGAACTCCTCCTGGAACACCTGCTCGAAGATGTCCTTGAATGCGCCGTCGTACGCCTTGAGGATGGTGTTCTTGGTGCTCAGGTAGACGGGATAGTTGCGCTGCAGACCATAGGTGAGACTGGCGCGAGCAAAGTCGCGGATGGAGTCATTGAAGTTGTACATGCCCATGGCCACGCCGCCGTCCTCACCGAACTTGGCGACGGTCATTTCCATCGGCGCATCGCCATTGGCTGGCGTGTAGGTAATGGTCACGGTGCCGGGGCCGGGCACCTTGAAATCCGTGGCCTTGTACTGATCGGCGTGGGCGTGACGTCCGATGACGATGGGCTTGGTCCACCCCGGCACGAGACGCGGGATGTTCGACATGATGATGGGTTCTCGAAAAATCACGCCGCCGAGAATGTTGCGGATCGTGCCGTTGGGGCTCTTCCACATCTTCTTGAGTCCGAACTCCTGCACACGACCTTCATCCGGCGTGATCGTCGCGCACTTGACCGCCACGCCGTGCCGCTTTGTGGCCTCGGCCGAGTCGATGGTGACCTGGTCGTTGGTGGCATCACGGTGCTCGATGCCGAGGTCGTAGTAGTCGAGCTGCACATCGACGTACGGCAGGATCAACTTGTCCTTGATGAACTGCCAGATGATGCGCGTCATCTCGTCGCCGTCCATCTCAACAACCGGATGCAGAACCTTGATTTTTGCCATGAGTTTGTGCGTACGTGGGATCGGTGGGCTCCACTAGATCCGGAGCAAGGGACGGCGGCAGAGCAGTCAGGAACGCTATCGCATACACCGCGCGATCACGGCAGCGGCCAGCTTCTTCACCAGTGTCGTGTCGGTCCTGGCAAGCGGTCGCTTGGTTTCGGTGCTGGCACCGGCGACGCCGGAGCCCGTCCGACGCAGCCGCTCGCCGCTGCGAATGCTGCCGTCGCGTTCAAAGAAGGCCAGCACGATTTCCCGTGGGGGCGCCGGCGCGGTGCTGCTGGTGTCGGTACCCGCCGTGACAGCCGATGCACCGGTTGCGCGCGCGGAGAAGTAGACCGGACGCGCCGACGCGTCGACGCTGACCGAAATGCCTCGATCGGGGGATGCCAGGTCGAACAGCGCCGTACGCACGCTGCCCAGGCGTCTCGAAGACGGCGACTCCGGGATCGTGTGACACACTCCGCCCTTGACCGGCAACGGATCGAGTACGGGCAACGCTCGGGACTGCGCCTGACTGACACGCGCCAAGGCGCACAGCAGCAGGGTGGCGCCAGGTCGGAGAGCGGAATTCGAGATAGGCATGCTGAAATCTAGACTGAAACGGGGCACGTCCGCCTGAAAGCTGATCTACAGTTGGCCTGTAGACCCCCAATTGGCCAGCTGTTGCTGATAGGCGGGATCGTCGTAGCGGCGCAGCGAAAATGCGGGCGCGTAGGCGGGTAGCGTCCCCGCCGTGATGTACGCCGCAAGCAGCTCGCCAGCGGCGGGCGCCGCCATCAGTCCGAAGCCCGAGAACGCCGCATTGACGAATGCCCCGTCCACGGCGAGCGGGCCGATGAGCGGTCGGTTTTCGATGGTCTTGGTGTAGTAGCCGCCGTCCACCCAGCTGTGCGGAATCGCGTCAAGATATGCGGAAAGCCCGGGCACGAGTTGGACCAGGCCGCGGAGCGCGACTTCCGGATACAGCGGATCGTCGGGCACTGGCAGCATCGCCTCCGCATACTGTTGCAGACTGTGGTAGTCCCAGAGCATCAGCACGGTACGACTGCCGTGATACCCTTCCGGTCGAAGGTGAATTCCCGCAGGCAACGGCTCGGTCAACCAGCGTGTCTCTTCGTCGGCGGCGAGCTCGCTCCGCACATCATCCGGCCAGGGCAGCGACTGCACGTCGTCCAGAATCACCAGACCGGTATTGCGGTCGACCACGCCAAGCACGTCCTCGAACGCCACCTTGAGGTGCAGTTCCGAGAACAGTGGCAGCTCCACACCAACCAGACGCGACACCTCGCGCGCGAACGGGCCCGCTGAGTTGACGAAGACGTCGGTGTGAATGACCTCACGCCTTCCGTCGACGACAACGCCGACGGAGCGTACACGGTTCTGTTCCACTTGCACCGACTCCACCCGACCATCGACGAAGGTGACACCGGCGGCTTTCGCCTGTTCGAGCAGATGCATGCCAAACTGCTGGCCGCTGAACCATCCGCAGCGCCGGGCGTGCATCACGGCGACGATGTCGTCGGAAAGAAAACCGAAGTGTTCACGAATCGCGCCCCGATCCAGAAACAGATCCGCGCCCGAAGGATGATTTCGATAGCCCGTGTGTGCGCTGGGCTGGTAGTGCGTCGCCTGCGCGCGATCCCGATACACGCGCACGTCACCGGCGCCCTGCGCAGCGGCGAGTGCGGCGTCGGCCTGAAACTGCGCGGCGCGCGCTGGGTCGGCCGTGGTGTAGAGGTAGCCTCGTCGATTCAGCAGAAAACGATTGTCACTGGCCTCGGCCAACGACTCGATGAGGTCGATGCTGTGGTTCATGAAGCGCACCATCGCATCATCCGGACCGGGCCACCAGTTGCGGTAAGCCTCGGTGGATTTATCACTCGTGAGCGTCATCGGGGGCCGCTCATCCACCAGCACCACGTGTCGCACACCGTGTGTCACGGCGAGCGAGTACGCCGCTGCGATACCGGCGATACCCGCGCCACAGATCACCACATCAGCCGTCTGCGTCACGCGCTCTCCACGCCAGCGCCGCCAGCGCGCGCGGGGCTACGCTGCGGCACCGATTTCGACTGCAATTCCCCGCCATTTCCCCTGATTGAACCGCAGCATGCTGAGCCCACACCGCGTCATGTGCCCCGCGAGAATGGCAAGCCAGATATGCATCGGTTGCAGCGTGCCCATGGACCGGATCGCAAAGCAAATGCCGAGTGGAATGGCCACCTGCGACACAATCGAAATGTAGAGCGGGCTCTTGGTATCTCCGGTGCCCTGCAATCCGCCGGTGTACGTCAGTGCCACGGCGATGAAGAGTCCGGACACGCTCAGCACCCGCAGCAGCTGTGTCCCGATGTCAACGACCGCCGGTTCGTTGAGGCCGAAGATGGCGAGCAGCTGGCGCGGCACTGTGAAGTACACGAGCCCCAACAACGCGGCACCGGCCAGGCCTATGCGGGCCGCCACGTGCACCGCGTCGCGCGCCCGGTCTGGCTGACCGGCACCAAGGTTTTGTCCCGCCACCGCCGCGGCGGCGCCCATCAGTCCGACAGAGGTCCAGGTAACGAACGAGAAGAGCTGACCGTAGGACACCGCGAAGGCCGCCTGGGCGGCGGCGCTCTGAGCGAGCGAACCGATGAACGACAGCATAAGCACGCCGCCGATGTTCATCGCGATGCCCTGAATACCGGTCGGCAGACCGAAGCGGAAGAGCGACCCGATAATGGCCCAGTCAGGACGCAACGACTCCCCACGTGGGAACGACACCACCCAACCGCCACGGGTGAGTTTGGTGAGTGCGTAGATCGCCACGAGAGCGGAGGCGATCACCGTGCCCATGGCGGCGCCCTTCGTGCCGAATGCCGGAATCGGCCCGAGCCCTCGAATGAGGACCACGTTCAACGCAATGTTGAGCGCGGTCATGGCGATGCCGAGTCGCATGGGCGTCTTGGCGTCTCCGGCGGAACGCAGTGCACCACCAAGCATGAAGAACACGAGCATGCCGCTGCTGAACATGAACATGATGCGCAGGAACGGTAGCGCCTCGGCCTTCACCGCTGGCTTGGCATTCACCAGGTCCAGCAAAATCGGCGACAGCACATACCCCAGCGGCGCAAGGATGAACACCGACATCCCGGTGGCCGTGAGAAATGCCTGATACACCGTGCGATCCACCTTGGCCTCGTCGCCGGCACCAGCAAAGCGCGCCACCAACACGCTCATGCCCGTGAACAACGACGAGATGAAAACGATCACCACCAGAAAAATCTGCCAGGCCACGCCGATGGCCGCGTTGCCATTGAAACCCACGAAATGGCCAACCATGACGTGATCAACGATGCCCTGCAATCCGCCAATGACGTTTCCGAGCATGGTGGGAAACGCGATCTTCCAGACCGCTGGGGCGAGCGGCCCTTCCACAATAGACCGGTCGTAGCGCCGACTCGACGCGGTCGGCGTTGCCGCAGCGGTCATCGCTAGCGTTCAGAGACTGACTTCAACGCGGTCAGCCCTTTCTCGAAGTCACCTCCGATCATCGAGTCCATGCTGACGAACACGTTCATCACCTTCGTCACAAACGCGGAAGGACCGGTCATCGTCCACGTGACGTTGGTAGCGGCTCCGCTCGGCACCAGATCGAAGGTGGTCGTGTTGTGCCCCTCGATGGGCGTCAGGAAATCCAGCTTGATGATGACCTTGGTGGGAGCCGAAACCTCGGTGATCTCCATGCGACCCGAGCCAACATCGGAATTGCCTTCCCACGCGTATGCTGCGCCCGGGCCAGCCGCGGGTCCGGTGTAGGTGGTCTTCATGGCGGGATCGAGCTTGGCCCACGGCGACCACGCTTCCCAACTGTGAAAGTCGTTGATGGCGGCGAAGATCTTTTCGGGAGGTGCATTGATCGTCGTGGAACGCACCACGGTGTACGAGTCGGGCTTCGTGGTGGCCAACACGAGCACCACCGCAATCAACAGCGCAACGCCGATAGCAATCTTCTTCAGCATGGGAGCTCCGAGTGGGGGAAAACGTGCGCGCCGCGTTTACTTGGGCCAGCCCGTCTGTGGGAGTGATGGCGTCAGACGAAGCGCGTTCTGGAAGTACACTTTCTTGAGGACCGCGTCGGGCAAGTCGATGCCGTACAATTTCCAGAAGGCGTGATAGCCGCGGTAGTAGTCGAAGTAGTCATCCCGAGTCTCGAGCACACGCCAGTAGTACGGGTACTCTTCAGGCTGGAACGAGTCCTTGCCGAACAGCAAACGATCCTGGAACTGCACGAAGAAATCACGCATCGCGCGCGGCTGCCGACCGATGTCATACAGCACCGCACCGATCTCCGTATACACGTTCGGCATGTCGGTGAGCAGCTTCGTGAGACGCGGCAGGTCGTTGGCGTGCCAGCCCATATGCGCGGCAACGAACGTCGTACCCTTGTGCTTGCGGAACAGGTTGTCGCGCTCCGTCATGAGCTGATCGAACGTCGGATACTTGTCCGGCGGATACCGGCGCTCTGCGAAGAGGGCCATCTCGAGCCAGCGCTCATTGCTGGAGTCCAACGGCTTGAAGAACTCCTGCGGATCGGCCGTGTGAATGAACACCGGCAACTTGAGCCGCGCGCAGGCCTGCCAGATGGGATCGAGCTCGGGGTCGTCGATGCGCAGACGTGAACCATCGGGCTTGCGTGTGTTCAGCCCGAGCCCCTTGCCAATCTCCCCGACGCCCACGGCTCCGGCGGCGACATCCGCTTCCAGTTGCGCAATCGCCTTCTCCGCCCATCCCGGCCCCACGCCGGAGAAGTTGATCCCTGCCAGCACGCGCACCCGGTCCTTCATCGTGGGGGACGCGCGAATGACGGCCATCGCGCGGGACAGGCGTTCGCCCGACGCATTGTCCGCGACCACCATCATGCGCACGTTGAGGCTGTCCAGCGATGCTTCGAGTGACGCGATTCCCTCAGCGCTACCCAGCAATCCCTGCGGATGCCCGTGGTAATCGATGGAAGGAAACTTCGATTTCCTCACCAGATGCGGCGTGTTCACCAGCGTCGACTTGGGCCGATAGTCCACGATGCTTGGCACGGGCAACTCCGGCGCCAGACAACTGCGCGGCCGAATCTCCGTGGTACCGGGCGGGCACTGTTCACCTGGCTGGATCGGCGTTGTTCCGCGAAAGCCCCCGCGCCCTCCGGGCGGCTGCTGCGCTGACAGGGACGAACCGCACATCACCAGTGCACCGAGGCCGCACATCACGACGCCAACACGCATACGAACTCCTGGAAGGCCGAGTAGTCACGCTGAGCGTGCAATGTGCACGCCAGACACGCCATCGGGAATCTCCGGCGCGACAGGCGCGCACCGGATCCGACTACCGCATCACTACCACATGCGCTCGTACGTCGCGAAAGTCACGCCCGTGGTCTTCCCGGCCCCGTCGTCACGCATGTAGATGACCGCGATGGTCTGCCCATCGAGCGAGAGCACGTTCGTGAGCCGCTGCGTCACACGTCCGTCCTTCTTGTTCGTGATCTCATTCACCAGCGGACTGATGGCACGCACCGCCGCGTGCGACTGCCCGGCGTTGCCCGTCACGGGTCTGTCGACTCCGTCGAACTCGGTGGTGTACCACCAGCGGGTGGTGTCGCCCTTCGCATTCACGGATTGGATCGTAATCTTCATGCCCGTCGCGCCGAGGGCTTCGTAGGTCATGATGTTGCTGGCCGGGGGCGGCGCGTCGGACTTGAGCTGCCAGCGACCGAATCGTGGATTCGACGTCTGCGCCGCCAGCGGAGCGCCCAGCGGCGCGGTCACGCACATGAACGCCATGCTGAGAACGAGACGGAGGGGTGCGCGTTGTGGCATCGTGGACCTCGACGGGAGCGAGCAGGCGCGTCGCAGGGTGCGACGCCAACGGGGCAAACATGCGTGTGGAACACGAGCACGTCGAGAGCGTGTCGGTCGACTGATCACGGTGAAGGCGGCGCGACGATACCGCCGCCGCATCAGCCGCGCGCAGCGATCTGCTGCATGACACGCTGGCTCACCACCATCGGGTCATGGAACGCCCGGCCCCACTCAACCGGCGATACGTCCCGATGCTCGCGCGTCTCGTGCAACGCGTACGGGTTCCCCTCCATGACCGATTCGCGCAGTGACACGCGAACTGAGGTGTCGGCACCGTGATTTAGCAGCAACACGCCAAAGGGCGATGCATCGGTGGCGCCACCGAAGTTGCGCCAGAAATTGGCATAACACACCACCGCGTGAAAGAGCGCAGTCTGACCCCCGGTGCCGTCAGCAGCAATGCGGGCGCGCGCATCAACGGGCGCGCCGCGCGCGAGCAGCCAACGCGCGAGATCGATCTCGTCAAACTCGACCGCCAGATGCAGCAGCGTGACCCCATCCAGTGACGTCCGGGGAAAACGTTCCTCGTGACATCCCAAGTGGGGAGGAAAAATCTCCTCAAAGCGAAACTGCCGTGTCAGCACGCTTGGGTCATCGGCGAGATGCCGCTCGAGCTCCTCGAGACGCCCGCGATGGAACGCCATCATGGGCGTGTCGGGAAAGACATAGCCGTGCTGCGCATACAGCTCGAGGATGGCGTGCTTCGCCAGCGGCTTCCGACTATCTGTCTGCAGCACGACATCAACCGGAGCCACCGACTTGCCATCGTTGTCCCGCACGCGCGCTCCGAACTCCAGCGCCAGCGCGGTACCCGCCTCGTTCAGCGTATAGGCAGGTCCGTCGAGCGCGCTCGGCGGCGGCAGTGGACGTCCCGCCATGCTATGCAGCATACGTGCCGTGGCCACCTGCCCCTGCAGCAGCGCCCGATCCAGCGCCGGCAGCAGATCGGTCGCGCCGCATTCGACAAGCAACGCAATGATGGCGTCGCGCCCAAGGTTGGCGGCGTACGTCATCGGCGGTCCCCAATTGCTCTCCGCGCGCACCAGCACCGGTTGGTGAAGGAGCGCGGGCGAGTGTGCAATCAGCAGTCGCACCGCATCACCGTCGTCTCGCCAGATGGCGTCGGAGAGCAGGCACGCCTGTTCGAGGCGAGCCCAACTCGCCGCCTGATACTGCACGGCGAGGGCCTCTCGTGCCTCTTCAAGCGATACTGAAGTCGTGCCGCGATCAGGCGCTTGCAGCGCGTGCCACAGTGCGTCGGCCTCCCGCTGCAATTGCTGCAGGTCCGGCCGCACCGGAAGCCGACGTGTTTTCGTCATGGCGAGTGTAACGCCAGAAAGGCGAAGAGCCGCGCATTCACCAGTGCTGCGCGCTCCATATGCGGCAGGTGACCGGCTGAGTCCACCGGAAAGAACTCCAGGCCGGGAATGCTCGTTCTCGACACCGATGACAGCTCGAACTTTACGGTCTGGTCCTGCTTTCCCCAGACAAGCAGTGTCGGAGTCGCCGTCTTGGCCACATTGGCAAACAACGTATCGAAGCGCACGTGCGAGGACTGGAGAGCGGAGCGCAACAGCGCGCGACCGAAGCCTGAGAAACGCATTTGCGGCCGATAGCGATCGGCCCATCCGGGAAATTGCTCTGGATGCAGGAAATCGGACGCTTGCCCTTCGGCCATTCCCGGCACCTGCGCCACTTGCCACAGCCACGGCCCTACGACGGGACTTGCCATGATCGCAGGCATCGATGCGCCCTGGCTCATGGGATCGATCATGGTCAGTGTACGCACACGTCCGGCGTGCCCGGCTACGTAGTGTGACGTGATGAACCCCCCGAAGGACAGCCCGACGATGTCGATCGGTGCTCGGATGCGCAGCGAATCAAGCAACTCATTGATCTGCGTATCGAAGAACGGGCCATCATACGCGGCATCCGGCCGATCGGAGAGGCCGCGCCCGTAGACATCGTAGCGAATCACTCGGTAGCCGGCGTCACGCAGGGCAGTGAACGTGGAGTCCCAGATGTAGTACGGCACGGAAAACCCGTGCACCAGCAGCACCACACGGCCCGTGTCCGGACCTGCCACCTCGTAATGCGTCACCCCGGAGGACAGCGTCACAAATTGCCCCGCCGCCCCGACGCGGGCGATAGAGTCCAGCGTGGCCGTTTCGGGATTCCGCCAACGGTACACGCCAACGGCCGTGGCGAGGAGCGCCGCTACACACAGCACCAATAGTCGAAGCGCGCGACGCATGATCAGGGATTCGGGGACAGGTCTCCGGCCTCAGCCGGCGGCGAACTCGGCGCGTAGCAACCGCGCAATTGTAGCGTCGCACCTCGCGGAGGGAAACATCCGACACTGTGCGCAACATCACCGAATGCAATGCCGCGCGTCCTGCGTCGCGGCGCCGCTGACCGCGAGGAGGCACGATAGGGTGACAGGCTGTCGGCGTTACGGCATATTCGATGGAATGTCCGCCCCCGATCAGCCCAGATGATTACCGCACTACAGAAAGAGCTTGCCGCCGCGCTCGGCAGCCAGTTCGCGATCGACGAGGAGATCGATTCTGGCGGTCGGGCGCACGTGTTCCTCGCGAGAGACCTGTCGCTGTACCGCGATATTGCAGTCAAGGTGTTCTCTCCCGACTTCGCGCGCTCTCTCGACACCGCGCGATTTACAGCGGAACTCCGTCGCGCGGCCTCGCTCCGCCATTCGCACATCATTCCGGTGCACCTGTCGGGAGTGACCGCGAGCGGGCTGCCGTACTTCACGATGCCCTATGCCGGTCGCGTTTCGCTGCGGGATCGCATCGGCGCGAGCCCGTTGCCACTCGCCGACGCCATCTCGGTCTTGCGGGACATCGCGGCCGCCTTGGCACACGCGCATGCCCACGGCGTGCTGCATGGCGGTCTACAACCGGAACGGATCCTCCTCGCCGGCAAGTCCGTCATGGTGGCGGATTTTGGCGTCGTGCAGGCCCTGACCGCTGCGGCGGGAGCGCGCCAACGGTCGGGGCATCAGCGGACGCCAACGTCCAGTGATACGGGAGGTGCCACCTATCTCGCACCGGAGCAAGTGAAGTCCGGCCGAGCGGATGCGCTCGCCGATGTGTATGCGTGGGGTGTGATCGCCTACGAGTTGCTCGCCGGCGTCCACCCGTCCGCCACGATCCCTGTCGAGGCCTCGGCAGACGGATCCGCAGCGCGTTTCACACCTCGTCCGCTCGGTGAGCTCGTCCCGCTGCTGTCGCCTGCGATGGCGCGCTTCGTGATGTCCTGCGTGTCCGCCGATTCGTCGGCGAGGCCGGCCAGTGCTCGGCACCTTCTGGAAACGCTCGGCGGTACCCCCGTGAGCGCTCCGGCAGTGTCTCAGGCACGCGTGCGCCGACTGCCGCTGGTTGCCGCTGCGGTGCTGGCCCTCGGCGCCGTCGCGACGCTGCTGGTGTTGAGGGGAAAGCCGGAACGCCGTGCGGCGTCCACACTCCAAACCAAGGAGCGGCCGGTCTTGGCGGTCCTGCCCATGTCCGATACTCGCGAGGATTCCACCGACGCCTATTTCGTATCGGGATTGACCGAGGAGTTGGCCGCGCGGCTTTCGCGCAACCGCGGGCTGCGAGTGGTCCCGCACAGCTCTGTGCACGCCCTCCACGCCACGGAAACCAGCGATCCGGTGGAACTCGGGAACCGGCTGAAAGTCCCGTCGGTGCTGGAGAGTCGAATGGAACGCCGCGGGTCGCGGCTGCTGCTGACCGTCGTACTCACCGACGTCAAGACGGGCAACGCGCGCTACCGGGAAACCTTCGACCGCGATGAGAGCGAGCTCTTCGCGCTGGAGGACTCCATCGCGGATGGCATCGCGACCACACTCGGCGTGCCTCATGACCAGAGTGCTCGCTCCTTGGAGGAGCGTACCGGCTCCGGCAGCGCACACGATCTGCTGCTGCGCGCCCGATACGCGTCCCTTCGCGGCGACGAGGCGTCGATTCGCGAGGCCAACGCGTTCATAGTCAAGGCAACGCAGTTGAGCCCCGGCAACGCGGCCATTTGGCGAGCACTCGCGAAAAACTGGATACGATTCGAGGATGGCTTCGCGCCCACGCGGCAGGCGCGCGCCGACCAGCGCGCTGCGGAAGCCCGCGCGTGGGCATTGGATTCGGTGAGCAACGGAGCACTCGTGGCGCGTGCGCGCGACGCCTTTTGGTACGGACGCGACGTTGTTGCCGCCGAGCGTCTCCTCGCGCAGGCGCTGCGTCGCGATTCTACGCTGGCAGATGCTCCGCTGTACGCGGACGTGTTGCTGGTTTCCGGCCGAGCCGACTCCGCCTTGGCCGTGCTGATGCGTGCGGCGCGGCTTGAGCCGATGTCGCCGCTGGTGGCTCGCAGCGGCCCGGCCGTGCTCACCGGCATGCAGCGGCTTGAGCCGCTCCGCGCCGTCTGCACGAACGCCGTACAGGTCGATTCCGCTGCCAACACGGTGGAATGCCTGCGCATGGAGCTGCGGGTTGCGGGGCAATGGCGCGAATATCTTGCCACGTGCGAGCCAGCCGAACACGCGTGTCAGGGAATCGCGCTGCATGGCATGGGGCGGCCTGAGGAGGCGCGGCGCCACGCCGCACTGCTCGAGGCCAGCCTTCGCAGCACCGGTGCGCGCGCTGTCGATCCCGGACTGACCGCGTCATGGTACGCGCGGATGGGCGAGGCAGATCGTGCCCTCGCGCAACTTGAGCTGGCACTCTCCGCAGAGTCTCGCTACCTCGCCTATCTGCACCATCCGTACTTTTTCGCCGAGCTCATTGGCGACCCTCGTTTCGAGGCCTTCGCCCGGCGGGTGCTCGGCTCGTGACGGCCAAGATCGACGCCCTCTGCGCCGAAGGGTGGGCCCTCTTCGAGCGTTTTGATCTGACCGTGCGCGACGTCGAGTTCCACCCCTTCGTGCCCGCAGACTACGACAGCGTCCGCCGCGCACTCGAAGTCCACCTCGTGCCGGGTCAGCGGTTCCTCGAGTGGGGGTCGGCCACCGGAGTCATCACGATCATGGCCGACCTGCTGGGCGCTGAGGCGTACGGCATCGAGCTCGATGGCTCGCTCGTGGTGGCCGCACGCGCCCTCGCCGCCCGTTTCGAATCGCGCGCGCAGTTCGTCGCCGGCAGTATCCTGCCCACGGGGTACCGGTGGCGCGCACGCGACGGCAGCGAGGACACGGGGAACATCGGCGACGGACCCTCCGGCTACCTGCAGCTGGGGCGCGCGCTCGATGACTTCGATGTGGTCTTCGGGTATCCCTGGAGCGGCGAGTCCGCACTCATGCTGGACGTCTTCGCACGATACGGCCGCTCTGATGCGCTGCTGCTGCTCAACGACACGGACGATGGTGTTCGTGCCTACCGCAACGGGCGCCGCGTGGCCTGACCAGCGCACGCGACGCGACCTCGCGACACGACCTCGTGCGGCTTACTTCTTCGTAGCCGCCGCCTTGAAGCGCGCGCGGATCTCCAGCAGCTCGGCGCTGTTGTCGATGTTCTTCTTGATGATGTCTTCGAGCATTTTCATGACCGCGATGTTGTCCTCGACAGACACCGGTTCGCCGCTCAGGTGTACGCCGAACCCGAAATGTTCGCCGGGAACCAGCACCATTTCGTTGGTCAGCACCACATCGCTGGTGCCGTCGGACACGCGCACCGCGACGAACTTTTTCCCCGACTTCTCCATGAAGCTCACGCGCAGGCCATTTACGGTGGACGGCCACGCCGGATAGGCATGCGGCTGGCCATCGCTTCCCAGGAACGTCGTGCTCGCCGTCGTGAGGTTGTGGAAATTCCGTTCGAATCCACCCACGTACATCAGCGCGTGTCGCATGGTCACCGATCGGGAAAGAGTGCGTCTCCGCTCCGGTCGGCCGACCGAGCGCCTTCAACAGTACGATGCGGCGGCCTCCGGCGGAATACGCGCCCTCGCCGACAGGGCCCAACGCCGGTACCTTCCCCGCTCCCGTGCATCGATTCGGCCCGCCCCCCCACTGCGTCCGCATGACCGGCTCCTCCACCCACGCATCACAGGCGACCGCGCCCGTCGCCCACGATCCCGCGCCCAGCCGCCTCCAGCGCGAAGGACGTCCATCACCGGACGTGCTGGCCGAGATCACGCGGCACAGCAGCGAAGTAGCCCGGATCGGCGGATGGCAGCTCGATTTGCGTACGCTGGAATACGTGTGGTCGAGCCAGTCGTACAGCATGCTCGACATCGAGCCGCCATTTACGATGTCGCCGCTGGACAGCGTGACGTTCTATGAGCCCCACGTGCAGGGCCTGGTCAAGCAGGCAGCCCGCGAGGCGGTCACCCACGGTACGCCGTGGGACCTTGAGCTCCCAGCCCGCACCGCCATAGGGCGCCCGATGTGGGTCCGGACACAGGGCACGGCCGTCATGGAGCAGGGCGAAGTGGTCAAGCTGATTGGCACCTTTCAGGACATCACGGAGCGACACCGGACCGAATGCGCCCTGATGGAGAGCGAGGCGCGAACGCAGCGCCTGCTCCGGGCCGCAGCAGTTGGTCTCTGGGACTGGGACCTCGTGACGAACACGCTCTTTTTTTCTCCGGAGTGGAAAGCGCAACTGGGCTATCTCGACCACGAGCTCGCCAACCGGTACGAGTCGTGGGAGGAGGGGCTGCATCCCGAGGACCACGATCGTGCGGTGGCCGCTGCTGGAGATTTTCGCGCCGGAACACTGCCCCGGTACGACGTGGAGTTTCGCATGCGTCACCGGGACGGCAGCTACCGCTGGATTCTGGCGCAGGCGGATCTGTTGCATGACGCGAGCGGCACGCCAATCCGCATGATGGGCAGCCATATCGACATTACCCGTCGTAAACTCGCTGAGCGCGCGCTCGAGGACAGCGAGCGCGAGCTCCGACTGATCACCAGCAGTATCCCGGGTACGGTTTCGCTGGTGGACCGTGAGCTCCGCTATCGATTCGCGAACCGGCACTACCAGGACGTCTTCGGCGTGTCGGCCGACAAGGTCGTGGGCCGCACCATGCGTGAAATCATCGGCGACGAACGGTTTGCTCAAGTGCAACCGCATGTGCAGCGGGTCCTCACGGGCAAGACCACGCGTTTCGAGTCGACGTTTGGCCAGCCGCGCGAACCTCGCTACGGACTCACCACCTACGTCCCACATCGAGACGACAGTGGCGCAGTCGTCGGGTTTGTCGTGGTGTCGCTGGAAATCACCGAGCAGCGGCGGGCCGA
>JANNEV010000319.1:0-15641 GCA_031379145.1 Gemmatimonadaceae bacterium
GCATTCACCCTGCTCGGCGTGTGCATCGGCGTGATGTTTCTGATTTCTGTGGTCTCGATCGTCGAAGGAATGGGTCGCTACATGGAAGACGACCTGATCG
This sequence comes from Gemmatimonadaceae bacterium, assembly GCA_031379145.1. Classification (GTDB taxonomy): domain Bacteria; phylum Gemmatimonadota; class Gemmatimonadetes; order Gemmatimonadales; family Gemmatimonadaceae; genus Gemmatimonas. The sequence goes on from JANNEV010000319.1 coordinate 101, forward strand.
GCAAGCTGATCGGCGTCAATACGTTCGAACTGCGTAGTCGCCCCAACATCAACATCGGCGACGCTGACGAAGCCACGCGCGAGGAGTATCGCCGGCGGCCGCGCCTGGAGATCAGTGAAGTGGCGCCGGTCGTCAAGAATCTTCCGGCTGACGTGCGCTGGGCAGTCACGAGCGAAGATCAGGTGCAGGTCTCCACGGCTACCGGCGGCAAACCGCGAACCGTTCGCGTCACGGCCATTGACGGCGACTATTTCGCGATCAAGAAACTCGGGGTGACCGAGGGTCGCATCATGACGCCCTCCGAGCTGCAGCGCGGCGAAAAGGTGTTGGTCATCGGCACCGACGCGGCGAAACGCCTGTTTCCGTCGCTCGATCCGATCGGACGCGACGTCAAGCTGGGCGGCGTTCCCTATCGCGTCATCGGGATCGCGGAAGCACAGGGCAGTGCGCTCGGCATGTCCTTTGACAATTTCGTGATCGCTCCGTGGCATTCACAAGCACGTCGGTTGCTTAATTCGCGCCCCAACATCATTGACGCTGTCATGGTACAGTCACCCAGCGAGCCGGCGATGAAGGAAACGATGGAGAACGTACGCGCGAGCATGCGTGCGCTGCATCGACTGCGGCCCGCCCAGAAGGACAACTTCTCCCTGCAGACCGCAGACTCCGCCCTCGAGTTCTGGAACAACATCAAGAAGTATCTGGTGCTCGCCGGCATCGCCTTGCCGGCCATTGGATTGGTGGTCGGATCCATCGTGATCATGAACATCATGCTCGTTGCGGTGTCGGAGCGCACGCGGGAGATCGGCATTCGCAAGGCGCTCGGTGCACGGCGTCGAGACATTTTGTCCCAGTTCCTGATCGAGGCTTCCACGCTCGGCACGGTGGGCTCAGCCATTGGCGTCGCCCTCGGCATCACCCTCGCGAAGATCATCGCCGCGCTCTCTCCGCTGCCCGCGAGCGTCGCTCCGTGGTCAGTCGTGGTTGGCGTGGCCCTCGGCGCGGGTGTCGGCATTGTGGCCGGCGTGTACCCCGCCAGCCGTGCGTCGCGCCTCGATCCCATCACCGCGTTGCGGCAGGAGTAGCCATGAACGCCCTCTCCATCAAGCTTGCCGCCGTCGGCGAAGGCGTGCGCATCGCCATCGATGCGATTCGCGCCAACCGGGTACGCGCCGGGCTCACGATTCTCGGCATCGCCGTCGGTGTCTTTGTCGTCGTGGCCATGTCGGCCGCCGTGCACGGCATCAATCAGTCCGTCGCCAAGGACTTCGCCAGCACTGGCCCCACAACGTTTTTCGTCTCCCGATATCCCATCAGCTTCGAAGCCTGTGACGGCTCCGACGACTCGTGCACGTGGTTGCGGAACCCTCCGATACGTCCGGCTGAAATCGAGGCGCTTCAACGCATCTCCACGCTCGAGACGGTCGGAACGCGCCTCGACTGGAGCGCATCGGTGAAGTATCGCGAGCGCAATCTCTCGGCGGCGCCGCTGGAGGGATACTCCGCGGAGTGGACCACGATCAGTGTGCCGGAGATCTTTCCCGGACGAGCGTTCACCGCCGCCGAGGCGCGCACTGCGGCGCGGGTCGCGGTCATCTCACGATTGATGAAGGAACGTCTGTTCGACGATCTCGATCCCATCGGCAAGACGATCACCATGAATGGCGTCCCATTCGAGGTCATCGGCGTGTACAAGGACAACGCCAGCTTCCTGGCTGGCGGCGATCGCCCAAAGGCCGTCGTCCCGGTGCTGTCGCTGATTCGACATGTCGGCGCGCGCGCCAGCGACATTGCGCTGGCGGTCAAGCCACGCGCGGAGGTCTCTCGCGATGAGGCCGTGGACGATGTCACCGCGTCGTTGCGCGGACAACGCGGCACCCGCCCGAACGACGAGTCTTCGTTCGCCATCATCACGCAGGACAAGCTGATGGAGACGTATGACAAGATCTTCGGAATGTTTTTCCTGGTGATGATCGCACTCTCCGCCGTGGGGTTGATTGTCGGCGGCGTCGGAGTCGTCGCGATCATGATGATCTCCGTGACGGAACGCACCCGCGAGATCGGCGTGCGGAAGGCCCTTGGTGCAACTCGTGCGACCATTCTCTGGCAATTCCTTGTGGAGGCGGCAACACTGACCGGCATTGGTGGCGCTATCGGGCTGTTCATCGGCTGGCTCGGCGCCCTGATCATCCGCAACACCACCCCCGTGGCTGCCTCGATTCCCCCACTCGCTGTGGTGGCCGCGCTCGGTGCCAGTTGCGTCACGGGCATCCTGTTTGGGCTCATTCCCGCCAATCGAGCGTCGCGACTCGATCCGGTGGATGCGCTTCGGTACGAGTAGGCCACCCATGCCATTCCTTGACGCGGTGCGACTCGCACTCAACACGATTCGTGTGCAGAAGCTCAAGAGCTTCTTCACGCTGATTGGCGTCACCATCGGTGTGATGTTCCTGATCGCCGTGGTGTCGATCGTGCAGGGCATGAGCAACTACGTGGAAAACGACTTCGCGGGAAAGCTTTTCGGTGTCAACACGTTCACACTCCGGCGCTGGAACGACTTCAACACCGATGAGAATCTCGATTGGCGAGAGATTCAGCGTCGCCCTCGGCTCTACGCCAGTGACGCGGCGTTCGTGCGCGGCGTGCTGCCGCCGGGATCGCGTTCGGCTATTACGAGCGAGTCGTTCCTCAATGCCAATTCCCCCTACAGTCGGCCACGACAGGTACAGGCCATCGCCACCGAGGCCGACTACTTCACGATCAAGAAGTTCAACGTCGAGCGCGGGCGTGCCTTCGGCCCGCAAGAGGTCGCGATCGGCCTGCCCGTCTTGGTGATCGGCGTTGAGGTGGCCGAACACTTTTTCAAGGGCCTGGATCCGATCGGGCGCCAGCTGCGAATCGTCGGCGTCCCGTACGAAATCATCGGTATCATCGAGAAGCAGGGCACGATTTTCGGTTTTTCGCTCGATCGCATGGCTATTGCGCCGTACACGAGTCCGCTGCAGCGAGCGATCCGGCCGCGAGGCGACATCGAGACCATGGTGGTGCAGGCCCCGACGGCGCTCCTGGTTACCGATGGCATGGATGCCGCGCGTGAGGTGCTGCGTTCGGCACGCCAACTGCCTCCTGGCAAGGCGGACAACTTTGCGCTTGAGACACAAGATGAGGCCATGGCATTTTTCGACGGCATCAAATCCAAGATGGTCATTTTCGGTACGGCGTTACCAGCCATTGGCCTGGTGGTCGGAGCCATGGTCATCATGAACATCATGCTGGTGGCCGTGGCCGAACGCACGCGCGAGATCGGTGTCAGGAAAGCGTTGGGTGCCCGCCGTCGCGACATCATGTCACAGTTTCTGGTCGAGTCGGCCACGCTGAGCGTACTCGGCGCGGCGGTTGGTATCGGACTCGGCATCGGGTTGGCGGCGATCGTCGCAGCGACAACGCCGTTGCCGGCGGCCGTCGCGCCGTGGTCGATTCTGGCCGCACTCGTCGTCGGCGCTGGCGTCGGCGTCGCCGCAGGCATCTACCCGGCCAGTCGAGCGGCTCGGCTCGATCCCATCGCTGCGCTGCGGCAGGAATAGCGCCCATGCGCCTCATCGACCGGGTGTTGATGGCGTTCGAAGGTATCGGTATGGCTTTGGACGCCATGCGGGCCAACAAAGTGCGGGCCGGTCTGACGATCGCTGGAGTCGCCATCGGTGTGTTCGTGGTCGTGGCCATGGGGGCCACGGTGAACGGCATTCGACAGAGCTTCCAGGCGGATCTCGATGAATTCGGCGCCACGGCCTTTCAGGTTCGTCGTCGCGGCGTCGGTTTCAACGCGTGTGATGGAACGGACGATACCTGTCCCGACCGTCGCAATCCCGCAGTCTCGCTGGCGGAGTGGCAGATGATCCGCCGGCTGCCGAGCGTCGAAACGGCCACCGCATGGCTCACGGGCGAGAGCCAGATCGAGTATCGGGACCGGCAAATCAAGAGCGTCGGTTACGACGCGCAGAGCACCGATTGGATCAAGACCGACGTCGCGGACATCTCGCCTGGGCGCAGCTTCTCCAGCGCAGAGCACGACGCCGGCGCGCAAGTCATGCTGGTGAACGATACGCTCAAGAACCGCCTATTCGGAGATTCGGATCCGATCGGGAAGCAAGTCTCGGTGGAAGGCAAGCAGTTCACGGTGATCGGCGTCTTTCACACGAAGGCGGGTTTTCTCAAGACCCTCGACGGACGCGGTCCGGATAAACCGCGCGCGATCCTTCCCATGATGACGGCGTATCGGCATCTGGACGTCTGGCGGCGCGGATTGCTCGTGATGGTGAAGCCGCGACCGGACGCGGAGCAGGTGGCAGTGATGGACGGCGTCACCGAGCTCTTGCGCGGAAGCCGTGGACTCAAGCCAGGAAAGCCCAACAACTTCGCGCTCGTGGCACAGGACCGGATGCTGGACACCTTCAACCAGCTCTTCGGAGCCATCTTCCTGGTCGGGCTCGCACTCTCCGCCGTCGGATTGCTGGTTGGGGGTGTGGGTGTGGTGGCAATCATGATGATTTCGGTGACCGAGCGGACGCGCGAGATTGGAGTGCGAAAAGCCTTGGGCGCGACCAGTGCTACGATCCTGTGGCAGTTTCTCGTGGAAGCCGCCACGCTCACCTCAGTCGGGGCATCCATCGGTCTGGTGATCGGGACGGTGCTCGCGTGGGCCGTCCGCACGTACACGCCGGTGCCCACGTCGGTACCGGCGTCGGCCATCCTCACAGCCGTCGGCGCCAGCATACTGACCGGCGTGGTGTTCGGCACCGCGCCTGCCCTGCGCGCCTCCCGAATGGACCCAGTCGAGGCGCTCCGGCACGAATAGTCGGCCTGCGTTATTGTTGTGGGGTGAAGACTCGAGATGCCATCGGCCTAGCCCTGTCCCAGCTTCGCGTCCAGAAGCTGAAGAGCGCGTTCACCCTGCTCGGCGTCACCATCGGCGTGATGTTCCTCATCGCCGTGGTATCGATCGTGGAAGGGATGGGCCGCTATGTCGAAGAAGATTTCGCCGGGAAGCTGATCGGCGCCAACACCTTCACGCTTCGCCGCTTCGACAACATCGGTCCGGGCGGGCCGCGTGGATCGGAGTCGCGCCAGTCGTCCCGACGACCGCTCATTACGCAGACCGACGTGGACGCCGTTCGCGCCGCGTTGCCGCCAAGCATGCCCGCAGCGGCGACGTCCGAGAATTTCTCGTATGCCAGCGCGCCCGGCGCACGGCCCAAGCAAGTGCAGACCGTTGCCACTGATGCCGAATACTTCTCCATCAAGAAGTTTGGCATCACCACGGGACGGGCCTTTACCGATCAGGAAGTACGCATCGGCTCTCCCGTGCTGGTGGTGGGCGTGGAAGTGGCCGAGCATTTCTTTCCCGGCTTGAACGCCGAAGGGCGAACGCTGCGCATTGGTGGCGTCCCATTCACGATTATTGGCGTCGTGGAAAAGCAGGGGTCGGTGTTCGGCTTCTCGCTGGACCGGCTGGCGATCGCGCCGCGCACGTCGCCGATGGGGCGCATCATCCGCCCTCGCGGCGACATCGGATCGCTGATTGTGCAGGCCAACACGCGTCCGGAAATTGACGCCGGCATCGAGCTCGCCCGCGGGGCGTTGCGTGCGATTCGCGGACTTCGCGCGGGTGAGCCTGACGATTTCGGACTGGTCACGCAGGACGCGGCGTTCGGATTCATCAACGAGCTCAAGGGCCGACTCGTACTTTTCGGTACGGCCTTGCCAGCGATCAGTCTCATCGTGGGCGCGATGGTCATCATGAACATCATGCTGGTGGCGGTGGCGGAACGCACCCGGGAGATTGGCATTCGGAAAGCGCTCGGAGCCAAGCGTTCGGACATTCTGTCGCAGTTTCTTGTTGAGGCGACGACACTGAGCGTTCTCGGGGCAGCCATTGGTATCGCGCTCGGTATCGCGCTTGCCTGGACCGTTGCCGCGCTGACGCCGCTTCCGGCGGCAGTTGCGCCGTGGTCCATCGGCGCGGCCCTCCTCACCGGCGCCGGCGTTGGTATCGCGGCGGGCATGTATCCCGCCAGTCGGGCGTCCAAGCTCGATCCCATCACCGCGCTGCGACAGGAGTAGTCAGATGAATCGGTTTCTCCTGATCTTCGAGGGCGTGGGGATGGCGCTGGAAGCCATTCGCATCAACAAGGTGCGCGCGGCGTTGACGATTGCCGGCGTGGCCATCGGCGTGTTCGTCGTGGTCGCCATGGGTGCAGTGGTCAACGGTATCCGCGCCTCGTTCCAGCAAGACCTGCAAGCCATCGGTGCGACCACGTTCATCGTGCAGCGACAGGGATCAGGCATCAACGCCTGCGATGGCACTGACGAAAAATGCCCGGACCGGCGCAACCCTGCGATCTCGTTTGATGAATGGGAAATGATCAAGCGCGTGCCCGGCGTGGAGACGGTGATCGGCGTGCTCGGCGGCTCCGGAAACTTTGCGTACCGGAACAGCCGAGTCGACAACGTCGGATACGACGCCTACAGCAGCGAATGGCCCATGGTCGACGCCGCGGACATCTTCCCGGGTCGGAATTTCACCAAGAACGAGCATGACGCCGGGCAGCCCGTTCTGCTGGTGAACGACACGCTCAAGACGCAGTTGTTCGGGCAGTCTGAGCCCATCGGTAAGCAGATCCAGATCAACGGGCAGCAATTCACCGTGATCGGGATTTACCATCCCAAGGCGGGCTTCCTCAAGTCGCTCGAAGGCAAAGGTCCGGACACGCCTCGCGCCATCATTCCCCTGCAGAGTGCTGTGCGTCAGCTCGACGTGTTCAAGCGCGGGCTCTCGCTCCTGGTTCGCCCGCGAGCGGATGCCATCCAGTCGGAGGTCATGGATGAGACACTCGCCGCCATGCGAGCGCGGCGCGGCCTCAAGCCGGGTGGACGGAACAACTTCTATCTGGTGGAACAGGATCGCTTGATGGACACCTTCAATCAGTTGTTTGGTGCCATCTTCGCCGTAGGCTTGGCGCTGTCCGCGGTCGCCCTCCTGGTCGGTGGCGTGGGGGTCGTGGCGATCATGATGATCTCGGTCACCGAGCGCACCCGCGAGATTGGCGTGCGCAAGGCGCTCGGCGCGACGGCGGGCACCATTCGCTGGCAGTTCCTCGTTGAGGCAGCCACGCTCACCTCAATAGGGGCCATCATCGGGCTCATCATCGGTGCGCTTCTGGCCTGGGCCATTCGCGCGAACAGTCCGATTCCGGCCACGCTTCCGCTCAACATCGTCGTGACCGCGCTCGTGGCCAGCGCAATCACCGGCGTGGCGTTCGGCATGCTCCCGGCCATTCGCGCGTCGCAGCTCGATCCGGTGGAAGCGCTCCGTCACGAGTAAGCACCCACCCGACCATGCGCCTCTCCGACGTACTGCGCATGGCGCTTGGGCAGTTGCGCGTGAATCCGCTGCGCACCGCATTCACGCTGCTTGGTATTGTGGTGTCGGTTGGATTTCTGGTGGCTGTTGTGGCCATCATCCAAGGCATGAATGCGTATGTCAAAGAGAACATCGCCGACGCGATGATCGGCATGAACACGTTTCAGGTCCGACGCGTGCCGATCAGTCTGGGGCTGTTCAACGATGATCAGTATCGTGTGCTGCAACGACGCCCGAAGGTCGACGAACGCGATGCCGAGGCCATTCGCCGGGCACTGCCCGAGGCGATGGCCATCAGCCTGCAGTCGGGCTGGCCTACACCGCAAGTCGACATCGTCTGGCGTGACCGTACGCTCGGCAGCGTGCAGCTGTTCGGCGTCACCAGCGACTATCAGGTCGTGCAGGACTATCGGTTTTCGGCCGGCCGACCGCTCAGCGACGTCGACGTCCGTGAGCGACGCAACGTCATCGTCGTGGGCGCGGATGTTGCCAAGACGCTCTTCGCCGGCGCAGAACCCATCGAGCAGGACGTACGCATCATGGGGCAGCGTTTCACCGTGGTGGGCGTGGTCGCAGGCAAAGGACGTGTGCTCGGTCAGTCCTTCGATGGGTTCGCCCTGTTGCCCATTTCGGCGTTCGAAGCCATCTACGGCCGACGGCAGACCACCACCGTGTCCGTCAAGCTGCGTGAGGCGGCCGACGTGACGCCGGCCATGGCGCGAGCAGAGGAGGCCATGCGAGTGGCCCGCGGACTTCGGCCCTCGGATGCCGATGATTTCTCCATCGACACGGCGGACGCGCTGCTCTCCTTCTGGAATCAGCTGACGCGTGTGCTCTTCGCGGTCGTGCCCGCCGTGGTTGCCATTGGCGTCCTCGTGGGCGGCATCGTGATCATGAACATCATGCTCATGGCGGTCACGGAACGCACGCACGAAATCGGCCTGCGCAAGGCCGTTGGCGCTACGTCCCTTGATATCCGACGCCAGTTTCTCGCCGAAGCGGTCGCGCTGGCCCTGCTGGGCGGCATACTGGGCGTGCTTGGTGGCTGGGCGCTCGCCAGCGCTATTGCCGCATTCTCGCCGTTGCCGGCGCGAGTGACGGCATGGTCGATTGCGCTCGCACTGGCGCTCGGTGCAGGCATCGGCGTCATCTTCGGCGTCTACCCGGCCACCCGCGCGTCGCGGCTCGATCCCATCACCGCCATGCGAGCCGAGACCTGATGCCACGCCACCTCACCCGTGCTGCGTCGCGATAGACATGCGCATTGAAGCCGTGGGCGAGAACGTGCGCATCGCACTGGAATCACTACGCTCCAACACGCTCCGCTCATCCCTGACGATTCTGGGCGTCGTGATCGGCGTTGCCACCGTGATGGCCATGGCAGCCATCGTACAGGGCATTCAGGCGCAGATCACACACACCTTTGAAATCGCCGGTCCGAACACGTTTTACGTCCTGAAGAAGTTCTCGCAGGTCCCGCTCAATCCGGACGCGCTGCCGCGTGATGTGCGCATTCGGCCCGACATGAACGAGCGTGAAGCGGCGCAACTGGCGCGCCTGCCGGAGATCGGCTACGCCGCGCTGTGGGGACAGGCGCTGGCGCGCGTGGAGTACGATGGCATCCGCTCGCAGCCGATGGCCGTCTTCGGAGCGGATGATGGATTTCAGCTCATACAGGGCGGCGAGCTGCAGGTCGGACGATGGTTCACGCGCAATGAACTGCAGACAGGCGCGCCGGTCGTGGTGCTGCAGGAGCAGACGGCGCTCCGCCTATTCGGCCGGGAGCGTAGCCTCGGCCGTTGGGTGCGCATCGGAGGCCGGCCGGCAGAAGTGATCGGGTTGTGGCAAGAGCCTGGCAATATCTTCGCGCCGCCGGGGCAGGCCGTGGGCGCCATCATCCCGTACCGGTTGCTCGATCAGCAGTTCGATTTCGATCGCACCAACGGACTCTGGATTCCGGTGAAGCCGCGCGAGGGCGTCAGCGTCCCGGACGCGCAGGGCGCGGTCATCATGGCGCTGCGCGAAATGCGCCGACTCCGTCCATCGGATGGCAACACCTTCGACGTGATCACGCAGGACCAGGTACTGGACACCTTCAACAACCTGACCAGCGTGTTCTTTCTGGTCATGATCATCCTGTCCGCTGTGGCCTTGTTGGTGGGAGGCATTGGCGTCATGGCGATCATGACAGTGTCCGTCACCAGCCGCACGCGCGAAATCGGCGTGCGCAAGGCACTCGGCGCGACCAGACGGGATATTCTGCTGCAGTTTCTCGTGGAGGCGGCCACACTCACGGGTATCGGCGGCCTGATTGGCATCGTGGTGGGCCTCGGCCTTGGGCGTGTCGCATCGATGGCGCTGGCGGTCGACGCGCCAGTGCCCGTCGCCCTGACGATAATTGCGGTGTTGGTGTCGGTGAGCATCGGCCTGGTGTTCGGCATGCTGCCTGCCCAGCGCGCTGCGCGTCTTGATCCGATTGAAGCGCTGCGCTACGAGTAGCCCGCGTACCGACGGGAGTCCACTTCCCTTGTCGGGCGGCGCGCAGTGCGCCGGCGAGGCGCGAGTGTTCACTCGCGTTGCGGGCGCGATGGGTCGACGCTCCGATCGCGCGGCGCCCGTCAGTATCCTCGCACCGCCAGAAACCATTGCCAGAGCGAGAGGTTGAGCGGTGTCGCCAGCACCGACAACTCGAGCACGCCCAGCGTACCCAGCACCGCCAGCAGCATCATCGACTGGCGGCGCATGGGCGTCGCATCGCGAAGCGCGTGAATGACCATGCGGAGCGTGAGCCCAAGCAGGAGCGCGATCGAGAAGGGCATCAGCCAGGAGTTGCGCTGCGGCCCGAAGTACGACTCGAGAAACACCAGCGGTTCGGGAAAGAACCCGCGCCCGGGATTTTCCACGCCGACGAAGATGTTCACGCAGGCCAGCTGATGTGTGCCCCAGAAAACCAGCAGCGCCCACCAGCCCACACGATTCGCGCGCGATGCGACCAGCACGCCCGCCACCCAGAGCACCAGTAGCATGGCCAGTTGATACCAGAGCATCGCATTGATGGCATCAACGGCGTGACGCAAGGTCGGCGACTCCGCACGCACAGGCATGCGGAGCCACGTCGGACCAACGATCCATCCGCCGTAGAACGCGACCTGTACCCACGTCCAGAGAAACGCGGCACCGAGAAAGCCTCGCCGCGCCGCACTCGCGGACTCCCGGTCTCGCTCCACCCAGAGCAGCCACGCTCCCCAGACAGCGAGCAGACTCGCCAGCAACATCCCCAGCGCGCGCGTGGCGGGACTGCGTTCGAGGGCGAAGATCACGCCAGTGGCGCTCCACCAGAACAACACCACCACGAAGAACGAGCGCATCGCCACGCGAACGGTGGTCTCGCGCGTTGCGATGTCGGTGCCGTGCAACGTGTCGGGATGACGCGCACGCAGCAGGGCCGGCAATAGGCGCTGCCGCCAAGTGATGCCGGATGCCGACGGGGCGTTCGAGACCGGCACGACTATCCTCCGCGCGACGGCGGTGCATCGATCAGCTGCTTCGCCGTGCGCACGAGACCACCGAGCGCTTTCGCGTCCGCGTAGGGCAACTGCACGTACCGCGCTCGCATCGCGTCGGCGATACGACGTGCGACGGGTTCGCCGCGCGCCGAGGTATCGACAAACAACGACGAGACGCCGAGCAGTGCGAAGGCAGCGGCGGCAGCAAGCGCGTCCCGCTCCGCGGCCGGTCGACCCGGTGAGCCGTCGCGCGCGATGTTTCCGCGGCCGTCGCTGAGCACCACCACCAACGGGGAGCTGCCGTCGCGACGGGTGGCGAGCGCCTGCTGCGCGCCCGTGTCGATGGCAGCCGCCATTGGTGTGCCCCCGCCACCAGGCATCGCCGCAAGAACGCGTCTGGCGCGCGCGAGTGCACGAGTCGGTGGAAGCAGCACTTCCGTGCCCTTGCCGCGAAACGCAATCAGGCTGACGCGATCGCGTCGCGCGTAGCTCTCCGCCAGCAGCAGTTCGATCGCGCCCTTTGCCTCGGACAAGCGTTGCAGCGCCGAGGAGCCCGACGCATCGACAAGAAAAATCACCGTCGTGCCCGTACGTTCGACGTAGCGACGAATGCGAAAATCCTCGCGTCGGATCTTCACGCGAGCGCTGAGGGACGCGTTCGTGTCCGCGTCTGCGTCAGCATCCGGCGGAAATGGCGCGCGTGCGCGTACCTTTTGCCACGGAGCCGCGGCGCGCAGTGTTTCGAGCAGGTGCAATCGTGCTCCGCCACGCGGCAGGCCCGCGCGTGCGCCGCGCGGGCGCCCACGCAGCATGCTCTGCTGCTCGGCACCCACTCGCCCCTGCACCGTTCCCGAGGTCGCCCTCGCCATGAGTTGCTCCAGCAAGCCAGGCGGAAGCGCCGCGGCCACGGCAGCGCGCAACACTTCTGCCTCGCTTGGCAGCGGACGGTCTTCCGTCTCGTCGGGGGAGTTGTCCACCGAATCAGCGGGCGGCTCCGGTGGCGGATCCTGTGGCGGCTCCTCTCGCGCCGACGTCGAGTCTGGGGGCGGCTCCGCGCTCGACTCTGCTGGCGGAGGAGGCGGCGACTCCGAGGGATCTTTCGGATCCGGCGGCGCAGCAGGGAGACGCGTCGCGCGCGGCGTCAACACCAGTCGCGCGGCAGCCTCGGCATCAGCCTCGTCGACCTCCCCCCGACCCGCCAGCGCCGCATGTGCACGCGCGCAACGCAGCGCAAACAGCGGCGCTCGCGCCGAGGCGATGCCGAAGGCATCCGCCGTTTCGCAGAGCGCTGCAACCCACCGGTCCCCAACCGCAACTGCGGGCAACCGTTCACGTGCCGCGAGTACCCATGGAACGAGCGCATCACGATCAGACTCGTCGATGTCGTCACGCAGCACCAGTCGGAACCCCAGCCGATCGATCAGCGCGGGATGAACCGCTTCCTCCTCCACCGATTCATCGAGCAGCACGGCAATGACTCGAACGTCATGAACCGCACCGATGCCGTCGCGCGCCACGTGGAGCGTACGTCGGTCGAGCACCTCGGCCAGTGTGGTGCGCACCGCGGTCGTTGCGCGTTCCGCCATCGGCAGCACCACCACACCGCCATCGGCCGCCGCGAGCACGCCGCGTTCGGCGACCAAGCGCCCCGAGCTGAGTGTCGCCGCCAGATCCACACCACCGATCAGCCGGTCGGCGCTCACTCCGATAGGGATCCGGCGCACCGGTGCGCCGGCCGGCAGCAGCTGCTGCACGGTCTCGGAGAAAGCGCGCGCATGCTCGTGCATCGGGTGATCGAGAAGCACTCCGCCCAGTCCTCGCGGATCGATCGCCAGCAGAGCGGCGATCAGCAGGGCGTCATCGTCGGGTATCACGCGGCAGCCGGCGCGTCGCCCCACAATTCGGCAATCGCGCGCTCCACCCGCGTGGTACTTCCGGCGTCGTCCAGCACATTGCGGCGCAGGCGATGCCGAAGCGCCATGGGTGCGATGCGTCGCAGATGCGTGAGCGTGACTGTCGTGGCGCTCTCGTACGCAGCGAACGCGCGCGATGTGCGCAGCAGAGTCAGCTCCCCACGAAGACCGTCGGTGCCGAGCACCGTGCACAGCTCAGCCGCTCGCTCGAGTACCGCGTCGGACACTTCCAGCGCTTCAATGCGGGCGCGGGCACGCTCCAGTGCTTTGCGAATCTTCGTGTCCGCCTTGGTCCAATGCAGGAGGAACGCGGCTGGATCACGATCGAACGCGTCGCGTCGCTTGATGACGTCAATGCGCGTCGCGATGACCGTCGGTGTCCGCACATCGACCGCCAGGCCGAACCGATCGAGCAACTGGGGCCGGAGCTCGCCCTCCTCCGGATTGCCGCTGCCCACCAGCACGAAGCGGGCGGGGTGCCGGACGCTGACGCCTTCCCGTTCCACCACGTTCTCCCCGGTGGCTGCCGCATCGAGCAGCAGATCAACCAGATGGTCCTCGAGCAGATTGACCTCGTCTACGTACAGGAAGCCTCGGTGCGCGCGCGCGAGTAGCCCAGGCTCGAACGCTTTCTCGCCGGTGGTGAGCGCCTTTTCGAGATCCAGCGCTCCCACCAGACGGTCTTCCGTCGCGCCGAGCGGCAGGTCGACGACCGGAACGGCAGCGGTGACGGAGCGCAGCGTCTCCCCCCTCGCTTCACGGTCGCGGCAGTCGTCGCACCGGGCATCCCTGGCGATGGGATCACAGCCGTAGCGGCAGCCCGATACCACTTTCATGGAGGGCAATAGACCGGCCAAAGCGCGAACGGCGGTCGACTTGCCGGTCCCGCGGTCGCCGAACACCATGACCCCGCCAATGGTTGGATCGATCGCCACCAACAACAGTGCCAGCTTCATCTCGTCCTGGCCTACGATCGCGCTGAACGGGAAAACGGGTCTCATGCAGATCTGGAAGGGTTGTCGCCGACCCGTCATCTCGCGATTTCGCAGGGCGGCGCAGCGAGGCGGACGGAATGCCCTGCGCCACGTTAGAAGTGGTGACCGACCGTTGCAAGAGTCGGATAGGGAAAGTGTACACATTTCTTGACACTCGAAAGCACGCAGGGTATCGTCGGCCCGTGACCCCTCCCGAGCACGCCCTGTCCGCGACTGCCACGACGGCGGCGCCTGAACGCCCCCGCGCGGCCTCCGCGGCTTCGCCAGCTCCGCTTGCCATCCCCGTGGCGGCCGCCGCCTCTCCGCCGAGCTGGTTCGATCGGATACGAGATCGGTGGAATGCGCTCGTGGCCACCGACGACTTCCAGCGCTGGAGCGCGCGGTTCCCCCTCACGCGACGAATCACTCGCCGACGGTCGCGCGCGCTTTTCGACATTGTCTCGGGTTTTGTCTATACCCAGACGTTGCTGGCCTGCGTTGAACTGGAGCTCTTCGAGTATCTCGCCGGAGGCGCCCGAAGCATCGAGGAGATCGCCGCTCACACCCATCTGTCGGCCGCCAGCACCGAGAGACTGCTCAACGCCGCGGTCTCGCTCCGCCTGCTGATGCGTCGTCGGCACGGTCGCTACGCGATCGGCGCCTTGGGTGCACCGCTGGTGGGCAACACCGGCGTACTGGCTTTGGTCCGACATCACCGGATGGCGTATCAGGACCTCAGCGATCCCGTCTCGCTGCTTCGTCAGGGCGCCGACTATCGCACGGAGCTCTCGCGCTACTGGTCCTACGCCGACGCTCCCCGTCCGCAAGCCATTGACGACTCTCGGGTTGCAGCGTACTCGGAGATCATGGCGGCCACGCTCCCCCCGGTGGCGAACGATGTACTCGATGCCTACGACCTGAGCGGCCATCAGTGTCTGCTGGATGTGGGCGGGGGCGAGGGCACCTTCTTGTCGCTGGTGGGCGAGCGTCACCGACACCTCAAATTGCAGCTGTTCGACTTGCCGGCGGTGGCCAGTCGTGCGCGCGCGCGCTTGGAGCAGGGCGGGTTCGGCGACCGAGCCCGTTGCGACGGCGGCAATTTCCACGCCGATGCTCTGCCCGTCGGAGCGGACGTGATTTCTCTCGTCCGGGTGCTCCTTGACCACGACGATGAGTCCGTGCAGCGGCTGCTTGGTCGAGCGCGCGCAGCGCTTCCGCCCGGAGGTGTCCTCCTCATCGCTGAAGCGCTCGCCGGCGCGGCCGGCGCCGAAACGGTGGGAGACGCGTACTTCTCCTTCTACCTGATGGCGATGGGTAAGGGCCGAGCCCGCCGACCGGCAGAGTTGCATGAGATGTTGCGAAAGGCGGGATTCCGTCGCAGTCGCGAGCTGTCGACCCGGTTTCCGATCCAGACGGGGCTGATCGTCGCGTACGCCTGAGCAGCGACCGCCCTTCCCTGTGCGCGTGCCCATCGATTTATCCCGATTTGTTTAATCGGGTTTCTTGACAGTCGATGGTGTCAACACAACTTTACACTCGCCCGCCGCATCGCAGCGTCTGGACGCTGCCGCCCGTTGGTTCGCGAGACATTGCGTGGAGTCCGTGGAAACACTCGCCGTCGTCTTTGAACAGCCCCGTCAGTTGTCGGTCCGGACCCTCACCCTGGTCCCGCAGACAGCGGCGGACGTGTTGGTCGCCATGTATTGGTCCGGTATCAGCACGGGCACC
>JANNEV010000321.1:0-9207 GCA_031379145.1 Gemmatimonadaceae bacterium
GTGGACGGTTGCAGGCGGCCATCCACCCACGGTCCATGTTCAGGGCATGCAGCTGGCACGGAACATCGTGGAAGTCATTTTGCGCTGGACCGACCAGCAGACTCGTCTTGCTCACGCAGCGGACCACGACGAGCTCACGGGCCTTCCCAACCGCAAACCGTTTTTTCGAGCGCTGACTGGTGCAGTGCACGGCGCCATTCTCTATTGTGATCTGGACGACTTCAAGCCGGTGAACGATCGGTTCGGGCATGCTGCGGGTGACACAATCCTGCGGCAGGTGGCGGAGCGGCTGCGCGGCTGTGTGCGGGAACAGGATCTGGTAGCCCGCATCGGCGGCGACGAGTTTGCGGTGCTGTGCCCGTGGAGTTCAGCCATGGATGCCGACGCGCTGGCCGCACGCATCCGGGATGCGATTACACCTCCGTTCACGATCGGAGATACCAGCGTTGCCGTCAGCATCAGCGTGGGCATCGCGCATACGACTACCGGGCTGGACGAGCAAAGTGTCGCCGATGCCGATCGCCTACTGCGGGAAGCCAAGGCGCATCGGCAGGCTAGCCGTTAGCGATTCGCGCGGTACCGCAATATGCGCCCGCGCCCGTTCCAGTTGGAGGACGTGGACATCGGGATCGACGACCAACTGATCTGGCAGCTCGTCAACGGTGAAGGAGACGGGCGTCGAGAACCCCGCGCGCACCTGAATCGTCTGCCGTCCCCCCACCGGCACGCGAGCGCCCACCATCGCCACGACCGTCACGTTCCAGCTACCCTGCCCGCGGTTCTGCACGCGTGCCGTACAGGCCCAACGGACCGCCTCCGGCTTGCACTGCGGATCGGAAACGCCGAACTCCGGCAGCGCCGTCGACCGAAAGACCTGCGTCACCAGTCGATCAAACGCCGCCGTATCCGTGGACTCGGCGCGAAGCGTCGTCAGCATTTCCTCGAGCGTGGCAAAGGTGCGAGTCGCGCGATGGTCCCCGATGAAGCGCTGCAGCCCGGAGAACATGCGCGCGGGGCCAAGCTGTTGATGCAGCATCCAGATAGCCAGCGCACCCTTCTTTTGCAGCACAGCGCCGTCCGCCGGTGACCCCTCTCGCGTATCCATCAGCGGCTGCTCGCTCTTGGTCACTCGCTGTCGGAGGTACTGCGACTCGAACCGAGCCGCCATCGCCGTCCGCGCAGCAGCACCGTATCGCTGCTCGGCCAGCAGCAGCGTGGAGTAGTCCGCCATCCCCTCGATGAGCAAGCCCGTGCCCGGACCGTCCCCCGCCGCGAGCATGTGCCCCCACCATTGATGCGCGGCCTCGTGCGCCGTGACGGCAAAGGGCAGTCCACCGTGCAGCAACGTGTCCGCCAGGAAACCGAGTCCTTCAGAGACCGCAATGCTGGTGGGAAAAGAAGTCGCCTGCGACTGGAGATCCGGGAACTCAGCGAGCCGCAGCTCCGGCCACGGATACGGAGCGAACCACGCGCCGTAGTACTTGCGCGCGGCCGCGAGTGTTTCGACGATCACCGGGACACTCTGCCCGTGCGCCGGCCAATGATACACGGCGACGCCAGCGCGACGTTGCACCGCATAGCGCCCCGCGATCACGCTGATCGCCGCGACGGGTTCGCTGGTGCCCCAGGTCACCATCGTGCGACCTCCGTTTCGTGCCTCATGCAGTTTCGCCCCCACTGCACTCACCACGAGATCACTGGGCGCCGTTACGCGCATCGCCAGCGTGAAAGAGCGGCCGGAGTTGAACCCGGCGCCGGGCGCATCGATTGCTGCGACAGGGCGGAGCCCAACGCTCCCAAAAGCGGCGGCGATCTCCCCGATCTCCGGAAGAAAGTCGCCTCGATGCGTTGACAG
Source organism: Gemmatimonadaceae bacterium (assembly GCA_031379145.1). Lineage (GTDB taxonomy): Bacteria > Gemmatimonadota > Gemmatimonadetes > Gemmatimonadales > Gemmatimonadaceae > Gemmatimonas. The sequence goes on from JANNEV010000321.1 coordinate 1,856, forward strand.
ATATACCGCCGCCGGCAGAATAAACGCGTCACGCTCGCCACCGTTGCGGGAGTAGCCACGCGGAATCACTGCCGTGTAGCGAAAACGGATGCGGACCGTGTCACCGCTCAGCATCGGACGCGCCAGATGGAGATCAGATTGAGCAGCGGCGGGGAGAGTCGTTGCCTGCGTCGCTGCATTCCCCTGGTCGACCACAAAGTCCACCGGACCAAGCGTGCGGGGAATGCGAATGGGTACGCGCAACACGGCGGCGTGTGACTCATTCACGAGATCATACCAACCGACTACGCCCATGCGATGTTGCTCGGGCTCAAGCGCGAGAGACAGATCGATACGACGAATCACCGGTGGCGCCGACGCCACACTGCTTGGCCCGTCGACCTGCCCGCGCTCAGGGGCCGCGCGCGAAGCCGCGCGTGCAGCGAGCGCCGGCCTCCCTCCCTCATGAATGCGAACGCTGAGAAATCCCCCCACCAGCAGCGGGAGTCCCAGCAGCGGTGCGTACGAAACGAATGTGCGGCCGAGTCGGCGGGCCGTCCGCCGATCGCGCGTTCGCCGCGGATCCCGTTCTGTCCGCTCGAACACACGGCACGCCGCCACGAAGAACAGCGCAGACAGCACCAGTGCCAGCAGCCGATTCGTGAGGAGCGCGGCCCCGTCCAGCGGGAACACCGCGAACTCCGTCCAACGAAGCGCGCCAAACACCGGCCAATTCGTCAGCCAGGAGAGTGTTCCACCAATGAACTGCGCCGCGGTCAACAGTATCGCGCCAAACCCAATGGCAAGCGAAGCCGCGCGCGAGCGGGTAACCGACATCACCAGCAACACAAAGCTCACCCACAAGACAATCGTTGGCCCAAGCACGCCACCGAAAATCAACCACAGAGGCCATAGCTCGCGCGCAGCGCCGTCTCGCGTGTAGAGCAGCACTGCCACGCTCGCCGCGCAGGCCAGCGTCAACATCGCTTGCACGATCACGCTCGCCAGGCCCCGTCCCGCCAGGAACGCGGCCGTCGACGTCGAGGAACTCAGTGCGAGCGGCTCGAAGCCGCTGGTTTGATCGCGATGCAACAGCTCCACGAGCGTGAACAAGAGGAAGAGGCAGCTGAGCACCGTCACTGCCGGGAGCACAGCGACGGCCACTCCGCCGGCCGTCAGCAGTGGCAGCGAACCGTACACGTCTGCCTCTGCGCCACCCGCATCCGCCACCACCATGAACAGAACGAGCGCGCTCACGTACGTCGATGGTCGACGCATCAACTCCCGGAGTTCGGCCCACATGACCGTGATGGAGCCAGTCGCCAGCGTCGGCGAGACGCGTTGCATCGGCAAGACGCCGTCCAACATCGCCGTGAACGGTGAGCGCGCCGGCGCCGCCGTCGTCGTCGTCGCATTCGGGGAGCGCGACCACGGTACCCACTGGGGCGTCTTCCGGGAGAGCAGAATACCGAACCGTTGCCACGCGCGGACGACCAGCGGAGCTGCTTGTTGCCCGCTGATTCGCTGGGGCGACCGACGCCGCGTCGCAACGGCAATTGCGCCGAGCGGGAACACGATCGTCCAGATTCTCCCCACCAGTACCGTGACGTCGAGGGCGAGTGGCCGGGTGTTCACCACCGCGAGTCCGGGATCTGCCGCGTAGAGACGATGGGAGATCCACCGCAATCCCGTCGGATCGAGCACCATCAAGAACCCATCCAGCGTTCGATTGATGCCCGCTGGATGCCAGTTCCATAGCCAGAGGAACTCGGCGACGAAGAGCAGCACCGGAAGTGCGTACGCCCAGATGGTCTGTCTCGTCCGATGCGCAATGGCAAACGCGAGGCCGGCGCACCAAAGCGCCGTCGGCGCGGCGAAGAGCAGCGCCGGTTCAAGGTACGCGAAGAGACGAAATGGCCCGCGCGCCGTTCCGCCGATGGATAGCTCGCGAAAAACGATGAACACGATCACGTGAATCAGGAGCGCGACGCCAAGTGTGGCCGCGAGACCGACGTACTTGGCCCACACATGCTCGTGTCTCGTGAGCGGTGTGCTCTCGAGTAATTCCGTCATGCCCACATCATCATCGCGAAGCGCGGACAGTCCGGCCATCACCGCAGCAAAGAACGGATAGACGAAGAAGCCGCTCATCGCGAAGGACGGCGTCAGCGCCCAGGCCGAGTTTGCGAAGACTCGCGCTTCCCCTACGGCGGCGCCACCGCGCATCATGGCCACCGGATTCAGGGTGCTCACCGCACCCACGAGCAGCAGCAGCAAGGCCCAGAACAGCGGATTGGCGAGCTGCATGCGGAACTCGAGCGTCGCAATCGTCAGGAAGCGCGTGCGCGGCGACGAAGTGTGGAGGACGCGAATTTCCTCGCGCGCGCTCATGCCGCGTGATGGGTCGCGATCGCGGCGTCCGCTTGCGTCAGCAGGTGGTACGCGTCTTCAAGTGTGGGTGCCACGGCCGTGAAGTCCTGCGGCACATTTCCGTCCGGAGCATGGAGCCGTACGTGGTTGCGGCCTTCCACGAGAAATGCCTGCGTGACCTGATACTTCGTGGCGATGGCTCCAAGCTCCGCGCGCCCGACGACGCCTTCGAACATCGTTCCGTGAATTGCCGCTCGCGCGTCCTGTGGTGTGGTAGTGGCCAGCACACGTCCATAGCGCACCACCGCAAAGCGCGGACAGAGCACCGACACGTCGTCCACGATGTGTGTTGAGAGAACGACCGTACGATCCTCCGCCAGCTCCGAGAGCAAGCGATAGAAGCGCGCTCGCTCTTCCGGGTCCAGTCCGGCGGTGGGTTCATCCACGATCAGCAGTTCAGGATTCCCGGCGATCGCCTGCGCGATGCCCAGGCGCTGGCGCATGCCGCCGGAGTATCCCTTCACCGGCCGCTTGGCAGCGTGGGTGAGGTTGACCCGCTCGAGCAGGTCGTCGCAGAGTGCGTCCAACCCGCGCGTGGACGACACGCCCTTGAGGCGGAGCATGTGCGCGAGCATGGCGCGTCCCGTGAGCCCTGGATAGAAGCCGAAGTACTGTGGCAAGTAGCCAAGCTTGGGCCAGATGAGTTCCGGGCGTCCAACCACGTCCTCTCCGTTCAGGAGCACCGATCCTTCAGTGGGCTCGAGGAGTCCGGCAATGATGCGCATCAGCGTGGTCTTGCCGGACCCGTTGGGTCCGAGCAGTCCGAACATTCCAATAGGTATGCGAAGCGAGATGCCACGTAGCGCGGCCACACCGCCGGCATACGTCTTGGTCAGATTGCGAAGCTCGAGCATGGGATTCCCCGGCCAATGGCCAGACGTGGCGGCGCGGCGCGATGGCGTCTGTACGTCCGCGGGCGAACGGGGGATTCACGAGCGTCGTTGGCACCGCGCATGGCAGTGGTCACACAACGGAGAGGCCCCGCAACACACCGTGTTGGGGGGCCTCTCCGGGGATCTGCTCAGAGCGGGCGACCGGGCTCGAACCGGCGACGTCCAGCTTGGGAAGCTGGCATTCTACCAACTGAATTACGCCCGCAAACACTGCAGTTCGTGGACGCGCACACCGTCCCCTGAACAACAGCAATGTATGTGAGCGCCGCGCGCCGCCGCTAGGCTGCCTGGACGGCGTGCCGGCCGCTTCGCTCGAACACACCTACCTTCGCCACGCAAGCACTATCGCCAAGGCCCTGGCCCCCGGGAGCTGCACGACCACGGCCGACTGCTCCGCCCTCGCGTCGGTGAGCGCACGCGACAAGCACCGCGTCCTTGGCCGCGCAAGGCAGGCGCTCGAGAGCGCGCCGGTGCTCACCGGGCCGCTCCTCCACCCCTCGACGCAGTGGGCGACCGATGACTCAGTACAGCTGGCGTCGGAAGACCTGTCGCTCGATCCGCTCCTGAAGCTGTCGGCGGCGCTGGGCATCGGCGCGAGACCGAGCCTCTCGTACATCGCACGACTGGCACGATTCGACGTGCGACACATCGCTCAACGGCAAGCTCGCCAGACCTGACGCCAACGCGCGTCGCCTGCCGGAACGGACGAGTCCGTGTTCTTGCCCGAACGCAAGGCGAGAACGATCGTACAGCGAGAATATTGGTTGTCATTGCTGGAGTCCCCGAGTTGCTGTCACCCAACAGCAAACGCGTGTGACCCGAGTGTTTGTCCACGATTGCCGCTGCACGCGCCACCACGCAGTCCATCGGCCTTCCGAGGCCAACCACCGGGACTCGCCAATGAATCTCTCTGACTACCAGCTGTCCTCACCACGGTATGAACAGCTGTCGCTTCGCGATCTCCTGGAGGCGCGTGACCTGTACCATGTGTTTCTCATGAATCATCCGAACGTGGTGGGCACCGCCATCGGACGCTACAGGATTCGCAATAAGGACAGTTGGCCCAGGGGATCGAAAACGAAGGGCACCCATGGGACGTATGCGCGAACGATGGAGAATTCAGAAGTTCGCGAGTATTCGTGGCCGGCTATCCTGGTCTTCGTCGAACAGTGGATGGAACGAAGCGACGCAGCGCGAGCGGAGGGAGCACTGCTCCCGAAGACACTGTTCCTGCCGGATGGGCGCCCGATCCCTGTGTGTGTCATCGAGGCTCCCAAGCAGTCAGTCACCTCGATCACGGCCCCGGACATCCGCTATCCCCTGAACAATATCCGACCAGGCTCCCCCGTGATCGCTCGCGTGCAGGGGTGGGAATACGTCGCCACGGTGGGCTGTCTGGTGAGTGACGGGCACAAGGTCTATGCCCTCACCAACCGACATGTCGCCGGAGATCCGGGCGAGGTGGTCTACGCGCGTCTGGGCGGCCGATTGCGGAGGATTGGCACGAGTTCAACGAAGCAGTTGACTCGGGCGGAATTCACCAAGGTGTATCCGGGATGGCCGGGCCGAGACACCTTCGTCAATCTCGATGTCGGGCTCATCGAACTGGACGATCTGGAGAGCTGGACGACCGACATCCCATCGATCGGAAAGATCGGCACCATGGTGGATCTCTCCGTGCACAATATGAGCCTCTCCCTCGTGGGGTGCCGGGTGCGCGGCGTCGGTGCCGCGAGCCCGAACATGGCAGGGGAGATCCACGGCCTCTTCTATCGCTACAAGCACTCCGGTGGATTCGAGTACGTCGCCGATCTGCTGATCGGTCCGCGCACGCAGTCGGCCAAGCGCTCGGCAGCTCGCGAGCCGAAATTCGAGACACTGCCCGGCGACTCCGGGGCGCTGTGGTTGCTGGAGCCATCGGCGGACGTGAAGCAGGACACGACAGGCAACCCGCCCCCCGCACTGCCCCTCGCGATCCAGTGGGGGCGGAACATGCTGCATTCGCGGGAAGCGTCGCGTCCGCAGAGCTTCGCCCTCGCCACGCTGGCGGCCCGGGTATGCGACGACCTGTCCGTGGACTTCGTGCGAGGATGGAACGTCGATCAACCGGACACCTGGGGAGCCATCGGGCATTTCTCGATTGCCACCCGAACATCGGTCGCACTCTCGAGCCGCCTGCCAAAGCTCGTTTCGCTCATGCGCAACAACGCACGGCTCATCAGCCATGACGATGCGACCATCATCGACGGTGACTTCAAGGGCATGGGCAGTGCCGACTTCGTCCCGCTGGCGGACGTACCGGACTTCTTCTGGAAGCAGCGTATTGCCAAGCAGGGGCATGCCCGAGCCATGGAAGGGCCGAACCATTTCGCCGACATGGATCAACCGGACGAGCATGGCGACACGTTGTTGCAGCTCTGCCGCAATCCGGCAAACATCAATCCAGCATTCTGGGTGGCGTTCTACGATTCCGTATCGGACCTGCTGACGGGTGAAAACATCACCGAACAGCACCGCGGCCTGTTGCCGTTTCGTGTCTGGCAACTGTTCGATGCGATGGTGGATTTCGCCCGCCGCGGCAAAGGGGCGGAATTCGTCTGTGCCGCCGGCGTTCTGACACACTACATCGGTGATGCATGTCAGCCGTTGCACATCTCGTACCTGCACGACGGCGACCCCTTGCGGCCGTTCGAACATGAGTTCCAATCGGGAAAACGCGCCGGCCAGACCGAGACCAGACCGCTTGGCGCTGGGGTGCACAGCGGGTACGAGGATGAAATGGTGTCGCTGCATCGCGAGGACATCCTCGACGGCCTGCTGGCCACGCCGAAGACCCGCGCGAATGAGTTGATCACCACCGGAGCCGACGCAGCACGCCTGACGGTGGAGATGATGCGCGCGACCTTCAAACGACTGCCTCCGATGGCGATTGTCGAAGCGTTTGCGGAGTTCGATGGCGGCGGAAAGCAGCGCGCCGAGCATCTGTGGAAGAAGTTCGGAAAGAAAACCCTTGCCTCGATGCAGGATGGCTCGCACCTGCTCGCGGTGCTCTGGGAGAGTGCGTGGAAAACCGGCGGTGGCGAAACCAAGGTCAGATCCGTGAAGGCGATTTCGGAATCGCGCGCCATGGCGATCTGTGCCGATCCTGACTTCGTTCCATCGGTCGGAATTTCGCGGATCGACAGTTTCCTGCGGTGACTCGTCTTGCTGACGCAAAAAACGCCCGCGGACGTCGGTGCTTCTTCGATCGCTGGGTAACGAAAAACGGGCGCCTGCGCAGGCGCCCGTTTGCGATTGATTCTGGACTGGTCATCGATTGTCAGAGCCACAGATCGGGATTGAACCGATGACCGCCCGATTACGAATCGGGTGCTCTACCGCTGAGCTACTGTGGCAACCGCACCTGCAACACACCGTCTCGAGCATGCCTTCGCGCGGACTCGAACCGCGACGCCTTGCGGCACTACCACCTCAAAGTAGCGTGTCTACCAATTTCACCACGAAGGCAGATTGCTCGACGAGCGGTACCCCAACTCCATACCCAAACCGCTGACACCACCAGCAATCCAACGGGAGCGACGGGGCTCGAACCCGCGACCTCTCGAGTGACAGTCGAGTGCTCTAACCAAACTGAGCTACGCCCCCTCATCCCCTACGCGAAGCAACAGCTTCGATGCAACCGCACAGGCAACACTGCACCCACACCTCCACCAGCCCTCCCCGACTCGCAACGGGGAGCCATAGCCCCAACGGGAGTCGAACCCGTCTCTCGACCTTGAAAGGGTCACGTCCTAACCGATAGACGATGGGGCCGGTACAACCGAACGATTGCGCACCTGCAGTAGCGGTAACGGGATTCGAACCCGTGTTCCAGCCTTGAGAGGGCTGTGTCCTAGTCCCCTAGACGATACCGCCAGAGTCAGCCGCCGAAGGCGGCTGCCTCTGGCGGTTCGGCGATGGTGCGTTCGGCATGCCGACCACACCATCATTTCTATTTCCTGTCGTGATCGCAAGCGCTCACTCCCCGCTCCGTGCGTTGCCGCGCGGCCC
>JANNEV010000346.1:0-3715 GCA_031379145.1 Gemmatimonadaceae bacterium
CATCTTCGAGCTGTTGGAGAGCATGGGTTTCACCGTCCGTCGCGTGGCAGGGTCCATGCGGGACCAGGGGTTCGTCACCCACGGCAGTGTGAAGGCCACCATCGACGACGCCGACTGGCTGGTCGACACGTCCATCCTCTCCAACGTGCCGTTGCCGGTCTCGGGCGTCCCCTTCATCAGCACCGATCAGATTTTCACAGCCGAGATCGAGCCCACGAACGCGTTGCATCTGATCTGGTATAGCATCCCACCCAATGCGGGCTACACGCCGTGTCGCTTGCTGGACGACCACATCGATCACGCGTACCTGAGCGCGGCGTACGAGAAGTCCCGCGGGTTTGGAGCCTTCAACCAGCACATCTACGCACGCCGGAACTTCCCGGGGCTGATGCTGCTCCTGCGCGGGCCGATGCTCTATCGCCGCACCAGCGTCGGCACGACGCAAACAGCGCTCGTGCCTCACGAGGTGCGCTCGCTGCTGTGCGGAGAGTTCGGGTTGGCACAATCCATGGTGCAACGCTGGGTGGACGTAGGCGGCCTCGATGCCACGTTCGAGCCATGGGCCGGTCCGCCGCCCGTGATTCCACCCAGCAACCCGCCGTCGAGTAGACTCGGCGCCTCGATGCCGACAGCCGGCTGATTGGAGATCACCAAGCACGAACGCTCGAGTCGAACAAGTCGACCCGAGCGTTTACGCCTGCGTTCGGTCGCCTGATGCGACAACCGCGGTCAACTCTGCCGACGCCTCGCGAGTGCTGCGACGGAAAGCATTCCCACCGCGATCAGCAGGATGCTGCTGGGCTCCGGCGAGATGAACGAGCTGATGAAGCCATCGTTGTAGCTCGTGGAGGCCCAACCGCTGAACTCGCCGTAGGTATCGTTCAGGAAGCCATCGGTATCGCCGAACTGCCGGCCGAAAGTGAGGCCGTACGACGCCACGCCGGCGATGCGCCCGTTGATGAATAGCGGGCCACCGGAATCGCCCGGGCCGAGGATGACCTCGTTCTCACCGAGTCCAAGATCACAGAACTGCGCGGTGCCGAACGCACCGCCGATAAGACACGCGGCGTCGTTCTGGTCAAGCCCGTTGTCGAAGTCCGCGACGAGTCCGGTGGGATCGGCGTTGCCGAAAAAGCCGGGCCCGAAGAAGCCGAAGAACGCGGGATCGGTCCAGCTCAGATCCACGCGGTTGTTGCCGCGACGGCGATCGGCGAGTTCAAATCCACCATTGGCAACGGATCCCGTGGTACCCGTGCCATTGGCGCCGGACCCGACGAGCTCCGCCACGCGGCCGAACGGATTGCCGCCATACAGGTTGTATGCCGCTGCACGCACACTATACGACGGCAACGTACCGAGCTTGATGATGGCGATGTCGTGCGCATCGATCACTTCGCCAGTGTACAAGGGATGCACGTAGAACTCATTGCTCGCAATGATCTCTCGCGTGCTGTTCGGCGTACCTGGCGGGAAGAAGTACGACGTCGTCTTTTGCGTGATCAGCTGACCGTTGCCGTCGGCAAGACAGTGGGCCGCGGTGAGCATGTATCTGCCGCCGTCGAGCAGCGCACCGCTGCAGAGATAGTTGCCGTCAGTGCGTTCGACCAGGATGGATCCAACGCCGTCGTAGCCCAAGCCCTTTGGCGTGCGATAGAGGAGATCATCGGCACTGCCACCAGCCACGACGATGCGACTGGCCGCCTGATAGCTGAGGGTCGGCCGTCCGACGCGCGCCGGCTGGGAACGCCGTATCGGTTCCAGCCGCTGCGCCTGCGCAACGCCTGCACCGAACAGGCAGCCTGCAGCGACGATGGTCCGGATCAGTTGCAGATTCACGTCCGCTCCTTGGAAAGTGGTCATCGGATCGGCCCATCGTATCCTTTCGCCCGCACTCCGTCAATATTTCAATGCAGGCCCGCCACGCGGCGAACGCCGAAGGCGCGCAGTGTACTGCATTATGCGCCGCCCGAGCCAAGCTCGACCGTTCTTCCGCAAGCACACTCAACCGTATCGTTGGACATGCAACTCACTCGCTTGATCATGCGTCGTTCGACAACAACGATCTCGGCCGCTGCGCTGATGTCGACGTTCCTGACGCTGCCATTTGCACCGAGGGTCATGTCGGCACAAGTGGGAGGCCGGCCAGTGCGTCCTCCAGTGGTCACCGCACCGCCGAAAGCACCGCCCAAAGCGGCGCCAGTGACACCGGCGCCGGCGCCGACTGCACCCGCCGGCGCTCCGCTGTCACGCGTCATCGGCGTCGTGTTCGACAGTCTGGCCATGCGACCACTCTCCGGCGCCATGGTGCAGTTGGTGTCCGTCGTGGATCCGTCCCGTGTCCGTTCGGCGACGTCAGACGCGCGTGGTTCATACGCCATCGACTCGGTGGCGGTGGGTGCGTACCTGCTCGGCTTCTTTCATGCGCGACTTGACTCGCTCGGCATCGAGTCGCCGCTGCTCCGGGTGGAGGTGCGTTCCGAGGGAGAAATCCGGGCACCGGTGGCCATTCCGTCTGGGCGAACACTCGCGGCGCGGCTCTGCGGAGCGAACGCGACAGCCGAGACACCGGGCGGCATGTTCATGGGATACGTGCGTTCGGCGCGCGGCGAACTGCTCACCGCGCCCGCCCGCATTCGTGCGCAGTGGTCTGAGGTGCAGTTGGGCCCTCGTGGCGTAGAGCGGCGGTCGCCGGCGCGCTACGCCACGACCTCTGCAGCGGGGGCGTTTGTCATTTGTGGGATCCCGACCGACGGCACCATCATGGCGCGCGCCTTCGTTGGGCCGGATTCCAGCGGCTTCGTGGAACTGGACGCGCCGCGCAACGGATTACTCTTCCGCGACATCTTCGTGGGTTCAGCCACCAAGGTCCCCGTGTCGGCAAGCGCCAACCCTGACGAACGCACGGGCAGTGCGGCGCCCAGCACCTTCGCCTCGGCGTCGACCGTACTACGAGGCAACGGCAAATTGCGCGGCACGGTGCGCAATTCCAGTGGGCAGCCGGTTCAAGGTGCGCGTTTGGTGCTGTGGGGCAGCGGTTCCGAAGTGACCACGAGCGCCAGCGGACAGTTCACGATGCAGGCGCTCCCGGCGGGGACCTACACGGTGGAGGCACGCGCCCTCGGCTACATGCCCAAGCGCACCGCGGTCGATGTGCTAGATGGCGCCGAAGGGATCGCCGAAATCGCCATGGATGTGTTCGTGCCGACGGTGGACACAATGCGCATCCGCGCGAATCGCAATCCGGCACTGGATCCGCTCGCGGATTTTGAACGGCGGAGAAAGAGTGGGTTCGGCCACTTCATCGACGAAGAAGCCATGAACAATCGCAATGCCATCTACATGTCCGACGTATTTCGCATGACGCCGGGCATGACCATCATGCCCGGACAGTCCACTGGCGATCAGGTACTGATGCGTGGTGCCGGTGGTTCCTGCGTACCGACGGTATTCCTGAACGGCATGCGCATCATGAATGACGACGGCAATCTCGACAACCTCGTCAATCCGCAGGATGTGCGCGCGGTGGAGATCTACAATCGCGCCGCCAGTGTGCCCATCCAGTTCCAGTCCTCCAACGGATGCGGGTCCATTGTGATCTGGACCGGTGGACGACGCGCCACAACACCGCGGCGGTAGTCGATCAGCGGTAGTCGGTCAGAGACCGCAACGCCGCGCCAGCACGGTTGTGCGAGCGCGGCGTTGTGGTTGAAGCGTG
>JANNEV010000375.1:0-4516 GCA_031379145.1 Gemmatimonadaceae bacterium
ATAGCTTCAACTTTACCGCATATAGGCAGTCCACTTCCGAAACGCTGGGTTGAGATAAGGCAAGAAATAGAAATTTTAAAACTATCGGGGTTAAATTATATTTCAGAGGGTGAATATTTTGAGATTTGTAAAAAGCATTACAGAAAAGAAGAGAATGCATTGTACTTGAGTGATTTTTTTCATGATTTGGGAGTCTTTTTACATTTTCGTAATGATATTGATTTGAAAGAAACTGTTATTTTAAACCACGAGTGGATAACAAGTGGGGTATATAATATTCTAGATGATAAGCAAGTTATTGCTAAGAAAGGCCGTTTTTCAAATGATGATCTTATTAGAATATGGTCAAATGAGGAGCACAAGAATAAGATAAGAGAACTTCTTTCTTTGATGAAAAACAAAAAATTTGACCTCTGTTTTGAGTTGCCGAATGGTGAATATTTAGTTCCACGTTTATTACCAGTTGATGAAATTGAACATTCATGGGTAGCTCAGCCTGATAATTTGAAATTTGAGTTTAGATACAAGTTCATGCCCAAGGGGATTTTGACCAGGCTAATTGTAAAAATGAATAATGATATTTTTAATGATCAGTACTGGCGATACGGTGTAATACTTCAATATGAAAATACTCAGGCGATAATAAAAGAAAAATATTTTGAAAATAAGATTACAATAGAATTGTCAGGTAACAATAAACGAGAGTATCTTTTTATTATTAGAAAGGTTATTAATGAAATCCACAAAGATTTTATTAATATTCAAGTTAAAGAAATGGTTCCTTGTATATGCTCTCTCTGTAAGACAGTAGATCAATCCTCCTTTTATGATTTTGAGTTGCTTCTAAGATATGAGTTAAAACAAATTCCAACCATTCGATGTAATCTAAGTTTAGATGAAGTAAATGTAGCAAATTTAACAAACTATATTGGACAACTATCAGTTGATCGTCTTGTATTTTGTGAAAATAAAAATTCAGAAGTATTGCAAAGGATGCTATTCAAGAATATGATATTTTATGGTGAAAAGGATAGTTCCTCTGTCTTTATTAAAATGAAAACAAAAGTAGGAACGTATGGTTTAAGGGACCGTGATTTTTTCTTAGATTCAGAAATTGATAGAATAAGAAAAAAATATCCTAACTACTTTATCTTAGATTATTATTGTTTTGAAAACTATCTCCTTCATCCAAGTAATATTGCTGAACTTAAATTAAATGGATTAGATATGAATGAGTATAAAAATGAAATTATAAAACAAAAAAATTTAAAGAAAAACTACATTATTTCTATTTATCGAAACTCCCGTAATACCTATCAAGAATTTAAAATCGAGCATGAAAATCTCAGAAATAGAACTGATGAAAATGAAATTATGAATTATTTAGAATCTGATGATATTGAAACATTTTTCAAAGCATTTAGTATGAAAGATCATTATGATAAAACCCTAATTAAAAAGTATAATTTAAAAGAAGAAGAACTTGCAAATACCAATTGGTTTAAGGAAAGGTTTAATAATATTTTAATGCTTAATCAAATAACATGATCAGTATCAACTTTATTAATACCTCCAGCATCGTCTCAAAAGTCTGGGCCTTCTGCAACACCCTTCGGGATGATGGTGTAGGCTCCCGAAATAATCGGGACAGGTATGGTGATTATTTAGAACAGCTTATAGAGTGTAAGCATAAACCTTCAACAAACAGAGGTGTTGAGGCAAAGTATTTTAAAAAAGGCGTTTGAAGGGAGGTTGATAGCATAAAAAAAATGAAAAAAAACTTTATAATTATAAAATAACGAAAACGAATCCCATGCTAAGAACATCCATCGGTTTAATTCTTGCTATATTATTATTGATGTCTTGCAGACCGCTTAAAACAATGCCGAAAAAATATGCTAAGTATCAGGATAAGGAACGGTCACACATGATTGCCGTGTTTATGGATGGCACTAGGGACCGGCCTCATAAATATATTTGGCGAAACAGCCATGTATTGAGAACGTATAATTTATCAGTTGATAATATAAAGAGCTTTTACATAGAAGGTGTAGGTGCAGGCACCAGGCTTCTTGATGGAAGAAATGCAACTACAACCAGTAGAAGAATTATGAAGGCATATCGTTTTCTCGCAGAAAACTATAGGTCTGCCGAAGATTCCATTTGCCTGTTTGGTTTTAGCCGCGGTGCAAACCAATGCAGGATACTTTCAAATTTAATTTACACAATAGGTATTATCAACCTTCAGCCTATAAAAAAAGAAGGCAATAAGAAGAGACTGCTGCTAAGGCTTTATAAAGCTGATATTTCTACAATTGGCGTTTTGTCCAAACGAAAAAAAATGATTGATGTTATTAACAAATGGAACAACAAGCATTCCCAACAGGCGATAGGATATGACATATCGGGTAAAGTACAAATAGAGCTGATGTGTTTGTGGGATGCTGTTGAAGGATTTAGTATCGGAGACAGAGAGGAAACTACCACACCACAAGTAAACTATCTTAACCAGTTGTACAATGTTAAAAAATTTTATCATGCTGTATCGCTGGATGATAACCGTTCCTATACTTATACACCGATACTTGGTACACATAAAGATGTCGGGTTATCTGCTGAGCAGGATATCAATTTAATTGTAGAAGAAGTTTGGTTCAATGGTAATCATAAAGATGTAGGCGGTGGAATACGTAACAAAGAGAGAGATCGGCTAAGCGGAATTTCTTTAAAATGGATGCTTGATAATCTTAAATCTTATAAGATTGTAAGAGATACTCAGTTTGCAGTTAACTCATTTGATTCAGTCAACAATTCACGGCGTGACTATTTTGGCAAAAAATCATCGAAAGGTGATACCATAAGAGGCATCGATAAATACCTGGCCTCAATGAAAGTTAACTGCATTAAAGTACACCAATCAGTAATTGACAGGCTTGAAAAAGGAATCATTCAGGAATTTAAATTGAAGAAGGACGATAAAACAGACAGGCTTGATTGGTATGATTGGAAAGAATTTAAAGATTGCTTTGAAAAAAAAGGAAAACAAAGAATCTTTCTTAAAGATAAATGTAAGTGTATAGAAGTGGTGGATGATAAAGCGGCAACTAAAACGAGTTAGTAAACCTTTGTAAGAAGAGTTGAAAGAAATTTAATAACAGGATATATTTAATAAGCCAGTACTAATAAACCAAAACAACACTAATGAGAGTCACTTTTATCACAGTAGTTCTTTTTTTATCTATCCCTATGCTAACAAAAGGGCAGACGTTTAACAAACAAAATACTTATCTCGATGCATTAGACCTTACTGCTATTTATAAGCTAAATGAACAGGGAAATTTTAGAGACAATGAAGAGCTTTTGAATAAATTTTATGCAATACTTGGTAAGTATGGCATAACCAGAGAGAATATCGGGGATAATAATCTGTTGGCTAAGTTTAAGATTTCCCGTAAAATTTTTCCCAGTGCCCCTTCTAAAGAAAAAGACTCTGTAAAATTTGAACCAACAAGTACCTTTTATACAAGTAAGATACAAGCTCCCATATTATCGGCTGTTAACTGGCAAGCTGCTGCTATAGGCGGGTTGTCAAATTTTATGGCAGGCCGGTTTAAGCAAGAGGTGATGCACATGGGAATTAATACAATGTTCAAGCAAATAAAAGATACCAGTGTAACAAGGATCATAAAATATGTTTTTCCTAAAACGTACTCGCAAATAGCATCGCTGTATGGTGAGGGGCAGAATAGTTATTACACTGCCGATCTTGTGTTTTTGCAAAAAATAATTCAGAGTGATTATGCCGCATTGTCCACAAACCTTATCAGCAATGCTGATCTTATTTTTCCCAAACTGAAAGAGATGCCAGAGGCAAGTGATATGCTAAAGGCCGGTTATAGTATTTATAAATCGAGCCAGGAGGGTAACAGCCTTCCGGTAATAATCACTTCACTTTCCGAATTGCCGTATAGCTATGATAGTAAAGTAAAAAAAATGTTTGAAGTAGCCGATCTGCTTTCAACGGCAATGCTTGATACAGCAGGAAGTAAAACAACATGGATCAATCCGGTCAAAGTATTTTCACAGATTGGTGACAATTTGAATAAACCCGAGTTGCATTTTTTTTATGCGTTATTGTATGAACAATTAAAAGCTGACCCGAGAATCGAATCTTATTTATTTAAATTTAAAGATGATATTAGGCTTCTTTCAGGAGAAGTGAATAAAATTGTGGGCTTTGTAACAAAGCTTAATGCCACTTATAATTATCTGAAGACAAGAGAGTTTAGCTTAAGCTCCATTGAAGAACAGATCTTTTATATGAAGGAGATACAACAGGCCTTGCAGATATTTGCAACGAATGAGTTTGTTATTAATTGTTTTGAGTTGAAAATCGATGCAGTGCAGGTATGTGGTAAATACATTTCAATTGTCGAAGCCTTGTTAAAGAAACAGTATCCCAATGCCATTGCACTGATCACTATTGAACTGGGAGATTTGATGGAAAAAAAATATC
>JANNEV010000400.1:0-38246 GCA_031379145.1 Gemmatimonadaceae bacterium
AGCCCGAGCTGATCAAGCGCGTGAATCACGTCGATCGATGGGACATCCCAATCGAGATACCCTTCACAGAGATTCACGAAGATGTCGTATCCCTTGGCCGCGCACTCCTTGATCTGGCGATAGGTCGTGCGCTTGTCGAGAAAGACGTGATCGACGATGTCGTTTGGCAGGAGCGGAGCGAGATCGCGCCGCGGATCATAGTGACGATAGTCCACCGTCGAGGCCGAGTAGTCCGGCTGCAGCACGCACACGTTCATGACGGGTCGTTGTTGGCGCGTGTGATGACCAGCTCGTGACGTCGTCGCGCGTCGCCGATGATGGCCAGAATGGCATCTTGGAACGGAGTCTCCGCGAAGCGGAGAATTGCGCCGATCGAGGTGTAGTCCTCGTCCTCCGAGAGCCCGCACTGGGCGTTGACTTCCAGCACGAACACCTCGCCGGTATCAGCATCCATGCGCAGATCCACACGCCCGTAGCCCCGTCCGCCCACCGACGCAAAGGCGGCCCAGCTGATGCTGCCGAGCCGCTCGGCGAGCGTGGTCGGTACGGGCCCGTACTGCCAGAGGCACTGGTTATTGGGGAGTGGGGACTCGCGTTCGTAGATCTCCCAGAGCCGATCGAACGACAACAGTTGTTCGGTAGGTGGAAGCGAGCTGTCGAAGATGCGTTCGACGGAGGGATACATCACGCATGATGTCGGCGCGTCGGCTGAGCCCACCACGAACGTCGTGAACTCGCGGCCGGCGACGAACCGTTCCACCAGCACTCCTCCGCTGGCGAGGTCCCAGCCGCGATACCCTGCGCGTAGCAGCTCGAGTTGCTCGCGCAACTCGGCGACCGTGTGCACCACCGACCGCACCGTGATTCCCATGCTGCCAGCGGAGACGGCCGGTTTGACAATCATCGGGGTGCCGCAACGCGCGAACGCAAACTCGGTGGACTCCTCGGAGTCCACAATCGCCCAAGGAGCGGTGGGAACGGTCGCTGCATCGAAACAGTGCTTCATGACGATCTTGGACGTCGTCAGATCGAAAAAGTTAGGATCTGCGCCGGTATAGCAGAGTCCCGATTCTTCCAGGTAGCGAACCACCGAGATACCGGGAACGCCATTGGACTCGTCGCCGTCGCAGAGATTCAGCATCACTGGAAGTGCGGAACCTCGACTGGCGGTGATGCCGTCGATCACGGCGCGATAGTCGGCGAGTTGCACCGGCTGCCAGTGCCACGGCACCGACAGAGACGCGAACACCCGCGCATACTCCGCGTGACTTTGGCTGTAGTCATTGTAGTACTGGAGGTTCGGGTCCGACGTCTCGACGAACGGGACCAGAATCCAGACCTCAATGTCCGACGCCGACGTACGGTCGGCGGGCACGGCCGACGGTGGTGCGAGTGTACCGGAGTCCATGGCAGGCGGCGGGGGTGACGGAGCGGGGAACTTGGACAAGCGAACCTCGACATCGCCGCTTGTAAAGTCGCACCGGGCATTCGATTTTCTTCGGCGAGGCCAAGCCGCGTGGCGTTTCGTCGTGGAGCAACGTGCTGTCGTCAGGCGCTTCGACGGATTGGTGCTGGACAGGCTACGCACTTGGGTGCACGGTTAGCGCGCAGACGGATTCCAGTAGGAGCTTCTCCCCATCACCAACTTGCCATGATTGCGCCTCCGCTGTTCCCGAACCAGAGCGGGGCTCGCGCGCTGCGCCTGCCTTTCGTGCTGGCGTTCGCCGCGCTGCTGACCGCCTGTTCTCGAACGAGTACGACGTCCGGTGTGACGACAAGCGCCGCAGGCGGCAGCGTGGGCGGCGGTACGCGCGTGGCGGCGGCCCCGACGCAGGACGCGGCCACGTCTGGCGTCGTCGCCGGAAAAGGGATGGTCGTATCTGCGAGCGCACTGGCCAGTGCAGTCGGTCGCGACGCCCTCATGGCCGGCGGCAATGCCGTTGATGCGGCGATTGCGACGGGGTTTGCCTTGGCAGTCACCTACCCCACGGCTGGGAACATCGGCGGTGGAGGCTTCATGGTGATCCGGATGCCGGACGGCCGCGCCACGACCATCGACTTTCGTGAGAAAGCGCCGGCCGCTGCCACGCCGGAGATGTTCACGGATTCCACAGGATCGTACAGCGCGCGCGTGCATCACCGCAGTCACCTGGCCGTTGGCGTTCCGGGGACCGTGGCGGGCTTCGCGCTGGCGCATCAGAAGTACGGGAAGCTCGCCTGGAAGCCGCTGGTGGATCCCGCAGTTAGACTGGCGGCCGACGGGTTCGACGTCCCGCCAGGACTCGCGGCATCACTGAGCGGTACGCTGGCGCGCTTCAAGACATATCCCGCTTCCGAGGCAGCCTACTCGAAGGGAGGCGTGGCCTACGCCGCAGGAGAGCGACTGCGGCTGCCCGACCTCGCGCGCACGCTCTCGCGCGTCAGGGACAGCGGACGCGACGGCTTCTATCGCGGAGAGACCGCGCGACTCATGGCGGAGGAGATGAAGCGAGGCGGTGGCATCATCACCGAAGCCGACATGGCGGCGTACGAAGCGAAGGAGAGGGCGCCGATCAAGGGGACCTATCGGGGTTACGACATCATTTCCATGTCTCCGCCTAGCTCCGGCGGTGTGGCCATGATCGAGATGCTCAATATTCTCGAGGGGTTCGATCTCAAGGCCGCGGGCCACAATTCAGCGCAGTATGTGCACCTCGTGGCCGAGGCCATGCGACGGGCGTTCCTCGATCGAGCCCGCTTCCTTGGGGACCCTGACTTTGTCGATGCGCCGCTGGCGCGTTTGACGAGCAAGGCATACGCCGAGCAGCTGCGGCAGACTATCTCGCGTGACCGTGCCACGCCGTCAGCGCCCTCGCAGATTGCGCCCGGCTATGAGAGTCCGGAGACCACGCACTTCTCCGTGGTGGATGGAAGCGGGATGGCGGTCTCGGTCACCTACACGCTGGAGGCGGGATACGGCCTCGGCGCCGTGGTTGCCGGAGCCGGCTTCCTGCTGAACAACGAGATGGGAGACTTCAACGGGAAGCCAGGCCTCACCGACAGTACGGGCTTGGTGGGCACGCCAGCCAATGTCGCGCGCCCCGGAAAACGGATGCTCTCCAGCATGACGCCGTCCATTGTCGCGAAGGACGGAAAGCTTGTTGCGGTCGTTGGGAGCCCGGGTGGTCGCACCATCATCAACACCGTGATGCAGGTGGTGCTCAACATCATCGATTTCGACATGCCGGTGCAGGACGCGGTCAATGCGCCCCGTTTCCATCATCAGTGGCTGCCGAACGTCATTTCGGTGGAGCGAAACGGACTCACCCCCAGTATCGCCAGCGCGTTGCAATCGTTCGGTCACGAGGTGCGCTTCGGGGGCAATCAGGGAACCGCGCACTCCATCATGATTGATCCGAAGACCGGCGCGCGCGTCGGGGCCGCAGACCGTCGCGACAGAGACGCCGGCGCGAGCGGTCACTGAGGTGGAGCGGTGCGACGGTTGGCAACGATCGACCGCCGCGCAAAGACCAACGCACAACGGGGCGCCGTCCATGTGGACGGCGCCCCGTTTACACACCTGCTGGCCGAGAACCGCGGCGAACTACTTGACCGTGAATGCAGCGTGCGCCTTCGTCTTGTCCCACATGATCGCGATTTGTCCACCCTTGCCGGCGGGCGTGACTTCGATGGTCATCATCTCCACGACGGCCGGTGTTGCCTCGACCTTGAGTGGGATACGCACGAGGTCCTGCGTCATGTCGTATGCCGTGCCCCACTGCTTGGTCTGCTTGTTCACGATGAGCATCCACTTGCCGCCCTGGTCGAGAAGCGTGAATAGCGTGTAGGTGCCGGCAGGGACCGTCACTGCGCCAAACGCCAGGTCTTTCGTGGTGGTGATGTGGGTGGCTTCGTTGGCACCAGTGCGCCACACCATACCCCACTTCATGTCGCCGAGCCCGCCGAAGATCTCACGACCGCGCTTGGACGGTCGGCCGTAGTTTACCGAAATCGTGGCGCCGCCGATGGTGGCCTTGAGCGAATCGCGCGGCGACGCTGGCGCCTGACCGGCCTTTGGCGCCATGCCGGCCATGCTGCCCTGCGCAGCAGCGGACAACGACATCAGGGAGAGGGCTGCAACGGTGGCGGCGCCGCGAACCAGCGAGTGACGAAGTGACATGTAGAGAAGGGGGTCGGAGTAAGGGAAACAGGGTGTGCATCGAACAGCGGGAATTATACCACGGCACTGACACCAAAGGTTCCTGCGCGTCCCATGGCCGGTCGGATGGTCGCGATCTCCATCTACGCTCGTCGTCGGACCCGTTCCCTGCTACACTATCGAGTATGCGACGATTCATCTCAGCTATTGTGCTGGCGATCACGTGTTCGGCAGCGTGGAGTCTGTGCGCCGGCGCGCAGGTCACCTCCAGTCCGCCGCGCGCCGCGACAGATCCGGCCCACGCGACCAGTGAGTTCGGCCGGCTCGTCGGGCAGCTCTCGGAGCCAGGCGGCTACTTCGACACCGATAACCTGATCTCCAACGAGCGCGGCTATCTGCATGTCATGGGCGTGCTCGATCGGCTGCCCGTTCGCGGAGGTGCATACCTCGGTGTCGGACCGGATCAGAATTTTTCGTACATCGCACGAATCCGACCCCAGATCGCGCTTCTGATCGATATACGACGCGATAACATGCTGCAGCATCTGCTGTTCAAGGCCTTGTTCGCCCGCGCGCGCAATCGCGTCGAATACCTGTCGCTGTGGCTTGGCCGGGAAACCCCGGCCGACAGCGCTGGACTTGCGGCGCTCTCGGTGAACCAGCTTGTCGCGCGCATTGACGCGTCGGAGGCCACCCGGGCCAGCAAGAGCGCCGCCCTCGCGGCAGTCCGATCGGAGGTCCAGCGCTTTGGCGTGCCGCTCTCCTCAAAGGACTTGGAAACCATCGAGCGATTTCATTCGGCCTTCATCGCGGAAGGACTCTCCCTGCGATTCACGTCGAAGGGACGAACAGCGCGTGACTACTACCCTAGCCTTCGGCAACTGCTCCTCGAGCGCGATTTGCGTGGCGTTCAGGCCAACTATCTGGCCAGCGAGGCGGACTTTCTCTTTCTCAAGTCCATGCAGCGGCGCGACCTGATTGTACCGGTGGTTGGTGACTTGGCAGGACCGCACGCACTGGCGGCCATCAACGCGCTGCTGCGACGGCGAGGCGATCGCGTATCGGCAATCTACGCGTCGAACGCCGAGGACTACGTCATGCGAGACGGTGGATTTGGTCGTTATGCCAAGAGCGTGTTGGCGCTGCCGCGCGACGAACGCAGCGTGTTCATCCGGAGTTGGTTTGGCGGCGATGACTCGCATCCGCAGAGCGTGCCAGGGTACTTCAGTACGCAGTTGGTGCAGACCATCGATGACTTCGCGACCGACTACGTGGCCACCGGGTTCGCCTCGTACCGAGACCTGACGCGTCGCCGTGTGCAGATGCTCCGCTAGCACGGGTACCACCGTACCCGTAGTTTGGGGCATGAAACCCTTCGCCCTCGTGGTACTCGCGCTGGTCGCGAGCGGCTGTGTGCTGCATCGCGGCACGACGTTGCCCGCGCCGATTCCTTCGGTCGAGGGCAAACCCCGCACGGCCTTTGCGTTACGGTACATCGACATCGCCGTCGGCACTGGAGCTGTGGTGGCGCCACGCAAGTGCGTGTACGCGCACTACACCGGCTGGACGACCGACGGGAAGAAGTTCGATTCGTCACGGGATACGATGCCCGACGGAAAGCCCCGCTCACCCATCGCCTTTGCGCAAGGCGCCCGAGGGGTTATCGCGGGATGGGACGTGGGCTTCGAGAACATGCAAGTTGGCGCGCGGCGACGCCTGCTGATTCCGTATCAGCTCGGCTACGGCGTTCCCGGACGACCGCCGGTGATTCCAGCGAAAGCTGAACTCATCTTTGACGTGGAGCTGATGGCTATCGCCGACACGCTCCCGCGTACTGAGGCGGTACCCCGCGGCCAACCGGCGTCGCCGCCACGGTGCCCGACGTGGGCGACGGTCAGCGCCATCAAGTGACGCATTCCCGCCGAGATCCATTGTTTCACGGCGGGGTACAATAACTGGGGATGGTTCACGTACCGGAGACGACAATGGAAATCAGTTCGTATCAGCAACGGCGATCCTTGGTGTCGACGGTCGCGCGTCTCGTGCGTTTCGCCTTCGCCACTGCGATGTTGATGGCGACGTTTGCTCCTGCCGCGGCTGCCCAGGGTCTCCCACTCGTAGGGTTCGTACGGGACGAACTCGGCAAGCCCATCGAAGGCGCCGAGATCATGCTCGGCAGTCGAGAGATTCGCACGCGCACCGACGAGTACGGGCGATTCCTCATCCTGGGCGCGCCGATGGGACTCACCTACGTCGCGGCCCGCCATCTCGGCTTTCTCCCTGTGGCCGATCTGATGCGCATTTCGCCCTCCGACACGATCGAGTTTGTGCTCGACCGTATCGGATATCGGGCAGACACCGTGCGCGTATCGGCGCGCGCCGAGGCCGCGTGGGAGCGGGACGTTCGCCGTTATGAATGGGCGAGAGATGCGGCGCGCAACGGGTTCGTGCTCACCGACCGCGATATCGCGAAGCGAGCGCCCGTCTGGACCACCGACCTGCTGGTCTCGCGGCCTGGCTTTCAGGTCGTGGGCAGCGGGGCGCAATCGCGGGTGGTGGGGAACCGGTCGCGCTGCACGCCGCTGTTGATCGTGGATGGACAACCGCTGGTTGCCTTCAATGTGAACGACATCATGCCGTCCACGATCAAGGTGATGATCACCTACGCCAGTGCGGCAGCGCTACCGATTGAACTGCAAACGATGCGCGGCAACCTCAACTGCGGTGTCGTCGCCATTATTTCGCAGTAGTTCTGGCGCCAGGTCTCCTTCAAGGACATGAAGCACGTCTAATGCTGACGACGGCGAAACCCTGCGCCCTCCGAGTGCCGTAAGGCACGAACAGATGTCGAACTCCGTCACCGATCCTCCGTTCCTCGCTCTTCAGAGCGCACTCGCTGGCCGTTTCTCGCTGCAGAGCGAGCTCGGGCGCGGAGGCATGGGCATCGTCTACCTGGCGCGCGACGTGCTGCTCGAGCGTCCTGTGGCCATCAAGTTGCTGGGCCCGGCAGTGGGCCGACGCGACGATATGCGGCGTCGGTTTCTGCGCGAGGCGCGCATCGCCGCACAGTGCTTTCATCCGCACATTGTACCCATTCACGAGGTGGCGGAGTCGGACGAGCTGGCGTGGTTTGTGATGGGCTACGTCCCGGGCGAAACCCTTGCTGAGCGTTTGCAGCGTGTCGGTCCGCTTCCCGTCGAGGCGATTCGCCGCATTGGTCGAGAGATTGGCTGGGCACTTGCCTATGCGCATGAGCGCGGGGTTGTGCACCGCGATGTGAAGCCGGAAAACATCCTGCTCGAGCACGGCACCGACCGCGCGCTGATCGCCGATTTCGGCATCGCGCTCCACGATGCGTCGGTGCAGCACTCCGGAGAGGTGGCCGGAACGGCGCGGTTTATGGCGCCGGAGCAGGCCGCCGGTGAGGCCATCGATGGCCGCGCCGACCTGTACGCGCTCGGCGTGACGCTTTTTCTCGCCGCGACTGGGCGTTATCCGTTTGACGGCCGCACGGCCGTGTCGATCATCGCCCAACAGGTCACCGGCAACGCACCAGCCGTGCGAACCCATGCACCGCGACTACCGGTGGCCCTCGCGGACGCCATTGATCAGTGCCTCGCCCCGCGTGTCACCGACCGCTTCGACAGTGCGGCGCGCTTTGTCGCCGCCATTGAGCGTACCCCCGATGGTCGCGAACTCCCCGCCGAGGCCCTCGAAGCCCGCCAAGGCGCAATAGCAACGATGAGCCTCGCCGACTGGACCGTAGCACTTGCCTTGGCCGGGTTCTTCCTCGTCATTGGCGAGGAGTCCCGTTCATTTGGGCGGGCCATGATGACGGGGATCGTACAGGGTGTGGTTGCCCTCACAGCCTTTGGCACCACACTGCGAGGCGCGGAAACCCTGCTTGCGGCTCGGCGCGCGCTGCGCGACGGCGTGACGGCGACTGATGTCGAGGAGGCGCTCGCGCCAGGCCCCACCGTTGCCTTGAAGCCGATGGGCATGTTGACAGGTCTCGGATTGCTCTGCGGCGGTTTTGCGCTGGCGCTCGCCCAAGCGTCGGTGGATCAACTGAATCTTCCCGAGGCCGTTGAACTGCTTGGCAATGTGGCCACATGGGTGCTGCCGCCTATCATGGTCCAGCGTGCCATCGCCGGCCTCCGTCGCACCAACGGAATCAGCGCGTGGTACTGCCGCGTTGTGCGACGGCCTCTCGCGCGTCGTCTGGTCGCGTGGCTCGGCGGGAAGCCGTCGACCACACTGCGCCCGATACCGAATCGCGCGGCCACGGAGATCATGCTGGGCGATGCCGCCGATGCCATCTTCGCGCGGCTCCCTCAGGCGCTGCGGCGCGACCTGCAGGCGGTCCCCCTCGCTGCCGCTGCCCTCACCGCGGAGGCGATCGCGCTGCGGGCGCGCGCACTGGAGCTATCGGGCGAGCAGCGCCGTCTGCGCGCCGAGGCGCGTCCAGAGGCTTCGCACATGCACGCGATCGAGGCCGAGCGCGCGGCGGTGCAAGGCCGGCTGGGTACGACCATCGCCGCCCTCGAAGCAGTGCGGCTCGACCTGCTGCGATTGGAGGTCGGGCAATCGCTTCCCGGGAGTTTCACCGAACAGCTCGACGTGGTGCGCGACCTGCAGCGTCGTGTCGATGCCGCCGCCGAGGTCCGACGGATGCTCGGCGCCCTATCTCCCCAGCCGACACCGGTGTGATTGCGAGGTAACCTCAGACGCTCGTTGCGGTTGTCGCTCCCTACCTACCTGATGCCACGTCCAACACACCGTTCATCCTCCGCCGCCTGTTGGTGATCGGCCTCGCGGCGCTCTGGCTGCCGATACGACGAGCGCTTCGCGCGCGAGAATGGCCCGTGGCGCCCCGTCGTCATGCAGGTCGCTGACCAGTTCCTCGCCTGCGGGGTGCTCGAGTACGGCTTCGCCCGCATCCGGTGAGATGGGTGCACGCATGAGTATCTGCTCGCCTTCTCGTGCAACTGCGCCCGCAACTCCGTCACGCTGGATCGGAAAGCGTCAGCTGGAACTCGCGCGCCGACGCGAACTGATCGGCGAGGACGTTGGCCAGTGCCTTCGCCACCACGCGTCCAGTCGGTGCGAGACGGTCGGACGCACCGAGCGTGGACTGGGCATCGGATCGCGTGCATACCGGGCGATGACGGCCTGTGCGGACGGCCCGGTGAATGGCGGCGTGCCCGCTACCATTTTCGTACAGGACGCAGCCGAGCGAGTAGCGATCGCTGCGCTCGTCGACGGCATCGGCGCACCCTTGTTCTGGGCTCATGTACTCGATCGTCTCCACGGCGATGCCGTGGCCGTGAGCCACTCCCCCTGCCTGTCCAGCGCGAGCGATCCCGAAGTCGGCGAGCAACGCCCGGCCGCTGCTGAGTATGATGTTGGCCGGCTTGATGTCACGGTGCAGGATCCCGCTGCCGTGCGCGTAGCGGAGCGCGTTGAGCAGCGCGCGCATGATCTCGAGCGTGGTGTCGATGGGCGGCTGATGCTCGCGGGGCAGGCGCACCGCCAGCGTCTCCCCTTCGATAAACTGCATGGTGTAGAACGGGACGCCGTCAACCTCGCCGGCGTCAAGCAGAGGCACGATCCCCAAGTGCCGCAGTTGCGAGGTGATGAGCACCGGGCGCGTGAACCGTTTCGCGCCGATCGATGCGACGAGATCCGGTCGCATGAGCTTCACCGCGACCGGCCCGGCGGTCTGCAGATCGGTTGGGGCATAGACGGTGGCTATGCCACCCTGTCCGACTTCACGCTCTCCGGTAGACTGGTCGTCCAGCGTCCAGCCAAACACGTTAAGAATGCAACCTGCGCTTGGGCCTCAGAGGACACATGTGCAACGGTGAAGAAGAGAGAAACTTGGGCGCGGCGCTGGGGCAAAGCACGCATGCCGCGTTCGAGCGGACACGCCGCGGTCCGAAGACGATACGCAACAGGTTGTTGTTGGACGTGTGCAACACGCACGGACCCGTGAGCGTTCTCACGGAGGACATCGTCTCGCTGCGATCTCCTTCCTCTATAAAAGTGAGCGCGCGTGGCAGACTTGGGAGGGGGGCGCATCGGCCGAGGGATGGCACCGATCTTGCGCTACTCGACGGGCGTGCAGCGTCGCTGCTACACCTGTCACCACACTCCTGCCCCCTCCATGAAGATCACACGCCTCCTCGCCGCCGCGCTCGTCGCCGGAACTCCCGCCCTCGCACACGCGCAGCTCACCAATTCTCCCGCCGGCGGTACGCTCCCCGGCGGTATCTCGGTCGTCGGCGGCGTAGTCGCCGACTTGGTCGGACTCAACAACAGGCGCGTCGTATCACAGCTCTCCGCCTCCTCGTTGTTCACTGGGTTTGCCACCTCCAACCCGCAACTGATCGGCACTCAGACGGGCTTCGGTCCGATCGTTACGAATGCCCTCGGCGGTGGACTGCTGCGTGCATCGTTCCGCTTCACGCTGTTTGATGGCGACACCGGTCCGGGGAACTTCGACTTCAACGAGAATTTTCTGCTCGTGAACGGCGTGACTGTCGGCAACTGGTCGAATGTCGTCACGCAGCAGACGACTGCGACGGGTACACTGATCGGCGGCACGCAGATGGGCTTCGAGAACAGCCAGTTGCATACGGGCTTCTTTGATGTCACCAACGCGGGGCAGCTCAGCGGCATCTTCTCTGGTATGACGACCAACCAGTCGCTGGTTTTCGCATTGAGCGATGTGGATCCGTTCGACAACTTCTATGACTTCAAGCAGGGCATCGACCAAGGGCTGATCAACGTCGGCCAGCCGCCCAGCGTGGTTCCCGAGCCCTCCACCTACGTGCTCATGGCCGCAGGCATGGCAGGTCTCCTTTACGCCCGTCGCAAGCGCCAGGCGTAATCGGCTGACCGCGTCATCGCCGCGTCGGCAGCGGCGAGGCAAAGCCCCCGCACCATCAGCGCCCCGCCTCATGCGAGCCGGGGCGCTTTGCATTTCCATTCTGCTGTTGCGTAGCGCGCGCGGCAGACCACGATGCGGGCTTCCGGTACCATCCCCCTCACCCTTCGGTCCCGTCGTATGGCCACGCAGGTCGTGCTCGTGCGCCCAGAGATCCACTGGAACACCGGCAACTCCGGGCGCGGCTGTCTTGCCGCCGGGGCCACGCCGCATCTCATCGAGCCACTCGGCTTCTCGCTCGACGAACGCGAGGTGAAGCGCGCGTGACTCGACGACTCGGCACATGCAGACCTGTACGTCTAGCCGGACTGGGAGGCGTTCGAGCGCGAGATCCCCGCGCTCGGCGAGCCGCACTCCTTCTCGACCAAGGCGACGCGACTCTTTTGGGACGCGCACTCGACACGCCCGCCGGCGTGGTCCTCGTGTTCGGAATAGCTGGAATGAAGCGGCGGTCGCACTTTCACGGTCACGTGGAGATATCCTCTGCTCCATACGAGGCGCTGGGGGGGCAGTACCTGATCAATCAGCGCGGGGAGCCCACGCCGGAACGCGATGGGCTCAATCGCGAACGCTCATGCGTGCGCGCGCTGGCCGCCTTCGCGCTCGCGAGTCTCTTTCGCGCGCGGAAACAGCTGCTCGTAGTTGGCACGTAGTGTCGGCGCGAACGCCGACAAGGGCCGAAATCGGCCCCACCGGCCCGGGATCGGGGGCCGCGACGGCACGATACTGGCTTCCTCAGCCGCCGTCACCGCTGATTCGGTCCATGCAGTCGTTCACATCGCGCTTACTGCTCACCTGTGCGGAGTCTCCCTCGCGGCGCTGCTCGCGCGGAGGACGTTGGGCGGCCATACTTCCGCATGCCTACTTCTCTTCGGTCGCTGGTCCGCGCGCTCACGACAACTCCCGCTTTCGCGCGTGGGGGCGTTGTCACCCTGACGCTTCTGCTGCTGACTGGTGCGGCGCGCCCCGTGCTCGTGCGTGCACAAACCACGGCCGCGCCTACGACTGTTGTGTACGAGCTGCGCACCTACACCGCGGCACCTGGCAAGCAGCCCAACGTGCTCGCGCGTTTTCGCGATCACACCACGCGGCTGTTCACCAAGCACGGCATGGTCAACATCGGCTACTTCACGCCAATGGACTCGGCCGACGGCGCAGGCACCACGCTGGTGTACGTACTGCGACACCAGAGTCGCGACGCCGCTGCCTCGAGCTGGAAGGCCTTCGGAGCCGACACGGTGTGGAAGCGCGTGGCGGCGGAGAGCGAGGTCAATGGACCGATCGTCGCGAAGATCACATCGGTGTTCATGAGTGCCACTGACTTCTCGCCGGAGATGTTCTCCGCCCCACGCGACGGCGGGCGCGTGTCTGAGCTACGCACGACCACCTCGCCGGATGGGGTACACAACGATCTCGCCATGCCACGCAACGGCGCGCGCGTGTTCGAGCTGCGCAGCTACACCACGCCACCGGGGCTGCTCGGCAACCTCGACTCGCGGTTTCGCGATCACACGTTGCGCATATTTGCGACACACGGCATGCAGAACATCGCCTACTGGCACCCAACTGACACAAAGGACGGCAGCGGGACCTCGCTCATCTACCTGCTCGGCCATGTATCGCGCACCGCCGCGACGGCCGGCTGGGCGGCGTTTCGTGCCGACTCAACATGGCTGGGTGCACGCGCGGCCAGCGAGAAGGCTGCGGGTGGTTCACTGACGACGGTGGTGAAGTCGGTCTTTCTGGTCCCGACGGACTTTTCAACGTTGCGTTAGGCGCGGCCGCTGTTGTCGTACGACAACGTGACGACCATGTTGCGGTACGTCACCCTCTGGCCTCTGCCTGCTTCACCGCTGATGATCCCGTTTTCCTCGGTCCCGCTCGCCGCCGACTGGCCTGTGCGCTTCCCGACGCCCTTCGACCGCAAGTCTGTGCACCCATTGGCGCGGCGCGCGGCATCGGAACTTGTCGAAGCGCTTCAGTCGCCACACGCGAGTGCGTGGCGCCTGGACGAGCCTGGAAATGGCAAGATGTTCGGCGTCCTCGTGGTCGCGGCTCCAGACGGCACGGTCGGCTACCTGCGCGGCTTCTCCGGCATGATGGACGGCGCGTGGGAGATCGACGGCTGGGCGCCACCGACGTTCGATCGCACAGCGCGCGACCGCGTGTGGATACCGGGCGAAGCGGAGATGCTCGACTTCGCCGCGCGGCGCGCCACGCTTGTCGCCGCCAAGCCCGACAACGCGAATGCCCCGGAAGCGCGCGCCGTCATCGCGACCGTACGTGCACTCGACGAAACGCGCACCGCACGCTCGCGCACGCTCATGCGTCAGATCCAGGACGGCTACCACTTTCGCAACGCGCGCGGGGACATCCGCGCCTTGCGCGAGCTGTTCGCACCAGCTGAGCCACCCGCCGGCGCGGGCGATTGCGCGGCGCCCAAGCTGCTCGCGCACGCCTATCGAGTGGGGCTCACGCCACTCGCGCTCGCGGAGTTCTGGTGGGGCGCTCCATCCAATACCGGCGATCGGCGCGCTGGCGTCTTCTACGCCGCATGTCGCGGCAAGTGCTTCCCTATTCTCTCGCACATGCTGGGCGGCCTGCCTGCTGATCCTCCACCGCTGTTTGGCTCGGCGGCGCTCGATCCCGACGAACCGCGCGTCCTGTACGAAGACGAACAGCTGATGGTGGTGCACAAGCCGAGCGGACTGCTCACCGTGCCCGGACGTAGCGCGTCCCTGCAGGATTGCGTGGTATCGCGACTGCGCGCGCGGTATCCCGACGCAACCGGCCCGCTGATTGTTCATCGCCTGGACATGGACACCTCGGGTCTGCTGCTGGCCGCAAAGGACATCACCACCGCCTCGGCGCTGAACCGGCTGTTTTCACTGCGCCAAGTCGACAAACGGTACGTGGCTTGGCTCGACGGCACCGTGTCAGGCGATCACGGGCACATTGTGTTGCCGCTGCGGCCCGACATCGACGATCGCCCTCGCAACATTCATGATTCGGTGCACGGCAAGCCGGCGCATACCGAGTGGCGCGTACTCGCGCGGGACGGCGGGCGCACGCGTGTGCAGTTCATTCCGCACACCGGTCGCTCGCATCAGCTGCGCGTGCATGCCGCGCATCCAGAAGGGCTCGACGCGCCGATTGTCGGTGACCGCTTGTATGGACGCGCTGCCCCGGACGACGACGAGCGACTGCAGCTGCACGCCGAGCGGCTGGCGTTCGTACACCCTGTGTCGGGCGCGTTGGTCGAGGTCGAACACCCGGCACCATTCTGAGCATGACGATTCTCACCACCGCCGAGTGGCAGGCGCGCGCCGACGCGCATCGCGCACGCGTCGAGCGGTTCACGATGCCATGGCGTGCACGTCGTTCGCGTCAGGACGTGCATCCCGTCTACGACTTTCTCTTCCAGTACTACCACTACTCGGCGGGGAAGCTCGAGACGTGGCACCCGGATGCGCACGAACAGCTGGTGGATAGCGGTGAGTCGCGCGCGCGCTTCACCGCGCCCGTGTATGCGGCGACTGATGGCGTGATCGCGCGGGACGCGGACGCGATGTCGTCCGCGGAGCGAGGGATACTGGCCCGGACTGCGCAGCTGCTGCGCGCGACGCAGGAGCGATCGGCGCACTTCGGCTGCTATGGCATGCACGAGTGGGCGATGGTGTACGGCGGCCATGAGGTGCGTCACGCCGAAATCTCGCCGCTCCGGTTACCGCAGGCCGAGGTGGACTCGTTCGTGGAGAGTCGTCCGGTGGCGTGCAGCCATTTCGATGCGTTCCGCTTCTTTGCGCCTGCGGCCAAGCCGATGAACCGCGTCGCGCTGGCGTGGGCAACGCGACACGACAACGAGCAGCCCGGTTGCATCCACGCAAACATGGACCTGTATCGCTGGGCGTATACGTCCATGCCATGGATCGGCAGCGATCTGTTGTGGGATTGCTTCGCGCTCGCCGTGGAACTGCGCGTGCTCGACATGGAGGCTGGTCCGTACGATCTGAGGGCGATGGGTTTTGTACCGGTATGCGTGGAAACGTCGGCCGGGCGCGACGAGTACCAGCGGCGGCAGCGTGAGCTCGCCGCACGCGCGAGTGTGCTGCGGACGCAGCTCATCGAGGCGCTGTCGGACAGCAGCGTCGTGGGCACGTAGCGACGGAACGCCAGCCGAGTCGCAGCGGCAGAGTACATCGCGGAGGGGCGCTGGCCGCGGCCTCCATCGGAGCGGTAGAATTGCGCATGCTCCCACTGCTCCGCCTTTCCGGACTGCACCGCTTGCTTCGCGCATCGCTCGTCGCCGTCGCCACCGCGCTCGCGACAGTCCGTCCGACGGTCGCTGTCGCGCAAGCGCCAGCCGATCGCCCCAACGTCGTCCTCATCATCACCGACTTCTACGCCAACGGCACCACCTGCTCTCCAACCCGCACGGGGCTGATCTCTGGGCGTTATCAGCAGCGCTACAGCGTGGAGCAACCATTGCCGGCCAACGGCGTCGCGTTCGGCGCTGGCGAGCGTGGGCTCGAGGCGTCCCCGTACTCGCTGCCTCGGCTGCTCAAGTCCAGCGGTTACGCCACGGCGCTCGTCGGTAAGTGGCACCTTGGCTACGCGCCGACGCAGAGCTCACTGGCGCACGGGTTCGACTACTTCTTCGGACTCAAGAGCGGCTATCACGACTATTGGCATCACAACGACAGTCGCGGCGAGCCGGATCTGTGGGAGAATGACGAGCACGTGGAGGTCGAGGGCTACAGCACCACGCTGATCGCCGACCGGGCGATCGCCTTCATCGAGCAGCACGCCAGCGCACCGTTCTTCATCGACATCGCGTTCAATGCGCCGCACTGGCCGTTCCAGCGTCCCGATACGCCGAGCAAAGCCGTGGCGAACGCTCGCTTCCTCAAACCGACCGATTCGCTCACGAGTACACGCGCCGACTACGCCAGCATGGTGGAAGCGATGGACCGGCACGTCGGTCGAGTACTCGCGACGCTCGAGCAGCGAGGGATCGCGCGCAACACGATCGTGATCTTCACCAATGACAACGGCGGTGAGTGGCTGTCGGACAACACGCCGTTGTTCAGTCGCAAGTTTACCACGTGGGAAGGCGGGATTCGCGTACCGGCCATCATGCGCTGGCCGGGGCACATTCGTGCGGGCACGGTCACGCCGCAGGTGGGCATCACCATGGACCTCACCGCGTCGGTGCTGGCGGCGGCACAGGTGGTGGTGCCAACCGAGGCGCAGCTTGATGGCATGAACCTGCTTCCCGTGCTCGAAGCGAATGCGCCGCTCGCCTCGCGCACGCTGTTCTGGCGATCGACGCAGTCTCGGCGCGACATGCGTGGTGTGCGCGAGGGCGACACGAAGCTGGTGGTTGACGGGAACCATGCGTTTCTCTACGACGTGCGGCGCGATCCGGGTGAGCGGAACGACATGGCCCGCCTGCAGCCGGATGTGGTGCACCGGCTCACGCTCGAGCTGCAGGGCTGGGAGCGCGATGTGGACGCCGAGGCGGCGCGGCGGAAATAGCGTACGCCTGTCCGGAACAACGCACAGCAGGCCGACGGGGTGAGTTACACCGTTCTGTCCGGCACGCTAAACTCCTGCGACCGTTGCACCCTCCTTCGACCCGCATGATCGACACCACCCTGCGCGACTCGCTGCAACGGGCCCTCCCCGACACCCTCCTCCTCCAGCGCGAGCTGGGCGGTGGCGGCATGTCGCGCGTGTTCGTCGCGCGCGACGAGGCGTTAGGACGTGAGGTGGTGGTGAAGGTGCTTTCGCCGGAGCTGGCCGCCGGGTTGAGCGTCGAGCGGTTCACACGCGAGATCAAGCTCGCCGCATCGTTGCAGGAACCGCACATCGTGCCGGTGCTGACTGCCGGCGCCACCACGGACGGACTGCCGTGGTTCACCATGCCGTTCATGGCCGGCGAATCGCTGCGCGCCCGAATCGCGCGCGGCCCACTCCCTGTCGCGGAAGCGCTCGGCATTCTGCGCAATGTCGCGCAAGCGCTCGCCTACGCGCACGCGCGTGGCATCGTGCACCGCGACATCAAGCCGGAGAACGTGCTGTTGTCGAGCGGGACGGCCGTCGTGGCCGACTTCGGCATCGCCAAGGCGTTGAGCGCCTCGCGCACGCAAGCACCGAACGCCGGGCTAACGCAGGCCGGCATGGCCATCGGCACGCCCGCCTACATGGCGCCGGAACAGGCCACCGGCGACGTGAACACCGATCATCGCGCCGACATCTACGCGTGGGGCGTGCTGGCGTACGAACTGCTGCAGGGCGCGCATCCGTTTGCCGATCGCACGACGCCAGCCGCGATGACCGCCGCGCATATCGCGACGCAGGCACCGGCGGTGACGGCATCGAGCGTTGCGCCCGCCGTGCGCGCGCTGATCGCGCGCAGCCTCGCCAAAGATCCCGCCGATCGCCCGTCGAGCATGGAGGCGTTGCTGGCCGCACTGTCCAGCAGCGCCGAGTCGCCGATCGAACCGGTCCGCACCACCGCGTCTTCCCGTGCACCGATCGCCGTGGGTATCGCGGCGCTCGTCGTACTCGCACTCGGCATCGCGTGGTGGCGCACCAAGGCCTCGGCGGTTGCGCCGAGCACCTCGGACGCCGCCGCCGCGCCAGCGGCGGCCTCACTCGCGGTCATCCCGTTCGCGTCAGTCGGTGGCGACACCGCCAACACGTATCTCGCCGAGGGCATCGCCGACGAACTCACCACGGTCCTCTCGCGCGTTCCCGGCCTGCGCCTCGCCGGCCGCGCCACATCCGCACGATTCAAGGGCTCGACGCTCACCGCAAGGCAGCTCGGTGATACGCTTGGTGTGCGCACCATTCTGCTGGGGAGTCTGCGACGTTCCGGTGACCGCGTCCGCGTGACCGCCGAATTGAGCAACGCCAGCGACGGTCGCGTGCTTTGGCAGGATACGTTCGAGCAGGATGCGCGGGATGTGTTCAAGATGCAGGAGCAGCTCGCGCAAGCGATCGCCGCGCAATTGCAGGTACGCCTCGGTGGCACGTCGTTGAGCGCGGGGACCAGCAACCCTGAGGCGTACGAGCAGTACCTGCGTGGCATGCAGGTGTATCGCAACCGCGGGCCCGTGTTCACCGATGCAGAACGCTTCTTCGATGCGGCCATTCGCGCCGATTCAACCTTTGGTCGCGCGTGGGCCGGGAAAGCGATCGCGTTGATGGCGACCCCGTACTACGTCCCGCGACACATGCGCGACGTCATCCCAACCGCCCGGCTCGCAGGAGCACGAGCATTGGCGCTGGACTCACTCAACCCCGATGGGCACATCGCGCTGTCCGCCATTGCATCCGAGCTGTTCGATTGGGCTCTCGCGGAGCGGGAGATTCGAAGGGCTATCGCACTCGATTCGCTCAGCTCCATTGCGCACTGGCGACTCGGATTCAACCTGGCCAACCAGGGGCACATGGTTGACGCGCTGGCGGCCTTCACCCGAGCGCGGGAACTCGACCCACTATCCCCCATCATTCTCGTCTGGGAGGGGGTCACCCTCGCCAGCACCGGACGGTTCGACCAAGGGGTCGCCCAAGCCGTACGCGCCCACGACCTCGCGCCAACGGTCGCGATGCCCAGACCATCATGCTATCGGCGTTTGCTTTCGCCGGTCGCGATCGCGAGGGCGCCGAGCGCGCGGCTGCATTGGCGCCGGCACTGAGTGATCCGATGTACCTCGGCGGCATGTCACGGTCACTCGCGAAGGGCGGGCGGACGCGCGAGGCCAAAATCATCGCGCAGCGGCTGGAGCGAATGGGTGACGATGTCCGTGGCGTTTGGTATGGCCGAATGAGCTCGCGCTTGGTGTTCGGGGATACCAGCGGCGCCCTCGCCGCACTCGAAGCCGCGGCGGCAGGCGACGGCGACCTCGTCCCGTCCGTCATTCTCGCCAACCCCTGGTTCGATCCCATCCGCACCCACCCGCGCTTCCGCGCAGCGATGAAGCGCTATCACCTCGAAAGCTCGCCGCTCGTGCAACCGAACAGCGCTCGGCCGCGGTAACCGCCTTGCGCCGCGTAGACTCGGCGGCCCCGCCGAGCGTATCCTTTTCGTGCAGCACGGTGACGCGACGCTGACGGAGCGGCGTACCGTGTGGGCATGACTTCGACCTCACCGCGGAGCGCGGCCGCCATGATCGACACGCCAGCCTTGATGACCGCTGAGGAACTGCTGACATATCGCGCCGACGGCAAACGCACGGAACTGGTGCGCGGCCGACTCGTGGTGCGTGAGGCGGCCGGTTACCTCCACGGCGTGGTGGCAGGCCGAGTGCTCGCGCGGCTAAGCGCGTGGCTCGAACAGGATCGCATCGCGCGCGGCGCTGCGGAGCCGCTGGGCGATGCGCTCGCCGCCGAAACCGGCTTCACGCTGTCACGGCATCCCGACACCGTGCGGGCGCCCGACGTCGCTTATGTGCATGCCGAACGTCGTCCGGCGCGCATGCGCGGTTTCCCCGACCTCGCGCCGGACTTGGCCGTCGAAGTGCTCTCACCCGATGACCGCCCGGGCCAGGTGCTCGCCAAGGTGGGGGACTGGCTCAACGCGGGCACCGTCATTGTCTGGGTCATCGACCCGCAACGCCGCAATGCGCGGCACTTCGCCGCCGACGGCACCATCACGTTGCTGGGCGAACAGGATACGCTCGACGGCGCCCCGGTGCTCGACGGACTGCACATCCCGCTGTCGTCTCTGTGGAGTGCTGCGTAGCCCGCGCCGCTCAGCTCGCCATTGCCACCGCCACCGCCATCGCGAGGGCGTCGAGCGTGCCTGCACCGCCCTCTTCACCTTCGTGAATCCGTCGTCGCCGCAGTGGGACGACGCGCCGTTCACGTACAAGTCGTACGACATCCAGACCATCGCGACCCCGCCGCTCACCATCGCGCGCGGCGCGAAGCCACGTTCGACGATGCCACTCATCGGTGATGTGCGCTGCGCCTCGCGCGTGCGAATCCGATAGCTGGTCACCCCATCCCGAGTGCGGGTCGGGATCATGATGCCCTCAGGGATCATGAGGTCGGTGAGCGCGACGACATCACCGCGAGTGATGGCGGCAAGCGCGGAGTCGACGACCGCGACCACGGCCTTGTCTGCGTCGGTGGTTTGCGCACTGCCTGAGGCAGGCGCCGCGGCAACAGAGGCGGCCGCCACGAGGAGGGCGGTCAAAAATTGTGTCATGCCGCGAATATGGTGCGAAGACTCCTGTTGGCGCGACCAGATCCTCACCTATCTCCGGGCCCGCGCGTTCCCGGCCGCGCCCGGCCGCCGCCGCGCGACCGCCGGCCCTCGAGTGGTCGGAGAACCCGTAGTCGACGATCGCGCCGTCCGATCACCGGAATGGCAAACCAGCATCGGAGGCGATACGGACGGACTGCACGCGCGATTTGGCGGGACCGCGGTGCCCGGCCTGCTTACCGACGGGAGCCACGAGGTGGCTCACGCGCTAGGTCCGGCGCCCCGCTTGTGCTGGCAAAGGGGATAAGATTACTTGGGTATACGCTTTATGAGAATCATTATCATTTACGCGTCGTCCCAGCGCCATCCCAACGTCATCGTCCGCTCGCCGATATGCCCCGAGTTCCGCTCGCCGCGCCAAATGCTCGCGCAACCGCGATCGTCTACACCATCGTCTCTACCATCGTCCACGCCACCGTCCGCTCCGTCCGGGTCGTCGTTGCGCTCGCCGCTGCGCTCCCGGCCCTCGCCGCCGCGCCCCTCGCCGCACAGCAGACCGCCCGCCAACCGCTTCCTCCGGACAGCGCTGCCGCCGCGGCTGGTCGTCCGACCCAATCTGCTGGTGACGCCAGCCGAGGTCGCCCGGCGCACGCCACGAGCGACACCACGCCCCAACCGGTGGACGCCGTCGTGGTGCGCGACTCGATGTACCGACGCGCGGGCTACTCGGTGAATCGGACGCGGTCGGCCACGCGTACCGAGACTCGGCTGATCGACGTGCCGCAGTCGTTGACGGTGGTGTCGAAGATGCTGATCGCCGATCAGGCGATGCAATCGATGGCTGACGTTGTGCGCTACCTGCCGGGGATCTCGATGGCGCTGGGCGAGGGGCACCGCGACGCGCCGACGATTCGTGGCAACAGCACGACAGCGGACTTCTTCGTCGATGGCGTCCGTGATGACGCGCAGTATCTGCGCGATCTGTACAATGTCGAACGGGTGGAGGCGCTCATGGGCGCCAACGCGATGACGTTCGGACGGGGCGGCGGGGGCGGCGTGCTCAATCGCGTCACGAAAGCCGCGCAGTGGATGCCGCGTCGGGCCATCACGCTGGAAGCCGGCTCGTTCGACCACAATCGCTCTACGGTCGACCTCGGGCAGGGAATCAGCGGAAGCGCGAGCGCCCGAATCAACGCGATGTACGAGAAGTCGGGCGGTTTTCGTGACGCGAGCCGATTGCAGCGTGAAGCGGTCAATCCGACGCTCGCCGTCAGGGTGGGCCGCGGTACCGTGCTGCGGTTCGGCTACGAGTACCTGCATGACGATCGCAATGTCGACCGCGGTGTTCCCTCATACCTCGGCAGGATCGCCCAGACGCCGGTGACCACGTTCTTCGGCAACCCGGGCATCAACCGGTCGACCATGCGCGTTCAGTCGGCAAACGCGACGATCGAGCACGCGGCATCGCACGGGATCGTCATCCGCCATCGCATCGCGCTCGCGGCGTACGACAAGTTCTACCGGAACACCTTCCCCGGGGCGGTGTTGGCGGGCGGGACGCACGTCGCGATGGCGGCCTACAGCCAACGCATCGATCGGCGCAACCTGTTCAATCAGACGGACATCACGACCACGCTGCAGTCCGGTGACGTGCGCCATGAACTGACGGCCGGTGCGGAAATCGGCGTTCAGTCCACTGCGCAGTTCCGCAATACCGGCTACTTCAACGGCACGTCGTCGTCGTTGGTCGTCCCCATTTTGTCACCGACGGTCGCCACGCCAGTGACGTTTCGACAGAGTGCGACGGACGCCGACAACGATGCGGTCGCCGATGCATCGGCCCTGTATGTGCAGGACCAGGTCGCGCTGTCGTCGCATTGGCAGACGATCATCGGTGTGCGGGCCGAGCGTTTCAGCATGCGATATCATGACAATCGTAACCAGGGCAACCTGTCTCGCGTCGATCGACTTGTCACGCCGCGCGTCGGAGTGATCTACAAACCCGTCGAGCCGCTCTCGCTGTACGGCAGTGTGTCTCGGTCGTGGTTGCCGAGTGCGGGCGATCAGTTCACGGCGCTGACGGTCACCACGCAGGCGTTGCAGCCGGAGCGCTTCACCAATCGTGAGGTGGGCCTCAAATGGGAGGTGCGGCCGGTATTATCGCTGACCGCGGCGGTGTATCAGCTCGATCGGACGAACACCACCTCACCCGACCCACTGGATGTGACGCGCGTCGTTCAGACGGGCAGCCAGCGCACAACGGGAAGTGAGGTCGGATTCTCCGGCGATGTGACGTCCCGTTGGCAGATCGCAGGCGGCTTGGCCGTACAGCGGGCGTTACTGACGCGGACGACGACGGCAGCCAAGGCTGGCGCGCAGGTGCCGCTGGTGCCACGCACGACGGCCTCGCTCTGGAACCGGCTGGCGCTGACGCGCGGCGTGGGTGCGGGGTTGGGGCTCGTTCATCAGGCGAGCATGTATGCCGCCATCGACAACACCGTGACGCTGCCCGCCTTCACTCGGGTCGATGCGGCGCTCTTCGTCGCTCTGCCGCTAGGGCTGCGCGCGCAGTTCAATCTCGAGAATGCGTTCGATCGTCGATACGTCGCGTCGTCGCACGGCAACAACAACCTCATGCCCGGTGCCACGCGAACGCTGCGTCTGTCGCTGCGTGCGGAGCAATAGGACCGGCGATTGCCGCCGTCAGGCGCAACGCGGACGGTGCGTCGAGAGGAGGAACGAACGCACCGGCCACTGGCGTTACCCCTTGTCGCTGCTCAACGGTGCGTCGCGATCCAGAGGCACATCAGGAGCACGGCGACGGCGGGCAGCGAGCGCTGCAGGGGATCTTTCACCTTCACATGCATCGCAAGCGCGCCGATCATCAACGCAGCCACAAGCAGGGCGGCGGGACGCACGAGGATCGGCAGCCAGAGCCCCGCGATCAATGCGAGCCCGGCCAGCGTCTTGAGTCCGCCCACAACATAGAACATCCAGTGTGGCAATCCGTACACGTCGAACTCCCCGCGCAGGTCTTGAGCGTCTCCTCCACGGTAGCCGGTGGAACGACCGCGGCGGATCATCCACACGTTCAGCAGCCCAAGACCTACCACCAGCTGCAGAATTGCGAGGATCGGCGATGAAGGCATGCACGTCTCCTATCGATAGGTTGAATGGCGGGCGCCAGCGCCCTTCCGAACGTACAACGTTTTTATGACGCTCGCAGTTCGAATCTCCTTTGTGCTGTCCGTTACCCTGTTCTTGGGCTACGGCGTGAGCTGCCTGTTCATGGGCGCCATGGTCGAGGAATTCGCACGGTACAACCTCGCCCGGTTCCGGCGTTTGGTCGGCCTGCTCGAGGTGCTGGGTGCGCTCGGATTGCTGGCCAGCGTTCTTGTCCCGCTGCTGGTGATTCCCGCCTCAGGCGGCTTGGCGCTGCTCATGGCGCTTGGTGTGATCACCCGCGTGCGGGTTCGGGACCCGTGGAGCGAGGCAATCCCCGCCGCCGTGCTCATGGTGATCAACCTGTTCCTCTGTGTCGCGGCGCTACAGGGTGTGCAGGTTGGCCGGTAGCGGAAACGCCGGGTCCGTGCGCAACGGACGCGGGACGCTGGCACGCAGCAACGCCTTCACCACGGCGAACACCGTGACGAGCAACAATCCGTATCCTGTGAACTGCTGATCGGAGGTGCCGTAATTCACGCACAAGCGCGTTGGTGCCTCCAGCAATAGCAGACCGACGGTGGCCATCATCCACGCCATGTTGCCGAGCACGAAGAGCTGCACGATCGCACCGGCCGCTCGCCACGACACGGCGCCGATCACCCCGACGGTCCACACTGTCGACGCCTTGAGGAGATCGACACCGACGTGCTCCACGGCCGCGTCGAGGATGCGAGGAATCATCCAGAAGGCCACCACACCGGCGGTCAGCACCAGGCCGCTGATGCCCTGCCTGTTCCACCGGCGGAGCCATGAGGGCTCTGACGAGATCACGCGGGACGCGAGCACGCCGGCCGTGATCAATAGCGGAATCTGCAGGAGCATCTGCAGCCACATGGTGCTTTCGAGAGTGACGCGTGCCGCCATGCAGCCTATCACAAGCGCCACGCTCCCCACGAGGCGGCGATCGGTCATCGGGCCCTCCGTACCGGCGAGACGACACGCATCCGGTTCGCCGGTGCTGTAGCCAGCGCGACCTCGATCGCCTCGTCGCGCGCGTCGGTCGGCAGAATGGCGACCAGCTGTCCCGCGGGATCGACGACATGGAGCGCAGCATTGTGCACAAAACCGCCAGCGCCGTCGGGGATGACGCGAATCCCGAACGTGCGCAAAAGCCCCTTGAGCTGGTTCGTATCGGAGAGCGTGGCAATGGTCCAAACCGTGGGATCGGGATGCTTCGCGATCGCGTACGACTGCAACCGTTCTGGCGTATCCCATGCCGGATCAAACGAGATCGTGAGCAGCCGTACGCGGTCGGCCAGTCCGCGACGCACGATGTCCGCCTGCAGCTGTTGGTAGGTCGCTCCCAGCGTGCCGCACAGCGTGAAACAGCGCGTATAGACGAAGTCCACGATCGTGCCGCGTGACTCGGCCGCGATGGACTGCGGCGCGCGCTCCGCGTTCACCAGCGCCACGCGCGGCACCACAACTGGATGCGCCACCACCGCCAGCGCGCGTGCGGCATCGGTGGTCCACACCCGGAACCCGTTCGTGGCGCCGCCAAGCAACGCGACCACGGCGGTCAACGACACCATGGCGCCCGCAATCCCGCGCCATGCACTCACGGAATGCGCTCCAGCTCCTCGCCACCAGCCCACGGCGTTGTGCGTGCCGCGTTGACGGTGCGGGCTGTCACCACGTCGCCAACGGTGATCGCACTCCCCGTGTTGCCGAACGCATTTCGCACATACGTCGACACCGCCGCGAGCTCCGCGTCGCTGAGCGTATTCCAGGCCGGCATCATGCCATTGTATGTCGCTCCCAGTACCTCGATCGGCCCCTGAATGCCATGCAGCAGAATCGCCAAGAGCCGTGCCTCCGATCCGGACACCCAAGGGGATTGCGCCAGTGGCGGAAACACACCGGGCAGCCCTAGTCCGCTGGCCTGATGACACGCCGCACACTTGCCCGTGTACACCTGCGCGCCATCGACCACCGCGTTCGTCGGCGCCGCCGCGAACGCAACAGCCGAACGCCGGTCGCCAAGCATCGGCGACACGTCCGACTCGCTGGTGGCAAGATACCAGCCGCCCCACAGGCCACCGGCTAAGGCCAGTGCCAGAAGCGCGCGCGGCAGCGGTCGAATCTGCTCGGC
Source organism: Gemmatimonadaceae bacterium (assembly GCA_031379145.1). Classification (GTDB taxonomy): domain Bacteria; phylum Gemmatimonadota; class Gemmatimonadetes; order Gemmatimonadales; family Gemmatimonadaceae; genus Gemmatimonas. The sequence goes on from JANNEV010000400.1 coordinate 25,622, forward strand.
CGGATCGTCGTTCTCCCGATCTCGCGGGGATCGCGTTTCCGGTGTCATGGCGCGGCCACGGCGGCGCGGCCGGTGCGCACAGGATACGTGTGGTCGAGCGACAAGAGATAGTCCACCAGCGCGATCGCCTCGGGCTTTGCCACAATCCGTACTCCAGCGCGAGTCGCACCCGGCGGCAGCCTCACCACCACTTCGCCCGCTTGTGAGGGACCCGAGCGCTCCTCAAAGAAAAATGGATACGCCGGCATGATGGACTGCGCCATGTACGCGCGCGGCTGATACAAATGCCCGAGATGCCAGTCACGACTTGGCTGCCGCACCGCGATGTTGAACAGATCAGGACCGGTACGCATCGTGCCCAGCAAGTGCGGCTGATCGTGCACGTAGTCACCCGGTACCGACGGACGCCCCCAGCCACGCTGCTGGTCGGGCGCGATGCTCGGATCGCGCGGCTGCTGCGAATGACAATAGATACAGCCATTCGCGATGTACACGGCTCGGCCGGCCAGTTGTGCATCGGTGTACGCGGCCGGCTTCGCTGGCGTGGTCGTCGTGCGCGTCAGGAAATACGGCATGATCACCAGCGCGACGATGGAGAAGGTCACGATCGTCAACGCCCCGGCGATCAGCCGGGTGAGATCCACCTGCGCTTCCCGGCTCACGTGACGCTCCGGCCAATGGCGAGTGACGCACTACTCGGCGTGTAGGCGCGCGTTCGCAGCAATGTGGGCCCGCGTTTCACCGCACCACGTCGCGTGAGCATGAGTCCCACGTGCAGCGCGAACACGAGGTGGCCGAGCGTCATCAGCGAACCACCGATGGTTCGCACGAGCAGGTACGGTTTCGTGATCACCACACTCGCGATGAAGGGCCGGGAGGCATCGAGCATAGCCAGCCCCTGCAGCCACCCGCCGATGGAGAGTCCGATGAAGTAGATCGCGAAACCGATCATGACGAGCCAGAAGTGCAGACTGATCAGCCGATGCGACGGCCATTCCCAGTCGAGCACGCGCGGCAGCATGAAGTAGATAGAGCCGAACATGACCATGCTGAAGAAACCGTAAAGACCGAGATGTGCGTGCGCGACGGTGTAGTGCGTGAAGTGCGTCACCGTGTTCACGATGCGCAGCGACTCGATCGATCCTTGCACCGACGCCAGCGTGTACATCATGCCGCCCAGCACCACGAAACGGAGTGTTGGCGAGTTGCGCAGCGCACCAAGGTGTCGCCACGAGGTGCGATGCTGGTTGATCGCCACGGCCGTGACAGGCACAATCATCATGACGCTTTGCACAATCGACAGCGAAATGATCCACCCGGGAACGGGGCCACCGATCAGATGATGTCCGCCCACCTGGCTGTAGAAAAACGCGAGCGTCCAGAAGCCGACAAGCGACAGGTTGTACGAATGAATCGGCTTGCCCAGCACTTTGGGAATGAAGTAGTAGATCGCCGCCAGACCGATCGGCGTGAACCACAAGCCGAGCACGTTGTGTGCGTACCACCAGTTCATGGCCGCTTGTTGCACGCCGTGGTGGATGCCAGGCCAGTTCGCCACGGTCAGGAGAATCGGGAGCCAGAGCAGGCCGGCCGCGATGTACCACACCGAAACGTACAGGTGATCGACGGTGCGGTTCCGCAGCGTGCGTAGCAGCGCGACGCCCATCATGGTTCCGCCAATCACCATCGGTACATCGCAGAGCCACGGAAACTCCAGCCACTCGAGGCCGGTACTCCGGCCAGTCAGGATCGCGATGATGCCGGAGGTGACACCCAAGCCCCACAGCACGGCACCAGCGGCCGCGGTCTTTCCTCCAACCAACGGCGTACGCAGCAATCGCGGCATGAGCCAGAGCGCGACGCCGAAGGCCGCCAGACTGCACCAGCCGTAGGCCACACTGTTGAGATGCGCCGGGCGAATGCGGCCGAACGAGAGCCACGCCTGCCCGGTGAGCCAGTCGGGAACGTGCAACTTGATCGACGCCACGAGTCCGAACACCGACGCAATGATCAGCCACACCACGGCGAAGCCGATGCTCAACAACACCGGCCATTTGCCTGAGGCGTCCTGCGCGAGGCGCTCATTCACCTCCTCTTCCGTCAGGACGGAGAATTCGCCGGTGTGTCCGGTGCGATTCATCGTCTCCTGCAGCGCATTCTGTCCGGCGACACTTGCGGCCGCAGGCTCCTCGGCCAGCCCGATTTCCTTCGCACCAAAAATCACCCGACTCGCAGCCGATTCCGGACCGAACAGTCCGTTCGACATGGACCAGATGAATAGCCCGAGTCCGCCGAGAGACGCAAAGAACGTGACGACGAGCAAGCCGATCGTAAACGACATGGACCCGGGAAGCAGGAGATGGCCACCGTGGATTGGCGCGCCGACAGTGCGCCCACTACTACCAAAGCGTGCGTCGCAGATGTGTTCCCTCGCCGCGGACGTGTTTCTGGCGTGCATGCTTCCTGCCCCAAAACCCGTCACAGACATCGTGCATGGTGGCGGGGCTTGTTGCTCACCACTGCGGTATCGCACGCTCGAATGGCGTCGATGTTGCAGTAATGCGCACGGGGCAGTTGTGGCCCTTGTCGGAGGCACGGTACGACCGACCTTTCCGAGGCCGCCGCGGTGTTCGGGCGATGACAACCAGCGTCCAACTTCATGCTACCAACCGGGGGAAACGCCGCGACGCTGATGGTCGGGATATGCCAGACCATCGGTCCGATCTGCGAGCGGCTGGCACGCGTGAGTCGTTCAACCAGCAGCGCCAGCACGAACACACCGACCGCCTTACCTCACATGGCTGGTACGTGAGCAGTGTTCCGTCGGAATTCGCGACGGCCGACGTGCGCATGAAGCACCAACTGCGCGCCGTGGTGGGCGGCGTATTGAATGGTGTCCGGCTCTCGCCAACCCTGTTGGAAGATCACCGCACCAAAGGCGAACGGACCCAACGGAGCGACCCGCCGGTTCGGACCGTGTGGGAAAACCGCGTCCTCGACCGACGGATCCAGCTGTACCTTGTTCGAAAACCGGCACCGGTCCCGCATAAATGGCGGTATGGCCCGTGGCACCCCGTTGTCGCGCCGGCCGGTCGTGCGCACGCTGACGGGCGAGCGTGACCGCGCCGTCGGAATCGTGGCATGCCATGCAGACGCATGGGTCGCGGGCGAACTGGCATCTGCTGTTGCACCTGCTCGTGACTGACGGCGGCGTCCGGCCCGATTGGACCTTTGTGTCGTGGCCCGTGCACGACCTCGCGCGATCGTCTGGGTGCCCGAGGAGGACCGCACGTTTGCCACTCGGCTAACCCGGCACTGTACGCGACCAAGGCCACGTGACCAGGCGGTACTTCGGCTGGTACGCCAACCGCCCGCGCGAGATCCGGTTCCGGGATCCCGTTCCGGGATGCGACGTCAGGCCGAGCCCGTAGCAGCTGATACGCCACCCCTGATCGCCCCCGCACCGCGACTCGCGCCGCCCGAGGCCACCCGCCGGTGGACCCGCTACCGAAACCGCGGTTGCGCGCGAGGGCCGGAGTCTCCTTCGACCTCTGGCGACAGGAGCGCGGCAAACGGCGCCCAGCCCCGCAGTGCGGCGAACGCCGGCTCCGCATGCACCGTCGGCTCCATCCCCATCCCTTCCCGACGCGCTTGACGCAGCAGGTCGAGTGCGCCGGACGAATCCGCGCACGCGGCCGCAATCACGGCGCTCCAATAGCTCGACTCGCCCCACGACAGGCCGCGCTCGGGCGCAGTCAACGCGCGCGCGCGCGACGCAATCGTGGCCATCCATCGCCGCGCATCGATGCGATCACCAATGGCCGCGGCGCTCACGCCGGCAAGACCGAGCGCGCTGAACGATGGAGTGGCACCTCGCGCGAGCAGCGGCTGCAACACCAACCGTGCCTGCTCCGGTCGGTCCGCAAGCAGGAGCGCTCGAGCACGGTATTGGCGAATGCGCGCAGAATCCTGAACAGCGGCGGGCAGCGAATCGAACCAGGCCACGACTTCACTGGCGAGTGCCGGACCTCCCGCGTGTCCGTGCGCGAGCCACTCGGTCAGCGCGATGAGGCGCAGCGCAGCTCCGCTGCCGTAGGCCGAGCGCGACGACGCGACCGTACGCAGCACCACCTGCATCCCCGCGCGGTCGCCTTGCGCCGCATGCGCACGAACGCGGTACTGCGCGATGAACGGATCGGTGGGATAGCGTCGCTCCGCCTCCCGCGCCGCGGCCAGCTCCTCGTCGTGCCGCGACAGCATGTGCAAGGCAAAGGTCAGTTCGCGCCAGTATGCCGACCAGCCGCGCAACTCGCCGTGATCCGGACCCAACGCGCGCAATACGCGCACCGCTTCCAAGGGTCGATTCATCTTGCGCGCAATCTCGGCAACCATGTACTCGCCGATCGTGCCCGGTGCGATGCGCGCCTGACGGACCACGGCGTCGTAGGTCGCCGCGAGGTCACCCGCCAGCAACCCTTGCGTCATGTCGAGCGTACTCTGCTCGAGTGGCCCCAGTCGATCGCGCTCGGCGCGCAGCGACACCAGCAATCGTTCGGCGCTGGTGGCGTCGGTGAGATTGAGGTACATGATCGTCGCCGCGATGCGCGGCATCGGATACGTGCTGTCCGCGCCAGCGGAGCGAGTGAACAAAGACAACGCGCCACGCGCATCACCGTTGACGAACGTTTCCAGCCCCGCGACATACAGTCGATACGACTCGTAGGTCGGCGGTGCGAGCGCGCGTCGCAGATGCGTCACCGTATCCGCGAGTGGCGCCAGCGCGGCGACCACGCGCGTCCGCAGCCGGTCCACGCCGGCGATCACGCTGTCCACCGGCGTGCGCACCCGCTCCACCGGCAGCAGCACGCGTCCCGTCGCCGCATCGAGCACCTGAGCCTGCAACTCGAGCATGCGCTGCTCCCGGTACACGGCCCCGCGGACGACCACCCCCGCGCCAACGTCTCGTGCCACCTGCTGCCAACGCGCGCTCGTGCCGCGACCCGGCTCAGACGGCAGGCCGCGTTCGGTCGTCAGCACCGCCATCATGGGTACCACCTCGATCCCCTCCACGCGCGCAATGCCCTCGGTGATCCAGTCCGCCGCCAACCGTCCGACCGCCGTCAGCGACGTGTCACGCGTTTCGTCGGTCAGTGGCAGCACCAGGACTCGCGACGGACTCATCCGCTCCGGTCCTGACCGCGACACTGTCGCCGGCGTCTCGGCCGGAGCGCCTCGGCCCGCATTCGGCCGAAGCGTGACGACGGCCAGCAGCGACACCGCAACGACGGCCACGGCGATGACGCTGGCCGCGATCCAGGTCGTGGCACGGAGCGCCGTCACACGGCCTGGCGAATCAGCCGTTGCCTCGGCACTCGCCCACCGGGACGCGCCGCTCGCGACGGCAGACGGCGGCGTCGCCGGCGAGAGCGATGCCGGTGGCGATACGGACGAGGATGGCCGGACCGCGACCCCCACCGTCGGTGGCTGACGGAGGGTGGCCACCAGCGCCAGCGTCGCCGGCGATGGCACGACCTCGAGGTCTTCGGCGAGTCGGGCGGCGAATCGCGTATGCTCTTCCAGCGCTGTGGCCCGTTCGCCCGCTCCGGCGAGGCACGACAGGAGCCGGCGGTGGTGCTCCTCGCTTCGGGGCGCGAACGCCTGCGCCTGCCGAGCGCGGGCGATCGCCTCGCTCCAGTCGCCCCGCGCCGCCGCGTACTCGGCGGCATGACCAGCCGCGTCGGCGGCACGGCGGGCCAGCGACTCGCGCTGCGCGGCGGACCATTGGTCGAAGGCCGGCGCCTCGTCGATGAGCAGCCCGGCCAGAAACTCGCCCCGGTAGAGCGACAGCGCCGCTGTCATCTCACCCGCCTGCAGCGCGGCGAGAAACGACGGAACGTCGCATCGGACCGTCTCCGGGTCGACGCCCACCCCGTCGTCGCCACGCGTCGTGATGGCGTCCTCGCCCAGCGTTCGACGCAGGAACGCCAGCGCCTGCCGCAGCGCTCCACGGCCCCTCGATTCGTCCGACTCCGGCCAGAACACTCCCAGCAGTGTCTCGCGCGAGACAAAGCGGTCGCCACCCTCCACGATCAGGTAAACCAGCAACGCCGCCCGTCGTGGCTGGGCGAGCAGCGTGGCCAGCGACCCTCGCGCCGCATCGCGAACATCGAGCGCTCCCAAGGCGGTGACGGTGATCATCGGGCTCGGATTGTGCGAAAAAACGTGAGATCACGAGCGCACGGAGCTCCGATCACGGCTGGATCACGCTCCGGTCGCGCGAACACCGTAGCGTGAGTGGAAGGTCGCGTCTGCCGCAAGTCGCGACAAGCAAGCAGCTCGACGGGTACGAGGCGGCTTTTGCCACCTCCTTCGCGAATCGCGCGCTCCGTTCACCATTGCACTCCGAGCCGATCATGCCCGACACCATGCCAGAGACTTCCTCTATCGCGCCGTTCCGGGCGCGGCCTCCCAGTGCGGCCCGTCGAGTCGCCCCGTCTCGCTCCACCCGACCGCGGCTTGCGGCGGCCGTCGTGGTCGGCTTGCTGTCGCTCCCGCCCCAGGCCGTGGCCCAGGACGCACCTCCCCGCGACCTGCTCACCCGGGTGCAGGCGCTCGGCACGCCCAGCAGCACCGATCGCATCACCGTGTACTTCGAGCCGGGTCACGAGGCCAAAGCGCTGCGACTGCGCGCGCTGGTGCAAGACGCGCTGCGATTGTTTGCCGACTCGCTGGGCGTGGCGCCGGCCCTGTCGCTCGCGGTGCTCGAACGGACCACGTGGGAGCGTATCATCACCTGGCAGCCGTACGGCATACCGGGTGTGGAAGGTACGCCGCCGGTCGCATTTCTTCCGGCCACCGACGATAACGTCGCCGCCAACGACGCCCTTGGCATCGAGGCGGGCGTGTCCGATGCGGCGCGACGCCTGGTCGGCGCGGCCGGCCTGACGTGGCCCGAGGCATCACGCCGGTACGTCCATCTTGTCGGCCTGCATGAACTCGGCCACGCTCTCGCAGCCGCCTATGGAATTTCGGTGCGGTCGAAGTGGTTCAACGAGTGGCTGGCGACGTACGTCGCGTATGCGTTTCTGCGCGCCACGCGTCCGCAGCAGGCCCACCTCTGGGAAGGGATCCTGCAAGGCTACATCGATGCCGTGCAGCCAGAGCATCGCACGATCGCGACGTTCGAGCGGCTGTACTTCGGCGTCGGCTCGCTCAACTACGTGTGGTATCAGGCGCGATTCCAGCAACAGGTGGCGGCCGTGTACGAGCGGCATGGCGTCGGCTTTCTGCGCACGTTGCGCGCAACGTTCCCGCGTGGTGCCGCGCCGATCGCATCGCAGGAGGCGCTGTTGGCGCGGCTGGAGACGCTCGCGCCGGGCTTTGCGGCGTGGGGGGCAGGAATGAAATAGTCCCGCGGCACAATGCCGTCGTCCCCGTCCCGATCCGTTCGTGGTGAGCCAGAGCTGGCGCTGCTCACCCGTGCTGCGCTCGCATCTAATGACGTCGAGGGGTGCCTCGAGGTCGTGCACCGCACGAACGCGCGTGATGTCGTCGATGGTGGCGACTGCGCCGGTGACAAATTCGACACGTGTGGCTCGGGGCGCGCTCCTCCTCGTCCGATTCCACCGTCTCCGGAAACACGACTACCGCCATCGCGCCTCGCCTGCGCTGCGGTCCGGTCCCGACCATCGGGGTGGCAACCAAGGCATCCCATCCAGCCGCGCACAGCTGGTCAAGCGTGATGATATCGGCGATGGCAGTGACCGCGCCGGTCGACATGACGAGCTCAAGCAGAAGCACGCGGAGAGGGACCGTGCCTCGCGTATCGATCAGCGGGCGCCCTTTCCCACGGAACGCAAAATCGGACACAGAGTCGGCAAGGAGGAGCCAGCTGACGCACCACGACTGCGGACGCTTGCGCTCCCGTCCACGTAGTCCGAGGTTGATGCAGTTGCACGGTCGGTACGAGCCTCGGTTCGATACATCACGAGAGACTCCCGGTAGACACGACATGGCGCCGACGCTCGATCGGACGACGGACACCAGGACGGCCTTGACGACTCCGGGGCATACTCGCCCGCGCGCTCGGCCGGCGCTCGACGAAATCGTTCCCGTCGTCCACGACGCATTGCGCCTCATCGCGAGGCATCACCTCGCGCGCATGCACCGCTCGTCGTCGAGGGACGCCGGGTTGGTGCCGACCGCGGCAGCGAACGAAGCGTATCGCAAGCGTGCCGACGGGTTGAACGCGAACAGGACGGACCGCGCGCATTTTCTCGCACTGGCAGCCAGGGTCACAAAACAGCGCCTCGTCGATCGCACCAAGGCGCGCGCGCTCCTTCAGCCATCGTTGGGTGGATAGCGGTATGGGCATCCCCGACCGGGAAGCGCTCGGAGATACCTCCTCCCCGACGCAATGGGCCCGCATCGAACCGCTGCTCGACGCGGCGCTCGACATGCCGGAGACCGAACGGCCTGCGTATCTCGCGCGCGAGTGTGCAGGTGACCCTGCACTTCGGGAGGAGGTGGAACGGCTGCTTGTAAGCCGTGCCAAGCCCCACGAAGAGCTCGACCGTTGGGCAGGAATAGTGGATTCCACACTGCTGGAGGAACACGCACCGCCGCCACTCGCGCTTCCGAGCCTGCTCGCCTCGCGCTACCGGATCGGGCGGGAGATTGGGCGCGGTGGGATGGCGGTCGTCTATCTCGCGCACGATGAACGACTCGACCGTCCTGTCGCAATCAAGGTGTTGCATCCGGAGACGGCGACCCGCATCGGTGCTCGCCGCTTCAGTGCGGAAATCCGCCTGACCGCGAACCTGCGTCACCCGAACATCATACCGCTGTTCGATTCGGGTGAGGCCGATGGGTGGACGTTCTTCGTCATGCCGTACATCGACGGCGAGTCGGCACGCGACCGGCTGCAGCGCACTGGTGCGCTCGCGGTGCCAGAGGCCGTACGCATCATCACCGATGTGCTTGCCGCACTGACGCATGCGCATGATGCTGGGGTCGTGCATCGCGACATCAAGCCGTCGAACATTATGTTGGCGCGCGACTCGGTCAGCCTGGCGGACTTTGGCATCGCGCGCCAATCACAGGAACGCTCGCAGGGCATCACCGATGCGGGAATGATGGTCGGAACACCTGCGTACATGAGCCCCGAGCAGGTGAGCGGTTGGCATCCCGTCGGCGTGGCGAGTGATATCTACAGCGTGGGCTGCGTACTCTACGAGCTTCTGACCGGATCACCGCCCGTATCTGCGGCGATACGCCTGCACCGGGCGGCCACAGGCAAGGCATCGCTCGTCGCGTCGCCGGCAGATCATCCGGAGCTTGCACCGTCGCTGCTCACGTGCATTGAACAAGCGATGGCGCTCGAACCGGCCGACCGATACGCGAGTGCGGCAGAGTTCTCGCGGGCGCTCCCGCAACCGTCGCACGACTGGGCCCGGCCAACGGGAGCGCCTCCATCACGAGTGCGTTGGGGCGTTCTCGCCTCGTTTGCGGTCATCCTGCTCGCTGGCGCGTTCTACGTCACGACACGAAGGCCCGCCACACCATCCGCGCCGAGCTGGCTGCTTGTGAGTCGGGTCGAAACCTCGGCACCGGAACAGGAACTCGGCGCGGCGATCGAGGAGTTGTTGCGGTCGGAGTTCAGTCAGTCGCCGAGTCTTGCGGTGGTGTCATCCGATCAGGTTCGGCGTGCGCTCCGTGCGTCGGCCCTTCCGGATACCACAACGCTTAACTCCCAGCGCGCCCGGGAAGTGGCGATGCGCTCCGACGTCAAAGTGTTCGTCTCCGCAACCGTCCATCGACTCGCGGCCGATCGCATCTCGCTGACCGTCAGCCTGGTGGATGCCGCCGACGGTCTCACGATCGCGAATCGGGCGTCAACGCTCGGCCTTGGCGATAATGAACTGCTGCGGGGGATCGCCCGCATCACGCGGGAGCTGCGCGCAGAGCTCGGTGACCGTTCGGTCTCGCGTGGACCCGGTGAACAGCACGCGTTCGTCAGCACGCCCTCCTTTGCGGCCTTCAAGCTGTACTCGGATGCAATGCGTGCCAACTGGCGGGGCAACGTGGATGGCAGTACCCATCTGTTGCTGCAGGCGGTCGCGCTGGATACGGCCTTTGCCGAGGCGTGGGGAGTGATCGCAGGAAACTATGTCACGTTGCGGCAACCGGACTCGGCGCGACTTGCCTTCGCTCGTGCCATCGCGCATGCGGAACGGCTGCCTGCTCCCGAGGCCGATCGCCTGCGCGGAGATGAAGCCTTTCAAACCGGGTATGATCCGGCGAGCGCCGTGCGCTGGTATGGACGTTATCTCGAGCAACGTCCCCTGTCGGCAAACGCCTGGAACAACCTGGCGCTCTGCATGTCGGCGCTTGGACGGCACGAGGAAGCGCTGCAGGCGCTGGAGCGAGCGTTCGCGATCGATCCGTTCAATCTGGGACCGCAACAGATTGAGCTGCTCAACTACGCAGCAGAACTCGTGGTCGTCGGAAAGAGCGACAGCGCACGTCGCGTCGCCGCTCGACTCACGGGACCGGACGCGCAGTACATGGATCTGATGCTGCTGAACGCCACCGACCAGTGGGACTCGCTGGCCGTCCTCGCTGAGCGAGTGGCGGATGCACCCGAGACCGAAGGGTACGTTCGGGCAAGCGCGCATCTTCACGCGATCGGCGCGCGAGTTGCGATGGGAGATACTGCGCGTGCCATCCTGCGACTCGGCCGAATCATCGCCGCCGCACATGGAGGAACGCAACGTCTGTACGTCCACGCGCAACTGCTCTTCGACCTCACGCGCCGGGTGCGACCGGCATGGCCGCTCCCAGCTTCCATGATTGCCGATTCCTCGGTTGGTGGAGTTTTCACACGGGCGGTGTATGCGGCGCAACGTGGTGATCTCGAGAGGGCCGAGCGAGAGCGTAGTGCGCTGTTGGCACGCGGCCCGCTCGTGGTGAGGTCGCTCGGTGCGGGCCTGCCGTATCTGGACTACTTGATGGCGGCGGGCGCTGACACGCTCGCGACAGGTGCACGTATCGTTGAATTGGCGACCGCCGGCGAACACGATCCCCTCGCGGTGGATCGCCCCAGCAGTATCGCCTTGCGTTGGCTGGCGGCACAGGTGCTGTCCGCGAGCGGACGCACGGCGCAAGCGGAACGGATGCGTGCCGCGTTGCGGGCACCACTTCGGATGCCGCCACAGCACTATCCGCTTCGTGGACTCGTGATGCGGGCACCAGCGCCCGCCATGAGTCGGTAGTGATTCGGTGGGAGCAAGGGGCGCGGCGCCCCGGTCTGCCCTCTGGGTCTTTTCTGTTGGTCTTCCCTCTCGACCGGAGGTATCAGATGCAACGCAGCGCAATTGTGCGACTGATGATGATCGGCACGCTGACTGGCGCAGCTATCCTGAGCGCATGCACCCAGGAGGTTTGCTACTCCGCCGATGAGGAAGGCTTCACCAAGGATTCGGTGCGCCCCGCACCAGGCTACGTCTGCGTGGCGCGTTTGGAAGAACGAGCAGCAGGCGCTGACTCGGTGCGACCGGATCCTGGCTTCGCAGCAGGCGCTGACTCGGTGCGACCTGCGCCCGGCTTTTCCGTAGAGCTCATCACGGTCAGGGCTGACAGTCTCCGACGTCGCCGATAGTTCGTAGGAGGCATATTACGGGTTGAACGGACGGCGACGCGCTGCGCAGGGGCGTCGCCGTCACGAGTGTCAGGAAGTCGGCACGTCACTGCCTCCAGGCAACGATCCACGCCTTCGAAAGCACTTCGGCCTCCTCCAGCTCGGTCTCTGTGTCGGGTTCTGCCTGCCTGGCAGAAGACCGTGCTTCCGCAAGATCCGCTTCGCATACACGCGCCGCTGCGCGGTCGGGTGCGCGGTCCGGTCCGCGGAGCGTTGATGCGGAGAGGTGCGGCGTATTGCTTCGGCACGGTCTATTTTCCCTGGATGCTGTCCTTCCTCTGCTTATTGTGTCGCGCGTTGCGTGCACTCGCGCTTTGCGTGCTGTTCGGTTATCCGATGGGAACGCTGGCGCAGCCAGCTCCCGGCGATGTGCGCGTGAAGGTCTTTCTCGACTGTCCTTCGGGTGGCTGTGACCGGAACTTCCTGATCACCGAACATCCGTACGCCGTATTCACGCAGGATCGGCTTGACGCAGACATCCACTTGCTTGTCACGCGGATCGGGACCGGTGCCGGTGGCGGCGAGTACACCCTGCAGTTTATCGGGCAGCGTCGTTTCGAAGGCCGGACCGACACCCTCGTGACCACCACGCCGCCAAACTTGAGTGAGGACATGCGCCGCAGAAACCTGTCGCGCATGGTGCATGTAGGCTTGGTGGCGCGCCTTGCACGGGACGCACAGGGTGCTCGCCTGATCGATCGCCTTCGCGTTTCGTACGACGTGCCGGTTGGCGAGGAAGGCCGCGCGCTGCGGCCGCCGAAAGACCCATGGAATCTGTGGGTGTATCGTGCACGGTTGAACGGAAATACCGAGTCGGAGAGTCGATCCGGAGAGTATCGGCTGTCCGGCGCCCTCGGCGCGAACCGTGTCACGGAGGAGTGGAAGCTCGAGTTCAACGCGGACAATGAATATCGCGCACGGCGATTC
>JANNEV010000422.1:0-3461 GCA_031379145.1 Gemmatimonadaceae bacterium
GAGCGAAGCGCCGACGCCGGACTTCGACCAAGCCCGCCCCGGGACTGACGAGACGGCAGAAGAGAGCATTGCGGAGGTCGGCACCGCAGCGTCCCCGTTTGCGCGTCCTGATGTCGCAACGACTGCATCGTCTCCGTTCGACGGCGACGTCGCACGTGAGGCTCGATTCGACCGGGAGCCGGTGGAGCCGGAGGATCTCGACGGAGCGGATTTCGACGAGGCTCTGGCCCTGTTCTCGTCGGTTCCGCCAGTGCCGAACAACGAGACGCTTCTACCGGGTCGATCGGTGGATCTGACCGATGAGCTCACGCTCGCGGCTGATGGTGAAGCTCGTGCGCGATCGCCGTTCGAGGCGCCGGCTCCGGCGCCGGGCAGTGCCGAGCCAGACTCCTCGCGGGACACGTTCGATGATCTGGCGTTCCTGCGCTCGGTGATCGATCCATCAGCCACGTCCGGCACTGGCCGCACCGCGTCGGCGAATGATCAGCAGAAGACCCTGCGGTGCACGGAATGCGGAACCATGAATTTTCCGACCGAGTGGTACTGCGAGCGGTGCGGCGGAGAGTTGGCCGCGTTCTGAGCGAGTGCTGCATGTTGCGGGATAAACAGAAGGGGCCGGAATCGCGTGGATTCCGGCCCCTTCTTGTGCTGCCGCCCCTGAAAATTCAAGCAGTCTTTGCAGCGAGTCTCGCGATCTGGCTCTTTTGGCGAGCCGCCGTGTTCCGATGGATGAGACCTTTGCGCGCAGACCGATCGAGGAGCGACACCGCGCTCAACTGTTCCGTTGCATTCGCGCCGTCCGTCTTCGCCCGCTTGACGGCCGTACGCAACGCAGAACGCTGCGCACGATTGCGCACGGCCGCTGCACGCGACTTCCGCAAATCCTTCTTTGAAGACTTGATATTCGGCACGAAAAACTCTCCAGCTGCGAAGCAGAGAAACGGGACAAACCGGTGACACCGGCTCCAGAGCGCCGAGGCGATCCTCGACAGACAGATAAACGTATCGCGCATCGTGAGTTGGGTCAAGAACCAGGGTAGAGTGTCTTCTGCCGGACCTGGTCACGCGCGTTTTGACACCCGGGTTGTCCACAACTAGGTTGTGGAAGACGCTTGCTTGCAATCACCGGTCGTGAGACCCTTCGCCCCCGCCGCGTTGGATAGAATCGAGCAGTTGGTCCTCTTTGCACCAGTGTTGCTCTTTTCCATGGTCGCGCATGAATACGCGCATGGGTATGCGGCGTTCAAGCAGGGGGACATGACCGCGTACCAGCTGGGGCGACTCACCTGGAACCCGCTCAAGCATATCGACCCGTTCATGACGCTCCTGCTGCCTACCATGTTGGCGCTGATTGGGGCTCCGATCTTCGGCGGGGCCAAGCCGGTGCCGGTGAATCCCCGGAATTATCGCAGCTATCGTCGCGGTGACATCATCGTGTCCATGGCCGGCATCGCCACCAATCTGCTCATCGCCCTGATCATCGTGCCGTTGATCATCGTGATCGGATTGATCGGGCAGTCGGCGCCGGGGCTCATGCGGCCGCTGGCGATTCTGCAGCAGATGTTTGTGGGCGGCGTATTCATCAACCTCATTCTGGCCCTGTTCAATCTCATGCCGATCCCGCCCCTGGATGGATCGCATGTCTTCAAGTATCTCCTGCCGCCCAAGTGGTCGTTGGCCTATCAACGTCTGGCGGGCGCAGGCTTCCTGATTCTGTTCGGTCTGCTGTACTTCGGTCGAGGCGTCATCGATGCCTGGCTCCGTCCGGCGTATGTCCTGCAGGGCCTCGCGCAGTCGCTGTATTTTCCGTACCTGCTCCCCAACCCCTTCGGCGCGTGATTGCTCCCAATTTCCGCGTCCATGACGTGGACGCCCCGACCTTCGTGGTCGAGTTGGCTCACTTCACCGGCCCGCTCGATCTGCTGCTGTCGCTGATTCGAGATGAGCAGCTTGACATCTACGACATCCCGATCGCGCGCATCGCGGAGCAGTTTCTGGCACGGATCGGTTCGCTCGGGCTCGACGAGGCGGCCGACTACCTGGAGATGGCCGCGCGACTGCTGCGTATCAAGGCGCAGATGCTCCTGCCGCGCGCCGACGGTGAGGACTCTTGGGAAGATCCGCGAGCGGAACTCGTGCGTCGCCTGCTGGAGTATCAGCAAATGCGCGAAGTGGTCGACCTGCTGGTGCATCGCGGTGAAGAGCGTCGGCACCAGTTCAGCCGGCGGTGGGTGCCGCAGGCTGCGGACATCACACCGCTCTCGGCACCGCTCTCGCTTACGCTCGGAGAGCTGCTGTCCGCGGTGGATCGCGTGCTGCGTACGACCAAGGAGCCGACGGTGCACGATGTCGTGCCGCGGGCAATCGACGTGGCCGGTGCGATGGGTACGATTCGTACGTTACTGGCCGTCCGTCGAGACGCGCGTTGGTCCGACTTGATCGGGCGTGACGCCGAACCCTGGCAGATTCTCTCCGTATTGCTCGCGTTGCTCGAAATGGCGAAGCTGGGCGAAGTGCGGATCGCGCAGCCCCGTCCCTTTGCCAACGTGGAGATCCACCGTGACGCCATTAGCGAAGCTGCTTGAAGCGGCGTTGTTCGCTGCCGCTCGACCCATTTCGCTCGACGCGCTGGCCGCGTTGGATGTCGAGTCGAGCCCGGCGGCCGTTGCAGCGGCGTTGGAAGAGCTGCGGGAGCACTACGACGTCGACGGGCACGGTGTCGAACTCGTGGAGCAAGGTGGTGGATGGCAAATCCTGACACGCGCCGAATACGCTGAGGCGATCGAACGCGCGCAGGTGGCGGTACGTCCGCAGCGACTGTCCGCTGCGGCGCTCGAAACCATGGCCATCATCGCGTACAGGCAGCCGATCGGTCGAGCCGAGATCGAGGAAATCCGTGGCGTGGCCGTTGGGAGCGTGCTGAAGTCACTGCACGAGCGCGGGCTGATCGACATTGTCGGACGCAGCGAGGGGATCGGTCGCCCGTTGCTGTATGGAACCACCGCGCAGTTTTTGGAACAGTTTGGTTTGCGTCACCTTGAGGAGCTGCCGAGAGCTGACGAGCTGGCCATCGCGCTCCGCGGTGCAGGTCAGTCCGTGGTCGCGGAGTGACGCGCGGCGACGATCGATCCGGCGCACGGAAGGGGCCTCGCAGTTCGGCGAAGGGGCGGCCGAACGCCAATCCGGCCTCGCGGTCCAATGCCCCGGTCAAGACGCCACCGCGCCCGGCGGACGATCGTCCCGCGCGCGTCCGCAAGGCCGCACCGAAGCGCGCGGCGCCGGTGGTCGCTGGATCAGGCGGCGCGGGTGGGACGATCAAGGGGGTCGCGGAAGACACTATGCGCGTGCAGCGCGCTGTGGCGCGTGCGGGCCTCGCGTCGCGCCGCGAGGCGGATCGCGCCGTCGCCGAGGGACGCGTACGGGTCAATGGCGCGGTGGCGGTGGTTGGGCAGGTGGTGGAC
>JANNEV010000447.1:0-17343 GCA_031379145.1 Gemmatimonadaceae bacterium
TGCTGGACCTGCTCACGTCGCAAACGCAACTGAACGTTGCCAGGCAGGCACTGATTCAAGCGCGGTTCGATGGCCGGGTTGCGCGTGCGCAGCTGTCGTCGTTGCTCGGTCGCGAGCTGTGACCGCGGCCCGTGGTCCGCGTGCCGGTGTACCCACGTCACTCCTGTCGCGCACCGTGCGCCGTGCGCCTGGCGTCATGACGCTGGCGTGGGCGGCCACGCTGCTTGTTGGTTGCGCGACGAAAAAAGAAGCAGCGCCGATCGTCGGCACGGTCGTGGTCGATCGCCGCACGATCGTGGTTGACGCGCAGGCGACGGGGGCGGTCGAGCCCATCAACGTCATCGAGGTGAAGTCGAAGGCGTCCGGCCTGATCACCAAGATGCCCGTGGAAACCGGTTCGCAGGTCAGCGCGGGTGATCTGCTTGTGCAGGTGGACACGCGCGACGTAAAGAACCAGTACGACCAATCGCAGGCCGACCAGCGCTCGGCGCAGGCGGCACTGGAGAACGCGACGGCGCAGAAAGTGCGATCCGATGAGTTGTACAAGACCCGCGTGATCACCACACAAGAGTTCGAAGCGGCGAACCTCGCTGAGACGCAGGCGCAGGGACAAGTGATCCGCGCCAACGCCAACCTCGATCTGGCCAAGCAGCGACTGGAAGATGCGACCGTGGTTGCGCCGGTCAGCGGCACGATCATCGCCAAGCCCGTGGCGTTGGGACAGGTGATCACGTCAGCAACTGGTGCGTTCGGCGGCGGGACCACCCTGTTGCAGATGGCGGATCTGAGCAAGGTGCGCATGCGTGCGCTGGTCAACGAAACCGATATTGGCAACGTGAAGGGCGGACAGCCCGCGCGTGTCACCGTCGATGCATATCCGGACAAACCGTTTCAGGGCACCGTAGAAAAGATCGAACCGCAGGCCGTGGTCATGCAGAGCGTCACGATGTTCCCCGTCATTATCTCGCTGGACAACAGCGAAGGATTTCTCAAGCCGGGAATGAACGGCGAGGTGTCGCTGCTCATCGAGCGTCGAGAGAACGTCGTCGCCGTGGCCAACGACGCCGTCCGGTCACTCCGCGAAGCCGCGACTGCGGCAACCTTCGTCGGGCTCAATCCCGATTCCGTGGTGGCGATGGTGCGTGACGCACAGTCGAAGATGGGATCCGGGCGTGGCGGGAGAAATGGAGGCACCGGGCAACCGACGGCCGATGCGCCGACGACGCAGTCTGTGCCGATGGGAACCGCTGCGAAGCCTTCCGTGGACGCGGGCCGCAGGGCCGTGACAACAGGTCGCGAAAGTGGCCGCGGAAGTGGCGGCGGAGGCGGTGGTGGCGGCAGCGGAGGCGGTGGTGAACGCAGCGGCACGAGCGTGATTCGCGCACGCTCCGGTCTTGTGTTCGTCCAGACCGCGCCCGGCGTTTTTGCGCCACGTATTGTTCGACTTGGTGCCGCCAACTACGACTACTCGGAAGTATTGAGCGGGCTCAAAGAGGGCGAGACTGTGGCCACGCTCGCGGTAGCGGCGCTCCAGGCCAAGCGTGAGCAGGCGAACGATCGCTTCCGGAGCATGTCCAGTGTTCCCGGCGTGCAGCAGCAACCGGCACGAGGTGGTGGCGGTGCTCCAGCAGGCGGCGCTCCAACAGGCGGTGGGGGCGGCGGTCGACCTCCCGGTCCGCGCTGATGCTCTACGCCGAGGTCTTTCGCGTCGCACTCACGGCGCTGCGCGCCAACAAGCTGCGATCGCTGCTCACCATGCTCGGCATCGTCATCGGCGTTGGCGCGGTGATCGCGATGGATGGCATCGGACGCGGCGCGCAGAGCGCCATCAAGTCGCGCATTACTGCGCTTGGCACGACGCTGCTCTCGATTTCACCGGGACAGGTCCAGGCGCGTGGCGTTGCGTCGGAGTCGGATCGGGCCAAGCTGACGATGGCCGACGCACAGGCGCTCGAGGAACAAGGACTGCTCATCACGGCCGTGCAGCCGGAAATGTCTCGGCAACTGCAGCTCCAATTCGCGTCGAAGAACACCAGTACGCAGATCGTTGGCACGACAGCCAACTACCTGACGGTTCGCAAGTACGAACTGCTGGCCGGGAGAATGTTCACCACGCAGGAAGACGCCGGAAAGCAGCGCCTCGCGGTGCTTGGCCCACAGGTACTCACCAATCTCGGCGTGGAGAACCCTGAAGCCATCGTTGGCGAGACCGTGCGCATACGCGGCATTCAGTTCACCGTCATCGGCGTGCTGAAGGGAAAGGGACAGACCAGCCCGTTTCAGAATCCGGATGATCAGGTGCTGATTCCTCTGAATACGGCGCGCTTCCGCGTGATTGGCAGCGACCGTGTTCGCAACATCTCTGTGCTGGCGGTTTCCGAGGAGAAAATTCCGGAAGCGATGGCCGAGGTGCAGAAGATCATTCGTCGCGAGCACAAGACGCCCCGGGAGCGCGACGACGATTTTCAGATCCGCAATCAGGCCGACTTTCTGACCACCGCGGCGGAGACCAGCGCGGTATTCGGGTCACTGTTGGCCGGCATCGCATCAGTGTCGCTGATTGTGGGCGGCATCGGCATCATGAACATCATGCTGGTCTCCGTCACTGAACGAACACGCGAGATCGGCGTCCGGAAAGCGCTTGGCGCGACCAGCATGAACATCCTCTTTCAGTTTCTCATTGAGGCCATCGTGCTCTGCCTGCTTGGCGGCGCCATCGGCGTTGCGCTGGGCAGCGGGGGGGCGCTCGCGCTCAGCAAGTTCGCCAACTTCACCACGGAAATTTCGTCACAGTCGGTCGTGCTCGCGTTCGTCTTCTCGGCCGTCGTTGGCGTGGTCTTTGGCGTGTGGCCGGCCCGGCGAGCGGCGAAACTGGATCCGATCACCGCGTTGCGATACGAGTAGCGTCGCGATTGCGCGGCGTGGCCGGAGGCGAGGTATCGGAGCACACGCAACGGCCTGGTCGACATCACTGCGCTGACGAGGCCGCGCTGAAGCGAGACGGGTTGCACCTGCCGCCGCCGAGAACCCGCTACATTTCCGGCTCAGCATCAACCCACTATGAACAGCGACTTGACTCCGATAGCCCCCGCCCCACGGGCGGAGGCTTCACACGATAGCAGCACGGGCGGCGCGCCACAGGCCGACGCCCCGCCCGACGCCCCGCCCGACGCCCTCCGGCATCCGACGGGGCCGACCGGCTCCCCCGCCCGGGGCTTCGATGCGACGGAGGCACCACTCGGCAGCGAGATCAACGCCCATACGGGAATGTTCCCCGCTGTCGCCACGCAGCGGTCGCATGGGCACGACCCACATCCCACCGGCAAACGGCTCGGGATTCTCACCCTGACGGCGCTTGGCGTCGTCTACGGTGACATCGGCACAAGCCCACTGTACGCGCTCAAAGAGTGCTTCAGCCCGATCTACGGACTTCGTCCGACGCAGGAGAACGTCTTCGGCATTCTCTCGTTGGTCGTGTGGGCATTGACGTTGGTCGTGAGTGTCAAGTACGTGAGTTTCATTCTTCGCGCCGACAACCGCGGTGAGGGTGGCACCTTTGCGCTTCTGGCGCTGATCTTTCCCCGCCGCTCCCCGGACAGTAGTGGTCATCGGGGACGACTGCTGGTTGCGCTTGCGCTCTTTGGCACGGCGCTCCTCTACGGTGATGGCATCATTACGCCGGCCATGTCTGTACTCGGCGCGATGGAAGGGCTCGAGATCGCTCTGCCGAGCTTCGCGACGCTGATCGTCCCGATTGCGGTGATTATCCTCTTCTTGCTGTTCGCTGCTCAGCGCGTCGGCACGGATCGCGTGGGCAAGCTGTTCGGACCTCTCATGGCCGTCTGGTTCATTACGATCGCCACTCTCGGAGTCATTGAGGTCGCGAAGGCGCCATCGATACTCGCATCGGTCAACCCGATGTATGCGTGGGCCTTCGCCAGAGCCAATGGCTCACTCTCGTTTTTTGTGCTGGGCTCCGTCGTGCTCGTGGTCACCGGCGGCGAAGCGCTCTACGCGGATATGGGACACTTTGGTCGTAGACCCATTCGTGTGGCGTGGCTGGCGCTCGTCTTCCCGTCACTGTTGCTCAACTACTTCGGCCAAGGCGCGCTGCTGATCCGGGACCCTGCTGCCGTCGAGAATCCGTTCTTCCTGCTCGCGCCCAAGGCTTTGCTGATTCCACTCCTGATCCTCGCCACCATGGCGGCGATCGTCGCGTCGCAAGCGCTCATCTCCGGCGCATTTTCCATCACGCGGCAGGGCATTCAGCTGGGCTACATCCCACGCATGGAGGTCCGTCATACGTCGGAGACTGAAGAAGGACAGATCTACATTCCCGAGGTCAATTGGTTCCTCGCGGTTTCATGCCTGATGATCGTGGTGGCGTTCAAGAACACGGCAGCGCTGGGCGCCGCATACGGTATTGCGGTGACCGGTACCATGCTGATCACGACGGTGCTCTTCCATGTCGTCGCGCGTCTGCGCTTTCGCTGGCCGGCGTGGAAGGCGTGGGCAGTCACCTGTGCGTTCCTCGTGATGGACATCGGGTTCTTCAGCGCGAATGCCGCCAAGATCGCGAATGGCGGTTGGGTTCCGCTGGTCATTGGCTTGGCGCTGTTCGTGCTCATGTTGACGTGGAAGCGCGGTCGGTTGCTCTTGAACACGCGGCTCGCTGAGGGCTCGATGCCGATCAATCTCTTTCTGGACGGCGTCGAGCGTTCATCAGTGCATCGCGTGGCCGGCACCGCGGTGTTCATGACCGGCAACGACGATGGTGTGCCTCCCGTGCTGTTGCATCACCTCAAGCACAACAAGGTGTTGCACGAGCGTGTGCTTCTCGTGTCCGTGAAGACGTCCGACGCGCCGGAAACCAGCCCAAGTGAACGGGTTCGCGTCATGCCGCTGGGTCAGGGATTCTGGCGCGTGGTCGCAACCTACGGCTTCATGCAGTCGCCCAACGTTCCTCAGGTGCTCGAGGTCGTTGACCAGATGGGTATTCGCTGCAGGCCCATGGAAACGAGCTACTTCCTTGGACGCGAACGCCTGATTCCGACGCGTGGTCGTGAGGGCGATCCGTTCACCATTCCGCGCTGGCGCAAGATTGTGTTCGCCATCATGGCGCGGAATGCACGCTCGGCCACGGAGTTCTTCGCTATTCCGCCCAATCGGGTGGTCGAGCTGGGGACGCAGATCGAGTTCTGAGTCGTCGGCCGCAACGCAAAAGCGCCGCGACCGACGTGAGATCGATCCGAACGAGCGGAAGCCGGCCGTCAGTCGCCCATGGCTGGCACCGCATCCACACCGCGTCCGGTCACCGCTCGCGAGGCGAGACGCCGCTGGCGACGTGCCTTGAGACCATCGAGCGACGTGTACACCACCGGCGTCACGTACAACGTGATGAGCTGAGAGAACGCCAGACCACCCACGACGGCCAGTCCGAGCGGTTGGCGTGACTCGGCCCCGGTTCCGTAGCCAATCGCGATGGGGAGCGTGCCCATGAGCGCCGCCATCGTGGTCATGGTGATAGGGCGAAAGCGCACGCGCGCCGCTTCGAGAATTGCATCGTGTGGGGACATGCCGTGTTCCCGTTCCGCCTCAATCGCGAAATCGATCATCATGATGGCGTTTTTCTTGACGAGGCCGATCAACATGATGATGCCCACGTACGCATAGACGCTGAGATCCTTGCCGAAGATGAGCAGGGTGATCAGCGCTCCCACGGCCGCGAACGGCAGTCCGGAGAGAATCGTCAGCGGGTGCAGGAAACTCTCGTACAGGATGCCCAGCACGACGTAGATGACGAAGATGGCCACGAACAGAAGCGCCAGCAAACCACTCTGCGCCTGAGCAAACGCCTGCGTGTCTCCGGAGAGCGCGGTGCTAACATCGGAAGGCAGCACCGCGCGCGCTTCCCGCTGCACCGCGTCAACTGCGGTGCCGAGCGCCACATTGGGTCGCGTATTGAAGGAGATCGAGACGGCCGGAAGTTGACCGTTGTGCTGAATGGTCTGCGGACCAACGCCCTTGGTGAACTTCGCCACCGAACCGAGCTGGATCAGGCTCCCGGTATTGGACCGAATGAAGAGCTGACTCAGCGCCGTCGGGTCGGTCTGATACTCCGGCTTGAGCTCCAGCACCACCCAGTACTGGTTGGTCTGGGTGTAGATCGTGGAGACCTGACGGGATCCGTACGCATTATAGAGCGCCTGTTCAATCTGGCTGGCGGTCACTCCAAGTGCGGACGCGCGTTCGCGATCGATTTCAATGCCCACCTGCGGGTTGCCCACCTGCAAGTCACTCGAAATGTTCTCCAGCTCCGGCAGGTCGCGCATGCGCGCTTCGAGTGCACGTGCCGATGTGTAGAGCAACGCAATGTCGGACGCCTGCAGGGAGATCTGGTACGCGCTGTTGCCCCGACGACCGCCAATGTTGATCGGGGGGTTGTTGCGGAAGAACACCTGCACGCCGGGCACCTTCGACGTGGCACGGGTGAGCTGGCGCATCACTTCATCGACGTGTGGCCGCGTGCTGCGGTCGTTGAGCGTGAGCTGCAGGCGGCCGCTGTTGCTGCCACCACCACCACCCATGCCACCACCGCCCACCGAGCCAAGCACGAATTTCACGTTCGGGTCCTTCTGCACGATGAGCGACACTTCGCGAACCTTCGCGGCCAGCGCGTCGAAGCCAACCCCTTCGGGCGCTTCAATGGAGCCGGACAGTCGCCCCGTATCTTCTGATGGCAGAAAGCCCTTCGGGATGTACATGAAGAGCCCGACAGTCACTGCAAGCATGAGCGCACTGAAGAGCAGCGTCAGCCCTCGGTGCTGCATTACCCAGCCCAGCGACCGCACGTAGCCGCTCTCGGTTTTCTGATACAGGCGCTCGACCGAACGCCACTTGCCCTCGGTGTGCGCATGGACGTCATCCGCGCGCAGAAACCGCGCGCACAGCATGGGCGTGAGCGTGAGGGACACGAAACCCGACACCAGAATGGCGACACCAATGGTGACGGCAAACTCGCGGAAAAGACGCCCGACCAACCCCGGCATGAACAACAGCGGGATGAACACGGCCACCAGCGACAGCGTCATCGAGAGAATCGTGAAGCTGATCTCCTTCGAGCCATCGAGTGCCGCCTGCATCGGCGCTTTTCCCTTCTCGATATGCCGCACAATGTTCTCGAGCATGACGATCGCGTCGTCCACCACAAAGCCCACGGCCAGCGTCAGCGCCATGAGCGACAGGTTGTCGAGACTGTAGCCCAGCATCCACATCACCGTGCACGTGCCGATGAGCGAGAACGGCAGCGCGAGCGACGGGATGATGGTGGCACGCGCATTGCGCAGGAACAGGAAGATCACCATGACGACGAGCAGGAGCGTCAGCAGCAGCGTGAACTTCACGTCGTCCACGGAATGCTTGATGGAGACGGCGCGATCGAAGATCGTCTCCACCTGCACGCTCGGTGGCAGCTGTGGCGCCAGCTCGTTCATGATTTTCTGTACGCCTTCCGACACCTGCACGGTATTCACGCCCGGCTGCCGAATGATGGCCAGCGCGATGTTGGAGCGGCCGTTCAACTCGCTCATGCCGCGGGTGTTCTGCAACCCGTCAATCACGTTGCCCAGATCACCCAGGCGAACCGGTGCACCGTTGCGATACGCCACCACAAGGGCCCGGAACTGCGTGGCGTTCTTGAGCTGTCCCGAGGCCTGCAAGGTGAACGACTGGTTCGGCCCCATCAGGATGCCGGCGGGCGTGTTGGAGTTGCCCTGGTTGATGGCTTGCTGCACTTCGTCAATGCCGATGCCGCGCGCTTCCATTGCTCCGGGATCGAGCTGCACGCGCACGGCATACTTGGCCGACCCGTAGACCTGTACCTGCGCCACGCCAGTGACCGTGGAGAGCCGCTGCGCGATGAAGGTCTCGGCGTACTCGTTCAGCTCTACACGCGAGAGCTGGTCGGAGTTGAGACTGTACATCATGATCGGCATGTCGGCGCCGTTCGCCTTGTTGTACGACGGCGGGTTGATGCCCTGCGGCAGCTGGCGCAACGTCTTGGAGATGGCCGACTGCACGTCTGCTGCGGCCTTGTCGATATCGCGATCCAGATTGAACTGGAGGGTCACGTTGGTACTGCCTTGCGAACTCGACGACGTGATGTTGTCGATGCCGGAGACGGTCGTGAACGCCTGCTCCAGAGGCGTCGCCACGGAGGTGGCCATCACTTCCGGGCTCGCTCCCGGCAGGGACGCGGACACGGTGATGGTTGGGTAGTCGATCGTGGGCAGATCGCTGACCGGAAGCTGGCGATAGGCCAACACGCCGAACACAAGGATGCCGATCATGACCAGCGTGGTCATGACAGGCCGCTTGATCCAGATCGCACTCATGTTCATGGCTTGCTTCCTCTCGACCCACCCGCGTTCGACGTGCCGCTTCCCGAACCACCTTCGTTGCCCGCGGCAGCGCCGCCGCCGCTGCGGCCGCCGCGCCCGCTCCGACCTCCGCCCGTCGGAGCGCTGCCGCGAATCTCCACCTTGGCGCCGTCGTTCAATCGCGACTGACCATCCACGATGATGCGTTCGCCTCCCACAAGTCCACTATCGATCTTCGTCACGGCGCCCGTCTGTCGCCCGACCTTCACCGCCAGACGCTTGGCGCGTGAGCTGTCGCCCATCACGTACACGAACGAGCCCGCCGCCGTCGTCACGATGGCCACCGATGGCACGGTCACCGCCTGGCTGTCGACACTGAGTTCGAGGCCCACCGAGACGAACTGACCAGGCCAGAGATCGCGCGTCTCGTTGGCCACGCGCGCTTTAAGCAGCACCGACCCGGTAGCGCGGTCGACGGCGTTGTTCACGAACGTCAGTGTGCCGGTGACACTGCGTGTGCTATCGCCTGGGGTCACACGCACCGACAGCGGTTTGTCGAGGCCAGCCCGCTTCCGCATTTCTTCGAAATCGCGCTCGGGGACACTGAAGCGCACCAGGACGGGCCGCAGCTCGTTGATGACGACCAGAGGAGGCTCGGCTTGCGCGCGCACCAGGTTTCCGGCCTGAATCGCGAGCTGCCCAGTGCGCCCGGACATCGGAGCGCGCACCGTGGTGTTTTCGAGCGCGATTCGCGCGGCCTCAAGAGAGGCCATGTCGGCTGCCACCGTTGCGGCGAGCGACGTCGCCTCGGCAAATGTCTGGTCGAGCTGCTGGCGGGTGATGTACCCGTCTTTTGCCAACGCGGCGAAGCGCGTCGAATCGGCGCGCGCGCGGACCAACGTGGCCTGATCGCGCGCCAACGTGCCGGAGACCCGGTCCACCTCGGCGCGAAATGGGCGCGGATCGATCTGGAACAACACCTGGCCTTGCGTCACCTCATCACCTTCCGCGATGCCAACGCGGGTCAGCATTCCGGATACAAGCGATTGGACCGCGACGGTGCGGTTGGGCTCCACCTCACCGTTCGCCGTGACCACGTACGGCAACGGCCCACGCCGGACCGAATCGATCGCCACCACAGGGGCTGGCCGTGGCGGCCGCTTGGTTTCCTTGCAGGCCGTGGCCAGCAGAAGGAGGACGACGGTGCAGAGCCCGCTGTGAAGAGACCGAACGCGGCCGTGCGGGGGGCGCGACCCACGGAAGAGACAGTGCATGCGCGAAGGCCGACGTCTGAACGGAAGAGCGCGCCACTGCCGTCGTCCGCGAGGGCGAGGGTAAGGCGCGCCAAGGGAACTTTGGCGTGTTGACTTCTAAATCTTAACGCCGTCAGACGTGCTTTCGTTGTCTCGGGCACCGCCCGGCCATGGCCGACCGGTGCCCGGTCGTGCGCTTACAGAATGGTGACCGTGCGGCGCGGCAGGACCCGAACCCGAGGACTGGTAAACATCTGGCCTTGACCGTCATCACGGAAACGGAAACGCAGTTCGTCGCCCATTCCCTGCAGGCGCTGCCGCATCTCCTGCATCGCCTCACGGACAGCCTCGCCGTCGATGGTGATCTCCGCGCCGTCGATACGAACTCGACCGTTCCCGCCATCGAACTCGAACAGGTCCGGCGACGCACCCGAACGCTGTCGGAGGATGATCCGCGGCGCATCGGGGCGATCGGGTGCCATCGGCGGACTGGGCGGACGCGCTGCCGATGGCGCACGTGGCGGCATGGGGGCACGCGGGAATGAAGGGCTCATGAAGCTCATGCCACCGTCGCCGCTGCTGAACGAAAAGCCCTGTGACGGCAACTCGGAGGAAGGAACACTCTTGACTGACACGTCGCGATATCGGCCACTGCCGAAGACGCGCATCGTCAGCGTGGTGCCGGCGGGTGCCTTCTGTACTTCACGCACGAATCGATTCACTCGCGCCTGCGCCGCGCTCATGTCCTCAGCGTCCTCGCGTGGGATACGCACGTCGATGCCGTTCACCGCCGCGATGCGTTCGCCTTCGATAATGCCCGCTCCTTCCGCGGGTCCATTGGCAACCACCGATGACACGAAGAGGCCGAGGGTGTCACGGATGCTGCCGGACGCCCCGACGGACAGCCCCACCGCGGGTCGCTGGTCGCGCTCACCGTTGAACGTTCCCCATCGACGCGGCGCGCCTTCCAGATCCGCGGCGGACACCGTTGTGACCTTCACCATGCGAAGGGTGCCGCCGCTGAGCACGCGGAGCTCGACGGCGTCTCCTGCCTTGGCCTTGGCGAGTACACGCTGCAGGCGACGCTGACCAATGCCCTCCAGCTCAGGGTCGGCGGCGTCGGACGCGCTGACTCGCAGACTGACACCATTGATCTCAGTGATGATGTCGCCGGCCTTGAGACCGGCCTTGCCGGCGGGACCATCAGCACGCACTTCCTCCAGCGAAACACCAGCGCTATCAGAACGGCTCCTGGACCCCAGCGTCACTCCGAGCATGGCGCGGTTGCTGCTGCCGAGAGCAATGGTCATGCCGCTGGGCAATCGTTCAATACGCACTTCGGATTCACGCGGAGCCGGTCGTTCTGCGGCACGTTCGCGCACGCGCGTTTGCGCGTCGAGCGAACGAAAACTCGGAAATGCGAGTGCGGTCAGTGCGACCACGGCGGGGAAGGTCTTTGTCATGATGGCATCTCGGGCGAAAGGTGACGACCATGCGACACCGACGATGCGCCGAGGGTTTCCTTGCGACTACATGGCCTGCGAAGGATGCCGCCGTCGCGCGCGCGCGTGCGGCGTGGCATGGTAGAGCAGCGGTCCCAGGGCGGCGGCCAGCAGCGCACCGCCGGCGGCCGCGGCGCCCAGCTCGCCTCCCCGAAACGCCAGCCAGATGGTGAGCGACAAAATGAGCATCGGGAGCGCGGCGAGCACCGCTACACCGCCCACCCCAACCGGCAGGCGAAAGGAGCCGCGTAGCGTCGGCTCTCGCCGCCGCAACTGCAGCAACGCGCCGAACTCCAGTGCCAGCGCCAACGAATACAGCAGCACATCCGCGACCACCAGTTGTGCGAATGGCAGCAGCGCGAAGATGGAATAACAGACGGCAGACACCAGAATCGCCTGACGCGGATTCCCGCGCGAATCGAGCTGCGCCAATGCGCGCGGAAGCATGCCGTCCTCGGCCATCGCAAGCGGAATCCGCGAGTATGCCATCAGGAGCGCGTTGAACAGCGCAATCGCGCTGACCACGCCGCCGGCGCTCACGGCAACGGCGAGGATCGGTCCGGCTGCCCCACCGCTTTCACGAACGATCGCGGACCATCCTCCATCGGCCCATTGGGTCCAGTCGGTGGCCGCCAGCGCGGCGGAAACCGGCAGCAGATATCCAGCGGTGACCGTAAGCAGCGCGATCGCGAGTGCGCGCGGATACGTGCGGCCGGCGTCCCTGATTTCACCACCCACTGTGCTGGCATTGTCCCAACCGATGTAGTTCCAGAGTGCGATCGACAACCCCACACCCAGCGCGTCGATCGACGCGTCACCGGGGCGTCCGACAGGCAGCCAGGGCACATGCGTCATGCGGGGGACTGCCGTAATCGTGATTGCCAGGAAGGTGCCGAGAATGCCGCATGCCGCCCACACGGACACCTGCCCCACGCGCGATGCCCCGCGAAGGTTGATCGCGGTCGCGCCCCAGATCATCGCCAGCGCAATGCCCCACGTGGTGATGCGAGAGAGGTCGGGGAAGAAATAGGCAAGGTACTGATTGAAGAGCACAGGGTAGATCGCCATGTCCACCAATGAGTAGCACCACGTCCACCAGCCGTTCTGAAATGCCCAGAACGGTCCGAATGCCCGCCGCACCCAGCGATAGTAGCCTCCCTCTTCGGGCATCATGGACGCCAGCTCAGCGACGAGCAGCGTCTCCGGCACGCTCCAGAACAACGGCACGAGCACGAGCAAGAGCAGCGCGATGCCAGGACCAACAGACTGCACCAGTCCCTCCATCGAGTAGGCTCCACCCGATGTGTTGAAGAACATGACGGCGGTCAGCGAGAGCGTGCCGAGCGATCGCCGTAGCGTGGTGGTCATTGATTCTGCTCAGAATCGAATGGGCGCGTACACATCCACCCGCCACGACCCGCCGGCGCCAAGTGCGCGTGCCGCATCAATGCGCACGGGCAAGCCCAACAGGCCCACGCCGCCGCCGATGCTCGTCAGCACGGCGTCTCCGCGAGTGATCAGTTGGCGCGGGCCAGCCCATCCGGCATCGACGAAGGCGCCTGGCTGAATCCATCCCGTTCTGGCCCAGATCACTTCACCGCGTGTCATCCAGAAGGCGTCGCCACGTCGGGCTCCCGCGCGCTGTCCGCGCAGCGTCTGCCACCCGCCAAGGTTCCACCACCGATGCACTGGCAGTACGCCAAGACTCGTGCCGCCACTTCCTGTCGCATTCAGTCGAATGGCATGCGGCAACGCGCGACCGACCGAGAGGTCGATTGCG
Organism: Gemmatimonadaceae bacterium; assembly: GCA_031379145.1. Lineage (GTDB taxonomy): Bacteria > Gemmatimonadota > Gemmatimonadetes > Gemmatimonadales > Gemmatimonadaceae > Gemmatimonas. Next base: position 12,914 of record JANNEV010000447.1, read on the forward strand.
GCCCGCGCATAGGTCCACGTGCCAGTCGCGCCCTCGAGCCGCAACGCACTGCCGGTACGCCAGCCTTCCTGTTCCTGCCCGCGCGCCGCCAGCAGCCGCCACTGCGCACCGACAGTGGCGCCGCTCGTGTACGGCAACGTATCAGTCACGTGCTCATCAAATGATCGCGACCGATCCAACAGCCACGGCAGCGAGACTCGCGCCTGCGTGCTCACGCCCCGCTGCGATTCTGCGAACAACCGAGTTTCGACCCTCGCGCTGCCCACGCCGCGCCCGGTTCGCGACCACACGGCCTCGGCGCCCACCGCCCGGAAGTAAAACTGCTCGTCCTGTGCGCCGAGCATGTTCTGCAGTGACGCGAACGGACCAAAGGCGAGACCATAGTCGTCGGCCTGCGTGAGCCGTCGGTAGGCGGCGAGGGTGAGAGATGCGCCACCGTTGCTGCGAGTGGCGATCAGTTCGCCGTTAGCCTGCCCGTCGCCGAACGATGCGCGCGCATTCGCCTCCCAATTCCAGCCAGCACCCAGCTGTTGCCGCAGTGCACCCCCAATCGACAGTGCTTCAATCCGATTGAAACGCATGTATTCCACGCCGAGATGCCGAGAGATGCGCTGCGGGGCGAACGCAGACTGCTCGTCCAGTCCGAGCGCGGTGCGCGTGGCGTCACCCAACGTGGACGCGTAGATCTCCTCCCGGGTCGCCAGCAACCCACCCGCAAGCTCCGGCGCATTGGCCAGCGCCGCGGAGTCGCAGGGTACCGCGATGCGGGTCTTGAGCAGGTTCCCGAGTCGGCTGCCGGTCTGATAGCGCACGCCGCCGGACGCACAGTCGCGATCACGCTGCGCTACCGCCCGCGTGTTGTATGCGGCCCAACCAGAATCAAGCACCGCGCGTCGTTGTTGCCACCGCGCGGAGTCGGCGGCGCTGCGTAGCGTTCTCCGATCGCGCCAGAGCTGCTGCCAGGGCGTGTTCAGCGAATCGTACAGCGCGCGCACCGCAAGATTCGCTGCGGGCAGTGCGGGGACATCGACGACCGCATTCACGTCGGAATACTTGAACCCCTGCTCGATGGTGACGGCGGCCTGCGCCGGTCCGGCTCGCACGGTGCCATCAACACGTCGAACGCGCGGCAACCAGAACCGATCACCATACAGGCCGTACTCCAACGTCACGGCCTGCAGTTCTGCCTTGAGCGGTTGCACCAGGGCCCTGAGGTACCACGGCGGTCCCTTTTCGCCTTTGCCCAGGGCGTTGTCCGTCTCGAACCACACGTCATAGGGCACCGACATGCGGTAGATGGCGCGCACCAATTGCGCGCGATCCGTGTCGAACCAATAGCTGCCGATGGAGAGATTCCATTTTGGCTGCCGTGGCCGGGCCCGCAATTCGCGGAGCGCAATACGACGCCCATCTCCGAGCGTGATGCTGACCGAATCACCGAGCGCGAACGTGTAGTAGGCCTCGCTCCCCTCGGTGAGCGGGTGTACCAACTCGGTGGTGTCCACTTCCGTTTCCCGACCAGCACGCCCCGTTGGTCCGTTCGGCGAGGGGAGCCACAGCGCGTCCATGCCGGGATACCACGGCACCGGAACGAGGAGATCACCGACCGGGTTGGGCATTGCCATCGCCGTCGATCGCATGCGACGTTGTCCCTTCATCTGCACATAGGCGCCCGCGGCGCGGGACCACGTCACTTCGCCGACGGATTCCCGACGAGCCAACGCACGCTCACGACTCACCGGCCCGATGCTGCCGCCGGCTGAAATGCGTTCATACGCAGTCGCGCGATAGCTCTCGAGCGACGAGTCCACGCGTTGGCGCTCGAGCCGCGCCCGCGCCACGAACCGTCGCGTCTCTTCATCGCGAAACGCTGACGCCTGCTCTGCGACCGTTGGCAGCCGCCGTCGCAGCGTCGAGTCAGCAGGCTCCTGTTGCAGCGCCGCCACCATGAGCCACAGACCAAGGCCGGTCATGTCCGACGGAGCGCGAGAGTCCGCCCGCGGGGCGACGCGATCATTCGGTGAGCGAGCGCGGTTACACCACGATGTTCAGCAGTCGCTTCGGCACGAAGATGATCTTCCGCACGTCACCAACCACGAACTTGGCGATGTTCGCATCGGCCAATGCCGCGGCCATCGCGTCGTCCTGCGTCACATCCGCCGCCACGACGATCTTTCCGCGCAGCTTCCCGTTCACCTGCACCACCAACTCAACGGAATCATCCACCAGCATGACCGGATCGAACGTCGGCCACGCCGAGTCGAAGACGCTGGCGGTGTGTCCAAGCTCGGCCCAGCACTCCTCGGCCAGGTGCGGTGCGAACGGCGCGGCGAGCTGCACCAGCGGCAGCACCTCATCCACGTGCGCGGTGCGTTCGGCGCGACGCACCGCATTGAGGTACTCCATCATCGCCGCGATGGCCGTATTGTAGCTCAGGCGCGCCGTATCATCACCAACCTTCTTGATCGTGCGGTGCAATTTTCGCAGCACATCGGCCTCAGGTGCGCCGTCGCGCGACGCATCACGCACGGAGCTCCACAATCGATCGAGGAAGCGACGCACACCACTGATCCCCGCATCGCGGAAATCCCCCCCTTCGTCGTACGGTCCAAGAAACATCAGATACATGCGGAAGGCGTCCGCGCCCCACTCCTCCATGTACACGTCGGGGTTGATCACGTTGCCCTTCGACTTGGACATCTTCGCGCCTTCCCGAATGATCATGCCGTGCGCGCGGAACTTGGTGAACGGCTCCTCAAAACCGAGATGACCGCCGTCGTGCAGCACCATGGTGACGAATCGCGAATAGAGCAAATGCAACACAGCGTGTTCGTTACCGCCGATGTACGAATGCACCGGGAGCCACGCGGCGGTGCGCGCGGCATCGAACGGCACGTCATCGCGCGTGGCACTCGGATAGCGCAAAAAGTACCACGAGCTATCCAGGAACGTGTCTGACACGTCGGTCTCGCGACGGGCTGGCTTGCCGCATGAAGGACAAGCGACGTGATACCAATCGGTGGCCCGGGCCAGTGGGGACACGCCCGAATCGTCCGGCTTGAAGTCTTCCAGAAACGGTAGCTCCACCGGCAGCTGCGACTCCGGCACTGGGACCGTACCGCAGGCGTCGCAGTAGATGATGGGGATGGGTGGCCCCCAGTATCGTTGCCGGGAAATGCACCAATCGTGGAGGCGATAGTTGGTCACGGGTGTGGCATGACCGCCCTCGGCCAGCCACGCGGTCACCCGGCCCTTGGCATCGCGCACGGCGAGTCCATCGAACGCGCCTGAGTTCACGAGGTGCGCGTCGTGATCATCGGTGAATGCGGCGTCGCCCAAAGGCGTCTCCACGCCGTCGCCCGGAGCGGCGACCACGCGTACGACAGGGAGGTTGAACGCGCGTGCAAAATCGAAGTCGCGCTCGTCGTGACCGGGCACCGCCATGATGGCACCGGTTCCGTATTCCATCAGCACGTAGTCGGCGATCCAGATGGGTACGTTCGCGCCGGTTGCGGGATTGATCGCGTACGCACCGGTAAAGACGCCCGTCTTCTCCTTCACCGACTTGCGCGTGATCAGATCCTGCTTGGTGGTCGACTCCTGGTACGCCGCGACCGACGCAGACTGCGCAGACGTGGTGATCACGGGCACGAGCGGATGTTCCGGTGCCAGCACCAGGTACGTGGCGCCGAAGATCGTATCCGCGCGCGTGGTGAACACGCGAACGGTTTCCGCATGCCCGTCAATTGCAAACGTCAGTTCAGCCCCTTCGGAGCGACCCAGCCAATTGCGCTGCGCGTGCTTGGTGATGTCCGACCAATCGAGGGTGTCGAGGTTGTCGAGCAGCCGCCCTGCGTAATCGCTGATGCGGAAAAACCACTGCTCGAGGAAACGCTGCTCAACCGCTGATCCGCAACGTTCGCAGAATCCACCTTCGACCTGCTCGTTGGCCAGCACGGTCTTGTCGGTGGGGCACCAGTTCACGGCGGCCGCCTTCTTGTACGCCAGACCCTGCTTGTACAGTTGAAGAAAAACCCACTGCGTCCACTTGTAGTAGTCGGGGCAACTCGTATCGACTTTGCTGCGCCAGTCGACCATCAAGCCCGCGCGTTCGAGCTGTCGCTGAAAGTTGGCGACGTTTCGCGGTGTCATCTCCATCGGGTGCGCGCCCATTTTGAGCGCGTAGTTCTCCGAGTGAATGCCGAACGCATCGTACCCAAGCGGCTGGAAGACCTGGTACCCCTGCAACCGGTGATAGCGCGCCGAGATGTCGCTGCCCGTGAAGGCGAAGAGATTTCCCACGTGCAGCCCCTCGGCCGACGGGTACGGGAACATCATCAGCGAGTAGTACGGCCGCGTGGCGCCATCGAGGTCCACCTGATTGGTGCCACGCTCGGCCCAACGCTGCTGCCAGCGGCGCTCGACGGTGG
>JANNEV010000476.1:0-2186 GCA_031379145.1 Gemmatimonadaceae bacterium
GCTACCGCATCGCGCAGACTGATTCCCTGATCACGTCCGGCAACACGGCTCGTCTGATCCGGAATGCGCTGCTGAGCATTCGAAGCGCTAGCAGGCTGCGACCGACAGACGTCTCGAATACCCCTGCGCTGTTGCGACGCGGAGAGGCAAGTTTGCTGACGAAATTGGCGTGGACCGAGCTATCGAACGGCGACGGCGCCGCCGCGCGCAGCGCTCTTCGGGAACTCAGGACGGGCGGCGGGAGCTTCCGCATGAGCCATGTGCTCCTCTTCGCGGCATCGTGGGTACCGATACGGGCGCTTCGCGTTGCGTATTCAGCGCTACCAAGTTGGCTTCGTTCCGGGCGCGGCCGCACGTGAGCCATCGAGACCTGGGTTCTCGAAGTATGCTCCAGCGCGATTGCTCGCTGGACGCGGCGCTGACGTGCACTCATGCGCCCCGCCTCCGGCGCGGCACCTCGTGTTCTGACTCACCGAGGAACGGAACGAGCTTCTGGTGCGTCGGCTCGGACGTCTCACGCGGAACCGCCTGCGCCGTCGCGGTCCAGGATCCCCGCGAGATGCGCGCTGTCCACATCAGACAGGCGATTCGATGGCGCGCTTCGTGAGCTGGCTTCCCCCGGAGATCAGGCTCGCGGTGCGTGCTCTCTTGCGGCGTGACGGACCGGGACTGGCCGCGTTGTACTCCGCGTACAAGGACCGTGCCCTCGGTCCGTCGCGCCTTCGCGATGCCAGGCCTGCCGACGGCTCGACGTTACGCGTGCTCGTCGTTTGTCACGGCAACATCTATAGAAGCGCCTTTGCCAGCGGACTGATCAGACGCGAGTTGGATTCCCGTGGGTCCCTTGGCGTGCGGGTAGACTCAGCGGGAACGCTTGACGTCGCGCCGAGGCCATCGCCTGCCGATGCCGTCGCCATGGCGGCGGTCTTCGGTGTCTCCTTGGTCGATCACACCAGCCGAGCGATCGACGCGGAGTCAATCGGGGCGTCTGACGTGATCATCGCGATGGACTTCGCGAATGCCGCTGACATCCTGAAACGGTTTCCCTCCGTTCGCAACAAGCTCGTGCTCGCCGGATCGTTTCTTCCGTACGGGGTACATGCGGGCATCTCGATCCCTGATCCCAATGATCGAGGCACTGACGCGCTCACCGACAGCTTCAGCTTGGTCGCGTTGGCGGTTGAGTCCATCGTGCGCATACTCGAGGAGCGCAGTGCCTCCCTCGACGGGACCCAAGCGCCGCAGGTGAAACGCGGGCGACTCGTGCGAGTGTTGACCTCGAGCGTCGCGAAGCGCGCCTGGCTGCATCTGTCTCGTGAGAAAGCCACGGTTCTGATGCTCCACAGGTTTCGGGACAGTGCTCTCGGCATCAACGGGCACAGTCCCGCGATGCTCGTACGGCATTTGGCTTACCTGCGCAAGAATCAGTTCAACCTCTGCTCGCTGCGCGATCTCGTCGCTCGCCTGTCAAGCGGACTTCCGCCGCTGCCGCGGACGGTGGTGTTCACAGTGGACGACGGCTACGCGGATTTCGTTCGAGTGGCCGCGCCGATCTTCTCTCATTTTCGCTGTCCGGTGACCGTCTTCGTCGTCACCGGCTTTCTCGATGGCAAGTGCTGGATGTGGCCGGATCGCGTGCGCGAACTCGCTGGCACGGCCGCACGAGGAGCAACGACAGTTGCGATCGGCTCGGAACAGTACCGGCTCGAGTGGTCGACCGAGCGCGGGCGTCACACTGAGGTCGAGAAGTTGATCGGTGCGTTCTCGAAGGTCCCGGATGCGACTCGTCTCGCTTGCCTGAATGAGTGGGAGGAACGATCCGGTGTCCGTTTGCCTGTGAGTCCGCCCCCGAGATACAGTGCGATGAGTTGGCCCGACGTACGACGACTCGCCGCCACCGGAGTGGATTTCGGTCCGCACACGCATCGACACCCACTTCTCTCGCGGCTGGACCCCGAGCTCGCTCGTTCGGAGATCACCCAGTCGTGGGATCGCCTGACGGCCGAACTTCCCAGCGCGGTACCGGTGTTCTGCTACCCGAACGGACTCCCAGGTGACTTCACCGAAGCGAACTGCAGGACCGTCGAGGAACTCGGCATGCAGGCCGCGGTCGCCGCTTACGGTGGCCCCTGCACCCTGGCCGACTTCCAGCGCGATCGTTTCGCCCTACCCCGATTCGCGTATGA
>JANNEV010000504.1:0-6599 GCA_031379145.1 Gemmatimonadaceae bacterium
GCGCAGGCGGTCGACGATCGCCAATGTACAACCATATGGTTGCGCGATTTTCTCTCACCGACCCGGCGCTGGATCAGCTCTTCCGCGCCCTCGCCGACGCCACTCGACGCGATATCATCGCGCGATTGCAGGCGGGGGAAACCGCGTCGGTCTCGGCACTCGCCTCTCGTTACGACATGTCCTTCGCGGCGGTACAGAAACACGTCGCGGTGCTCGAAGAGGCAGAGCTGGTGACCAAACAGCTGCGCGGGCGCGAGCGCATCGTGCGCAGTAATCCTGCGCGCATCGCGCAGGCACGCGCGCTCCTCTCGCAGCTGGAACAGCTCTGGATTTCCCGCCTCAACCAACTCGACGAAATCTTCGCCGAAGCCGCCACCCCTCGACTGGAGTAACAGAATGCCGATCACCGAACTGGTGTCCGACGCGCAGGCCCTGACGCTCACGGTGAAGGCCGAGTTCCCGGTGCCTGTGGAACGGCTGTGGGACGCGTACGCTGATCCGCGGCAATTGGAACGGTTCTGGGGGCCGAAGGAATGGCCAGCCACCTTCACGCGGCACGACATGGCGGTGGGGGGCTACTCGCACTACTCCATGACGGGGCCTGATGGAACTACATCTCGTGGTTGGTTCCGGTTTTTGGCCATCGAACCGCAGCGGCGTATTGAAGTGGAAGACGGTTTCGCCGATGAACACGGAGTGCCCAATGCAGGCATGCCGAGTATGCGCATGACCTTCACGTTTGAGCCCACAGCCACCGGTTCGCGCTTCCGCAGCGTCACGCATTTCCCGAGCATCGAAGCCATGGAGCAACTGGTGCAGATGGGAATGATGGATGGCGTACGCTCAGCGATGACCCAGATTGACGACGTGCTGGCCGATCTTGCCACGTTCGCCGCGGATCGTGCCACCGACGCGCAGCTGCTTAGTGACACGCAGGTTCGTGTGAGCCGGGTCGTGCGGGGCACGCCAGTACAGGTCTGGCGCGCGCATCACGAGCCAGCGCTGCTGCAGCGTTGGCTCACGGGCCCGGATGGGTGGAGCATGCCCGTCTGTGAGGTCGCGCGCGCGGCGGGCGACCGTTACCGGTTTGAGTGGGAGGCAGCAGACGGGTCGCAGCGATTCGGCTTTGTGGGAGAGCTGCTGGAGTCGACACCGCCATATCGCGAGGTCACCACCGAACAGATGATCGGAGTCGAGGGCCCGGCGACGCGCAACGAACTGACGCTGGTGCCGGTGACCGGCGGTACACTGCTCAGCATCCTCATCACGTATCCCAGCAAGGAGCTTCGTGACATGATCCTGGGCACCGGCATGACAACGGGTATGGAAGCGAGTTACGCGCGGCTTGAGCAGCAGCTGTTGCTGACGGTGCACTGAATGGTCGATCTGTCGCCCCGCTCGCACGCGCGCTGAGCCACCGAGCTGCTGGCCGACCAGAGGCTGTCCGTGGCACACGTGGCCTTTGCCAGCGGGTTCGAAAGTCTACTTCCGTTCAACGCGGCGTTCCTCAACGCCTTCTTCACATGCCTCGCGGCCCGCTTGGCCGTCTTGGCCTTTGCAGTCAGGTTGCACGCAGCCATCGCGAGGGGAAGACCGAATACAGCGTTAATCGGATTAGCTTGTCCGATCAGTTCATGTCCTCGGCGATTTCACCCTCGCGCCCGGGGGCAACGTGCTTCACTGTGCGATCGTCTGGTTCATGATTCATTGCGTCACTCCATTCTTGCCACGCAGGCGTTGCCATGAAAATGCAAGACATTCCGTTTGGCACGACGGATTGGTCGGTGGTTCCACGCAGCGAGCATCCCGGTGAGGCCGGCATGGCGCTCTGGCGCACACAGCAGTTCGGCGACATCCGCGTCCGGATGCTGGAGTACAGTGCCGGCTATGTCGCCGATCACTGGTGCAGCAAAGGGCACGTGCTGTTCTGTCTGGACGGTGTGCTGGAGACCGAGCTATCCGATGGACGCGTACATACGCTGACTCCCGGAATGAGCTATCAAGTGGCCGACGGCGCGGAGCCTCATCGGTCTCGCTCGGTCTCGGGCGCGATCGTGTTCGTGGTGGACTGAACGACGCGAATCAGGGCTGGGGGTCCGCGCAGCTTCACACCGACGCGGAGGGGTCTGCTCGACATGAGCGCATCACCGCACCTCGCGCCGGCGATCTCTGGCCAGGGCAAGCCGTTGTCGACCGCTCACTCGGAATGAGAGCACGGGCGTGCCTTTCTCGCCGTTCGGTCCGGCGCCCTGCACCGAGCGGATGGGCGTGCTCTTCCAGAAGATGAGGTCCTGCACGAGCGAATCTCCCTGAACGCCGATGCGGTTCTCGATCAGCTGATCGCCAACCTGAAAGACGCTCACCAGAATGCCCCCAGTAAGCGTTTCGTCGATCAGGATGCCGTTGTTCTCATCTGTGGCGTAGCGGCCGGCAGCAGAATCAAGGACGATGAGGGAGTAGTCCTTCATGGAGCGCGTGGTGTCGCCATTGTACACGGTGCGCCATTTCAGTCGCCCTCGGATGGCAGTGGAGGCAATCTCCATCGTCACCGGCACGCGGAGCTTCACGCTGTCTCCGCCACCGAAGTTGGTGAGTGTGCCCCGCCAGAACCCGATCCAGGACTCTGGCGCGGCCGCTCGCGGTGTTGTTTGCGCTGTAATCGCAGTGGCGTGCAGCGACGCGAGCAGCAACGCAAGCAGCAACGCGAACGGAGCCAGCTTGAAGGACGGCTTGCGACGCTGGCCGAGCGGCGATCGCCTCGTCGCCGATTCGGCGTGAACTGTTGGCATGTTGGAATGCTGCACGGGGCAAGGACGTGCACAGAGTGGCTGCTGAACATCACGCCCGCGAATGTATTTGCGCAATGCGCGTGTTCGGTTGCGACAGTTTGGTCAGCGCACACGTGGGTCCATCCTGCAAAACCCATGTCACGACAGATTCGCGCAGCCACGCATGCGAGACGCGGCTACGAATCTTGACCCGCAATGCACACCGAGCATCACGCCGCGCACGCCGGTGCTCCGTACGAGTCGTCGCGTGCTATCGAGCGACGGGCAGTCCCCCAAGCCAGTCACCGGTGATGCGTATCGTGACGTCGGGTGCGATTCCGGTTGCGTTGAAACCACCCGCGGGCAGCAGCATCGAGCGGGCGAGCGCTGGCAGGATCAGCAGCTGTCCCATGCTGCCGCAGGCGATGCGCTGCAGCCACGCTGACTGATAGTCGATGCTGCCAGCGGTGTGAGTACCGACGATGGTGGCGCGGCCGAGCTGTCGTGCCCAGAGCACTACTTGCTCCGCGGCCGAAACAGTCGCACCGTCGGTGAGGACGAACACCGCCTGGTCGCTGCGCGAGAGACGTCCGGGCTGACGAAGCTGGAGGGGTGCGGCGCCCGGATCAAACGGAACGACGTTTCCTGGTGATGCGCGCAGTCGATCCACCAACCCTGCCGGCGCCCAGCCGGCGCGCTCCCAAAACGCAATCGTCGTTGGCGAGCTCACCACAACTGGTAGGTCGAGATTGGGCGCGACCGCGTTCTCCCCGGGTTCCTTCCAAAGGAAGGGCAGCAGCGGTGCCGCAGAGCTGGAGCTGCCCCCTTCGTTGCCGCGCAGGTCGATGACGACGCGGCGACGCTCCCGGAGCGCAGTCCACGCGATGTCAATCACAGCGGACAACGCCTTTGCGTAGGCCGGGTCGAACGACAACACGGACACCACGGCAGTGGAGTCATCCGGGAAGACTACACGGGGCAGCCTGGCGTTGGTGGAGTCGAGAAACGCCTGTGGTTCGTGGGCGTCGCCGCGGCGCCACAGCAACGGCGCCATTCGGAGGAGTGCACCGCGAGAGAACTCGATCGGCGACGTGATGGGCTGTCCAAGGTCGTTCCATACGGTGCCGCGCCACTTGCCTCCAACGCGGGTGAACTGCGCCCGTTCCTCGCCCACTGCCCATCGTGGGTCAGACGACGCGAGCAGCACGCCAATCGCTTCGGTTCGGCTGCCGGGCGCAAGCCGCACTGCGATGCGGTATGAGGGCCCAATCCAGACGCCCTCGACCGCCGCTATGGAGTCGCCACCGGCACGACGCATCGCCAGGTCCCGCAGGATCGCATTCTCGACCCAGCCGGAGTCTCGGTCGACAACATGTCTCCGGCGCGCCAGCAATCTCGCGTCGACTCCCGCCGAGTCTGGTGTGGGTTGGTCCACAATCCCCAGGTGACCATCTTTAAAGAAACCGAGCAGCTCGCGAAGCGCCCAGCTGCACTGTTGTACGCTGGCCGAGTCGGCGATCGCCTGCACACGCGCGACGTGCGAGAGCCACACGGGCCGGCGGGACGGCGAGACTTCCAAACGGTAGGCGATGTAGTCGGACTCTACGCGCGACACGAGTCGGCGGAACACCGAAGGGCAGTCACAGGGGAGGGCAGACTGCGCGTGCAGATCGACAGCCGATCCAAGCAGTTGCACGACGACAGCTGACAGGCAACGGGTCACGTGTGATATGGTCATGTCTACAGAACACCATCCGAGCGCTGTCCGCTTATCTGTCGGTCGCACGACTGCGAGGTAAGCATACGGCGTCCAGCCGGTGTATACACGCACATCGATGACGACTGCACTGCCAGCTTCCCACGCGTCCGACCGATTCGAACAACTCTACCGGGTGCATCGCGGGCAGGTGTTCGCGACATGCCTCCGCCTATGCGGCGACCGCGTGCGCGCCGCGGAGCTGCTGCAGGATGTCTTCGTCCGTATCTGGGAGCAGTGGCATCACTTCGACGAGCGCGACGGCGCGTCGGCGTGGGTGCATCGTGTGACGCTGCATACGGTCTTCAACGTCAAGCGCGCTGACCGGAGGCGGCTGCATCGCGTGGCGCTGGCCGAGGATCTGGGCCCCACGGCGCGTGATTCTTCTCGGGCGGCGGCGCAGGCGTTCGCGACGCCGGCACCTGTGCGACGGATTGCCATCGAGCAGGCCATGGAAGCGCTTACGGGACGCGCGCGCGAGGTCTTTGTGCTACACGATGTCGAAGGTCACTCGACGGAGGACATCGCCATGCTCCTGCGGACCGCCGCGAGCACGGTTCGCGTGCATCTGGCCCGCGCGCGCGCAACACTTCGCCGGGAGCTCATGCGATGACCATACCTCCGACGGTGCCGTCGACGGTGCATTCCGCAGTGCATCCTGACGATCTGATGGCCAGCGAATATGCGGACGCTCGGCGCGTCCCGTCTGCCGTTGACGAGCATTTCGCGCACTGCGTCGCGTGCCGAGATCGGCTGGACGGGCTGAGAACCATTCGAGCGGAAGCGGCGCTGCTACGGTTGCGACCATGTGAAGCTCCCGACATCTGGCCCGTGTTGGCGTCACGTATCGTCGAGCGGTCGGCGAGCGAAAGCCCACGGTCTCGCGCACGGCCACGGGCATACCTGCTGGGATTGGTTGTTGCATTTCTGCTTGGCGCATCCAGTGCGGTGGGATTCGGAGCGCTCGCCCGATCGTTTGCGGCAGCGTCAGCGCGGCTTGCGCCGCCGGTGCCGGATCTGCGAGCGCTCCGCAAGCTCGACGCGCTCATGCCGCAGGGACCGCGACCATAGCGAGTGATAGTCACTCGTCTCGATCGCCACGGCTGTGCTCGCTGCACTGTGCGTTGGCGCACCGATGCGACGCTCGTGTGACACGAATTGGTGACACGATTCCTTGACTTGCCTCGGAAGTGGTGGGAACGTGACACCGTATCTGTGACACACCGCTGATTCGATGATGCCCGCCGTGCCGATCGAGGAACAATGACCAATCCGGATTCGCTGTCGCCGTTGATCGCGCTCATGAGGGGGCTCTCGCCAGAGTCGCCGACGGATTCGGACAGCATGGCGCGACTGGCGTCGCTGCTCGACCGCGCGGAGTCGCCACCAGACGTCGGGGAGCTGGTGCATCACGCCGCCATGACCGAGCGTGCGGAGCTGCGAGCAGAAATGCCCGCGCGTGCCGGCGAATTTCGCGTGTTCCGACGAGAGGCGCCGATGTCTTCGGCGCTCGCGACCCTGACATCGCCGGCGTGGGCTCGCGGTGCAGCCATTGCTGAGACGATCGGACCGCTGCGGGCCGCGGACGGGCGGCTCTTCTGGTTCGACTTCTACCGAATTGTTCGCCTCGTGCCAGTGTACTTCGCCGGCGACGCGCGTCCGGCATTCCTGTTCAACTTGCGGGAGCGTCGATTCGGTCGAGCCGACGTGTTCAATGTCGGCGAGATCCTTGGCTTCTTCAGTCCGTTCGCACTGGGGAACAGCTACGCGATGGAGAAGGGCAGTGTCTGGATTCGTGCCGACTTGCTCGCGTCGTCGGCGCCGGCTGGCAGTTACGTCGGCCTGACGATTGACGGCGGCTCGCTCACGTTCACGCCACGCGTCGATGAGCAGAACGGACGGTTGACGATCGCGCCTGGCGGACGCTGCGTCATTCATCTCGATCTGGCGCCACCGGTGGCACCCGCTGGTGTTGGTGATGCTGGCCAGGACGCTGCGGCGGCTACGGTCGTACTGCCAACGTCGTGTGATCTGGAGTTGGCGTTCGGTGCTGGCGTCGTTGCGCAGCTGTCGGC
>JANNEV010000488.1:0-2454 GCA_031379145.1 Gemmatimonadaceae bacterium
CGAGGCGCGCGAAAAGGCGCTCGAAGATGCGATCGAGGGGGCCAAGCGCGATCGTGCCGAGGCGGCGGAACTGCTCGCCCAGCATCGGGCGCAGCTGGAGGCGGGTCGCGCCGAGGCACAGAAAATCATCGCCGACAGCCGCGCGATCGCCGAGAAGATGCGCACGGACATGATGGCGCAAACGAAGGCGCAGCAGACCGAGATGATCGAGCAGGCACGTCGGGTGATTGAAGGCGAAAAGTCCGCCGCCATCGCCAGTCTCCGCAGCGAAGCCGTGGATCTCGCCATCGCTGGCGCGTCGCGGGTCATGGAACAGAATCTCGACTCGGCGAACAATCGCCGCATTGTCGAGACGTTTCTGACCTCGCTTGACGGGGCGCAGGGCGTTCGGGCATGAGCACCGGCCGGGGCGAAACGGTCGCCCGCAATTACGCCGAGACGCTGCTATCGCTGGCACGTCGGGCCGACGATGCGTCCGGCTGGGGCGTGATGCTCCGTCAGGTTGCCGACGCGATGACGGCCGATCTCACGCTGAGCAAGTTTCTGGACTCACCCCGCATTGCGACGGAGCAGAAGGCGTCGGTCCTCACGCGCGCGCTCTCGGATCGCGTGCCACGCTTGTTCATGCGCTTCCTGCTGACGCTCGTGCGCAACCGTCGGCAGATGCTCATTCCCGAGATCGCCACCGAGTACGACACGCTGCTCGACGCATCCAACGGGATTGTACACGCACGCGTGACAGTCGCCTTGGCGATGACTGACGACGAGCACGCCAGCATCGGCGCGCAGTTGTCCAAGATCGCTGGAAAGACGGTGGTGCCGCACGTGACGGTTGACCCGCACATTCTTGGCGGCGTCGTGGTGCGCATGGGCGACACCATCATGGACGGATCGCTGCGACGAAAGCTGGCCACCCTGCGTCGTCGGATGATGGTTCGCCCCATCGGTTGAGTAGTGACGGTGCCGTGGGACGACGGGGCGCGGTGCCGCAATGGCATCGCGCCCGTGTTGCGTGTTGCCTCCGGCGTTTCGCTCCTTACGTTCCAGCGATGATTCGTCCGATGATTCGTCCGATGATGCGTCTTATGATGCGTCCGATGGCTCGACCGGTGAAGCGCCCTGCGTTTCGACTGCGATTGCTGGCCGCCCTGACGTTCGGCGCCGCATCGCTCTCTGCACAACCAGCGCCACTCCCGGGTCAGGGTCCGAACTCGCCCCGAATCCCGCGCGTCGCCCCTTCGACACCGCGCGGGAACGACACGACCGGCTATTGGCAGCAACGGGCGGATTACACCATCGTGGCGACCCTCGATGAGCGGATGGGCGGTGTGCGGGCGTCGGGAACGTTGCGCTACGTGAACAACAGTCCCGATGTGATTCGGGAGCTCTGGCTGCACCAGCATCTCAATGCCTTTCGGCCGGGCTCGCGCTGGGCGGCCACCGATGTGCGCGAGGGGCGGCAGCGTTTTCAGCAGCTGCAGGATCCCGACTATGCGTACGAGCGATTCACCGCCCCACCTCGCGTGGGCAACACGGTGCTGGAGGTCGAGTATCCTCTCGCGCCGGATAGCTCGGTCGTTCGACTCGCCCTCCTGACGCCGCTGGCTCCGGGCGATTCTGTCAGTGTCACGTTCGCCTGGAACGCGCGTCCGTCGACGGTGGCCCGTCGCCAGGGCAGGCGCGGGCGGAGCTACGACTTCTCCCAGTGGTTTCCGAAAGTTGCGGTGTACGATCGCGCTGGATGGCATCCCAATGCCCTGGTGCCCGCAGGGGAGCTGTATGGAGAGTTCGGCACGTTCGATGTCACTCTCGTGCTTCCCAATGATGAAGTCGTCGGCGCCACCGGTGTGCCGGTGAGCGGCGACCCGGGGTGGGGACGAGCCGCCGCGCGCGGTAGCTCCGCACCTCGCCTGGCGGCCACCGCGTATCGCGAGCTGCCACCCGGGCCCACGGTTGCTCCGGGCAACGGCTATCGGGCCGTTCGATTCGTTGCCCGGAATGTGCACCACTTTGCCTGGAGCGTCTCTCCCGGTTTCCGCTACGAAGGCGCCTCGTACGTGCGAGCGCCCGCCCAGATGTGGCGTTTCCCGATCTGGGACACGGTCTCGGTGCACGTGCTCTATCGTGTGGACGCCGTCGATGACTGCTCGCGCGCGTTCGGCGCGATGGCGTGGAACAGTGCGCGCTATGCGCGCAGCGTGCAGTCCTGTGTGGATGAATCCAAGCTGCAGTGGGAAGACGGCAAGGCACTTCGGTACGCGTTGCAGTCGCTTCGTTGGCTCGAAGCGCTCTACGGGGACTATCCGTATCCGCAGCTGACGGTGCTCAAGCGCATCGACGGTGGTGGCACCGAGTTTCCGATGCTGGTGGCCAACGGCTCCGCGTCCCTTGACCTCACGTTGCACGAGGTCGGGCACATATTCTCGTATGGGATTCTGGCCAACAACGAGTGGC
>JANNEV010000491.1:0-6380 GCA_031379145.1 Gemmatimonadaceae bacterium
AGGTCGAACTCCTCGGCGGTGAACGCGCTGGCCAAGCGGGTGGCAAAGCTGCGTCGCAGCAAGGTGACGTAGTACTCGGAGTCGTAGTCGCGACGCGCGGCCGCTTCCGTCAGGCCATCATCATCGGCGTCCAGCAGCAGCGCCGCCCCGGAGACGGTCCGGTACACACGTACACGTTCGCCAACGCGCCAACGCGAACGGCCCGCACGCAAGAGCGCTTCGTACGCGTGCTCCTGGCGCGTGCTCCGCATGTCGGCGTATCGCTCCGGCGTTCGCGTGAGTCGCACGCGTGAGCACACCTGCGCCGTGGGCATCGCCCGCGTGCTGAGCGCCCGAATCGTGGTGAGATACACCGCGCGCACTCCGACTACATCGCCGCGCAGCAGACAGGCGAGTGCCGCGCGCAGAAAGACCTCGCCAAACGGTTCCGCGCGGCTGGACCGGAACGCCACGCCGCGCAGCATCATGGCTCCATCGTAGCCCAGCAACGCGTAGTTCTTGGGTTGATGCGACAGCATCGCAGAGTAGCGCCCCTCAAACTCGAGCCGCACGAGTGGCGGCAACAACCCAGCCACCTCGGCGACAACGCGTCGTTCGTCAGCCTCGGTCCACGACTCCGGCACGGAGAAGTACACGCCGTCGGTGTCCGCCTCCAGCAAGGTGACGCCGCGACGGTGCAGCTCACGACACAGCAAGGTCAGCAGCTCGCGCCCACGCCGGGTGACCTCGTTGGCCGCATGGACATCGGCGAATCGCGTCAGCCCTTCGCCGGCCGCGAGATACCCGTATGCGGAGTTGATCACCAGCTTCATCGCGGCCGACGTGGCGTCGTGCGTGTAGCGTTCGGCCGACCCGCTTGCTGCCGCACGTCCTGCGGCTTTCGCGGCCAGCCGCTGTCCCACCAGCCGGTCTACCATGGCGAGCATCGCGCCCAGTGGATCGCGCGATGGACCAATACGATACGCGCGCATGAGTGACGGATAAAGGCTGGCCACATCCGCCTTGACGACCCGCTGCGCCACGCCGGACGCGAAGAGGTGCAGCGCCGCGCCGTTGTGCACCGTGCCATCGCCGGTGGCGTGCGCGGGAAGAGCGACACCGGCACGCAGGTACGCGCGCACGAGTAGCGGATCGATCACACCAGTGGCAGCACCCGCATCCGCCAAGCGTTCGTAGCGCCGCGGGGCCATGCGCGCGAGTGCGAACGCGGCCCCACCGAGCATGCGTGCCAATCCAGCCACCTCATCCACATCGTCGGTGGCGTATCGACGTATCCGCGCCGGGTCGGTGCAGTACACGGTGTAGATCTGATCTCCGGCGACGTACTCGCGGTCGGGGCTCGCGAGCCCAAGGTGCCTGGCGACGGCCTTGAGACCGTGCCCGGGAAGCTCACGCGTGGAGAAATCGTATCGACGCACGGCGTCCAGCGTGTCGATGAGTTCGCGTCCGGGAGCCACAAATCGCACCCGGCGATCGGCGTCATGCGCACTCACCGCGCCGCGACGGGCAGCACGCTGCGTCAGCGTCCGACTCGGAACGCGTCCGAGCGACAACGGCACGCCGGGCAGGCGCGCGCGACGATCGAGGAAGGGCAGATCGAATCCGTGCAGGTTGTGATTTTCGATGGCATCGGGATCTTCGCGTTGCACCAGTGCGACCAGCCGCGTGATCAGGTCCGCCTCCGCAGCACGCCCGGTATCGACCGCCTCAAGGACTTCGTGTCCACCATCCGGCGTGCGCACGGCAATCATGAAGATCCGATCGCGCGACGCATCCAGGCCCGTGGTTTCCAGATCCAACTGCAAACGCCGGAGATCATCGAACGCCAGATCGCGAAAGTACGTGCGCCCGCTGGATACGAGGTACTGCTCTTCCGGCGGAAGCAAGAGCACGGTACCCGGTTCCAGCTCCCGCACGTGCGCGATACTCCGGCCAAGCCGCGCTGACGCGCCCCGCAGCAGCGCGTCAACAGTGGTGCGCAAGCGCGCCGCACTCACCACATAGCGTAGCGCGCCATCGCCCGTCAGTTCTCGGTACGTGACCCTTGCCTTGTTCTTTCCGTCTGGCGCAAGCTCGCCGCCGAGATGTCGCAGGTCGTCCAAGCGCGTGAGCAGGAGCCACGGCCGAAACAGATCGTCCTCGCGCACCAGCGCGCCACCGTTTGGCGCGCGCCGCCACACCGTGGCCACGCCATCGCCCGTCGCCGAGACCGAGACGATACCTGGGGTCGGATCCCACCCCCAGAGCCATTCGTCTTCACGGGATGTGGGCGACAGCGTCAGACCGTCCGAAGGTCCGGCTGCAACTTGCGAAGCCGGCGCAACGCAGGATTCCGCCACGCCACGATGCCAACAATGGCCAGCGTGGCCATGCCTCCCATCACGACACTCGGCACCGTGCCAAACGCTTTCGCGGCGGCACCGGACTCAAAAGCGCCGATCTCGTTGGAGGAGCCGATGAAAATCTGATTCACCGCAGATACTCGCCCCAACAAGCTCTCGGGCGTTCGGGACTGCAACATGACACTGCGAATCACCACGCTCACCATGTCGAAGGCGCCACCGATTGCCAGGCACAATACCGACAGCCAGAGTGACGTACTCAGTGCGAACACAATCGTGCTCACCCCAAAGCCGGTGACGGCAACGAGCAAATTGCGTCCGGTCCGACCGAATGGTGGGTTGCGCGTGAGCACCATGCTGGTGAGCAGGGCGCCAACCGCAGGCGCGGCGCGAAGCACGCCCAGTCCACTGGGCCCGACATGCAGAATCTCTGCGGCGAACACAGGCAACAACGCCGTCGCGCCACCGAACAGCACCGAAAATAGATCCAGGGTCAGCGCACTGAGCAACATGGGCTCAGCAAACACGAAGCGAAGGCCTCCCGTGAGCGACGTCAGAATCGGCTCGCTTCGCACCTCTCGAACAGGCGATCGGTGACGTACCGCAAACATCACGACGACGGCAACGATCATCAGCGCCACGTCAACCGCGTAGCCGAGCGTGGTGCCACCCAACGCATACAGCAGGCCACCAAGTGCCGGGCCCAGAACGGCGGCGAGCTGCCAGCTGCCGGTGCGCCACGTCACGGAGTTGGTGAAGATCGCACGCGGCACCAACTCGGCGCTGAGCGCCTGTCGTGCCGGCTGCAGAAACGCGCGCGCCACGCCGCTGATGGCGATCACCAGATAGATCGCATTCACGCGCAGTTGCACCGCCATGGCACGACCGAACGGTGCGTCGTGCGCCAGCATCCACAGGCCAATTGAACACACCACCAGAACGCCCAGCGCCCAGAGCGCGATCCGTCGACGGTCGTGCGTATCGGCGACATGCCCGGAAAACAGCGACATGCTGATCGCGGGCAGTGCCTCGGCCAGTCCGACCAGTCCGAGGGCGAGTGGATCGCGCGTGAGGTCGTAGATCTGCCATCCGACCACCGTGCCCTGAATCTGCAGGCCGAGGGTGAGCGTGAAGAGGGCGACGATGTACCGACGAAAATTGGGAATGCGAAGTGCTGCGTAGGCATCAGGTACGCCAGCGCGTGGAGCAGATTCGGTCATTGCGCGGGTTCTAGCGACGTGCCGAGACGCGCCTGAACAGCACATCCCGACGGACCAGACGCGAACGTGTGCGTGGACGTGGACGTACATCGGACGCCCGCTGTCCGATTCCGTCCAGGGCAGCGGATGTGTCGAATGCGCGAGCCAGGGCCTCGCGCATTGCCACAGTCACCGGGGGCGCGTCGAGCGCGATCAGTTGGTACGCTGGCGATGCAACCGTCGCGATTGGCCAATCGCGTTGTCCGATTCCGGTTCTCGCGTGCAGCACCAACGCCAGCGATTCACCGTCCGCCGATGGTCGCGCCGCCACCTCGTAGCCCGCTCGCTGCCAGCTGACGCGCGAAGAATCGCGCGCCCACTCCGGGAGCGTGCCCTTGACGGCGTCCCACCAGACCGGTGCGGCAACGCTGATGGTCGGCAAGTAGATGGCCAGCGCCTCCCCATCACTACTGACTCCGGGCACCAGAAACGAAACCGCTGGGGACCGGCTGCTATCGGTAATGCCGAAGCTGGTGGAATCGAACCGGAAGCTCTCCAGCGTTTCGCGCGCCACGGCGGCGCGCTCGTCACCGGCATTGCGGATCGAATCGGCCAGGCGAGCGAGCGATGCACGCCCGGCGCCGATCACCCGAGTTTGCTCGACCGCACCAAACAGCGTCTCCAGACTGGCCAGTTTCCCGCTTCGCACATCCACGACCGCGAGATGACCAACGTGGCGATGCGCGGCTCCGCCATCGACATCGATATCCAGCAACTGCCGAAACGTGAGCCACGGTCCGTGCACGTCGACGATCTCGATTTCCTCGTGTACGATCGTGGCCGGATCCGTGGGTGCTTCTTCGTCGTCCGGATCTATGAGGACCGCGCGCGGGTTCCGCTTCTTCCACCTCGTGGCCTCGGTCATCACCGTGCTGTCGTGAAAGAGGCTCAGCGAATCGGTCTGCGTAAGCTCGCGCGACCAGATGCGTGACGATCCGAACGAGGCCTCTTCGTACTCCACGCCATCTTCGGCGATGAACACCTCGTAGAACTTGCCATCGGCCTGCGTGAGCAGGATGGGCGCGCTGCGTACACGCATCCCGTCAGCACCGCTGCGCACCCAGTAGGTGGAATCGCCCGCGGCGAACAGAAACTCCGCGGCCGGCGGCACACGCCCCACCACGCCACGAGAGTCGCATGCCGACAGCAGCGCGATCACGAATGCGAACGCGCGAAGCCGAGTTAAGGTGGGACGCGAACCACTCAGCCGCACCTGCATCAGGACGTTGCTCGGCGCAGCACGCGCACTCCGTCTATTAATCGGGAAATCTCGTCGGACGTGCTGTAACACGCGCAACCAGCCCGCACCAAACCCTCCGACTCCACTCCGAGCCTGCGAGCGACGGTGGTGGCGTAAAAGTCCCCGTGCGACAAGTAGAGGGCGTGCGGAACCAGCGCTCGGGAGACGGCCTCCGCGGAATGACCCGCGACGCGGAACGAGACAGTTGGCGTACGTGCACTGCCCGGCGGAGGGCCGTACAGCGTCACGCCGTGAATCGATGCCAAGCCGTCCCATAGCTGCGCGAACAGCTGCTCTCCGCGGGCGTGCAGTTCGTCAAACACGAGGCCGAGCTGCGCTCGGCGATCGGCGTGGGTGTCGTTGCTCAGTGACGCGAGGAAGTCGACCGCGGCGGCCGCGCCCACAATCCCCTCATGATTCTGCGTGCCCGTCTCCAGTCGCTCCGGCACCTCGTCTGGCGCAGGTTCGAGCTTGGGGAGGTCGAGCATGGCCACGGCCTCGTGCCTGCCATAGCACACCCCGATGTGCGGTCCGTAGAACTTGTATGCGCTGCACAACAGGAAATCGGCGCCGAGCGCGCGAGCGTCGACCAGCACATGCGGCGCGTAGTGCACGGCATCCACAATCGTCATGGCACCCGCGGCGCGCGCCATGGCCACCAGTGGAGCAACATCGGTGATCGTGCCGAGGATGTTCGATCCGGCGCCGAGCGCCACCACCTTGGTGCGTGGCGTCAGCAGACGGGCGAACGCGCCTTCCTCATGTCGGAAGGTGGACAGATCCAGCGGCAGCCAGCGCAGTACCGCACCGCGTTCGCGGGCCAGCGCCTGCCACGGCGCCACGTTGGCGTGATGATCCAGCTCGGTGACGATGATCTCGTCGCCCGGTTGCAGCGTTCGACCGATGGCGCGCGCGAGATGGAACAGAATGGTGGTCATGTTCGCGCCGAACGAAATCTCGCCCGCACTCGCTCCGAGGAAATCCGCCAGGACGGTACGAGCGGACAGGAGCATCGCATCCGTTTCCACACTCGTCGGATACGACCAGTGCGTGTTCGCGTTATGGTGCAACAAGTACCCCCGCATGGCGTCGGCGACGGCCCGCGGCACCTGCGTCCCACCTGGTCCGTCAAAGAACGCGACGGGTGTTCCCGCCTCGCGTCGTGCCAATCCTGGAAAGTGCGAGCGAATAGCCGTGGTATCCGCAACGCCCAGACTCTCTTTCATCTCCGACACGGGGGTCATGTCTGTATTCCTTCGGTCGCGCGGATCTCCGCGCCACCGAGCCGCTCCACTACTCGCACGGCCTCCACGTGATCCGCTTCCTCCCCGAGTTCGACGTGCGCCATACGGAACAACTCTGCGGTCAGCTGCAGCAGCGGCGATGGCAGCTTCTGTTCCCGCGCGAGGTCGGCCGCAATGGCCACGTCCTTGTCCAGCAGCGCGAGGCGGAACGTTCGCGGAAACGCACGAGTCACCACACGTTCGGGAAAGAGATTCATGCTGGCGTTCGAGCGCCCGCTGGATCGCCACCCCGGCG
>JANNEV010000495.1:0-1555 GCA_031379145.1 Gemmatimonadaceae bacterium
GCAGCAGCGGAACTCCGGCGGCATCATGCGTCGCAATGCGGGACGTGAGAATCGCTGGCGTGCACGCGGCGAAGAACAACGCGGCCGACAGACCGATGCGCGCGCCAAACAGACGACGAGCAAACAAGTACATGCCGAGCACGGCGGCCGTTCCGAGCATGGCAGCCAGCAAGCGTACCGCGACCAGCCCGCCGGCGAAGTCCGCCAGCGCCACCGCGACGGGCCACAGGTACCATCCAAACGCCGTGCGCATGTACACGGATACGTCCGCAGCGTTCGACAGCACGCTGCGCCCCATCAGGATCATGAAGCTTTCGTCTTCAAACGCTGAGTTGAACGTCACGTCGAACGCCCGCAACAGAAATGCGACCGCCAACACCAGCAACAACCACGTACGTCGTGGTCGTCCGCCATCGTCGCGCCGGGCCACGAGTGACTGCGGTGTTACCGTCATTGTGGAGGCCCGCGACGAAACAGCAGAACGATCACTCACCATCAGCTCCTGCGCTCGGTTGGCCGTCGCATACCACACGGGCTGCGCGGCCCTGTCCTTGTAGATAAACCAACCACCGGGCCTGACGCGTGTGAGCGCGGCGCGAAGGAACTGTTAGTGAGTGGAGCCCCTGTGGTGTGAGCTGCGGGTCCTCCACGATTCCACGTTCCTCGTTCGCCAGCGCCACGACTGAGGTGTCGAGGCCTGATGTCCAACGTCCGCGGAAGAACGTCCGCGATTGGCGGGGCGCTGTGGACACAAGGGGAAGGCCAAACTCCTTGACATACCGAAGCAGGTGACGCTGGGAGACGTAGATCAACGTTTCCCCTGCCTCGGCGTTCAGCCCGCCGGCAAATTGGCGAAGCGTCCGTACGCCGCCGCGCGCTCGAGCGCGGGCATCCAGCACGGTGACCTTGCACCTCGCCTCTCTCAGTTCATACGCGGCAGTGAGCCCAGCCAGTCCGGCACCGAAGACCAGCACGGTGCGGCTGCGGCGACGCGGTTGCCCGATTCGTCGCGCGACGCCCCCCCAACGTGCGGTCCCAGGAAAACTGCGTCGAGTGAAAGGCATCGGGACCCTGTGGTCGAATCGGCGAATGCTGGACGGTACCAAGTGAATCGCGGCCGCCGGCAATGGATTGTACGCGGTGGGCCTGCTCAAAGGCTAGCGGGGAGCGATGTCCAAGCGCTGAATGGCGGCGATGCGGGTTGTACCAGCGGTCGATGTAGCGGAAGACGGCGAGGCGCGCTGCCGTATGCGCAGCGAAGCGATGCTTGGCGAGACACTCGCATTCCAGCGTGGAAAAGCAGCGCTCGGCCATCGCGTTGCCGTAGGCTTCGCCGCGTGAGCCCATGGAGGGGCGGACGCCCAAGGCTTTACACCGCTGGCCGAAGGCAAATGCGCTGTACTGCGAACCCTGATCCCAGTAGGGCACGACGTTGGTGGCGCAACGCCATGTTGCCGCCATATCAAGGGTATCGAGCACCGCCTTGCCGTGCGGGGTGTCACGCATGCACCAGCCCACAATGCGTACGCTGAACACGTCGAGGATGTCGGCGAGG
>JANNEV010000590.1:0-5843 GCA_031379145.1 Gemmatimonadaceae bacterium
TGCTCTGGGCGATCACGGGATCCCCCACAGGCTCCGGTGCAGCGTTCGCGGTGGGATACAACAGTACGCTGGTCTCGGGAACGGGCACTGGACCATACACCGCCAGCGCTCGAACCTTTGCGCGCGCGAATAGAGCGGGTAGTCTTGATCCGGCGCCTTCCGCCGAACGATCAAGCAGTCCCCAGGCCTTGCCGGATGGCAGCGCACGCAGACGCCGTGGGAGCAGCGCACGAACGCTCGACCTGCCGCCGTCCATCAAGTTCCGCGCGGGTCAGCGTCGATAGCGCGCGAGACGCGGCATCGACGCCGGTGTCGGTGTCGGTGTCGGTGTCACGTCCTTCGCGTCAGTCGCGGGCGAACGCGGCCAAGGTTGGACCCATGGCATCAATGGTCTCGCGGGCATGCCAGCGATCCCTGCCGTTGTACAAGAACGCGAACGCGAGAATTTCGCCGTTCTCCGCGGTGACGTAACCGGCCAGCCCGACCACGTCATTGGTCGTGCCGGTTTTGGCGTGCAGGTTGCCTTGTGCGGGCGTGGTACGCATCCGACGCCGTAACAGCTCGGACTCGCCAGCGACGGGCAGCGAGGCGTGGAACGCACTGCCCCACGGCGCATCGTGCGCGTGCGAGAGCAGCTGTACGAGCGAACGCGGTGTGACGCGATCCAGCACCGACAAACCGCTCCCGTCCGTGGCCGTCACCGCATCCGCCGACGCTCCAACCTGCGACACCAAAAAGGACTGCAGCGTTCTACTGGCATTCTCTGCCGATCCAAGCGCAGAACGGCCAATGCCGCGCGCCGCGTCTCGCCAGAGCAATTCGGCGTACAGGTTGATGCTCTCCCGATTCATGGCCGAGATCAGCCGAGCCAGCGGAGGAGACGGCAAGGTGGCCAGAACCACGGAGCCCGCGGGGGTTGGCGCGGCGCGTATCGCGCCGTCAACCGTCACGCCCTGCGCTTCGAGCGCCGCCCGAAAGGCTCCGGCGGCGAACGTGGGCGGATCCCCAACCACCAGCTGATAACGAACTCCAATGGACCGGGCGCCAATGGTCCCGGACACCAACACGTCGCTGTCTCCAACGCGTCGCGCACTGATGCGCGCGCCGGCACCAGCCACCACCCGCACGGTGCTCGTAATCGCCATGCCACGCGTCGCGGGCTCCAGGTATACGTCAGCGTTCCCGGATTTGCCCGGCATCACGCCGACGATCACGATGTTTTCATTCAGCGAGAGCGCCGAAAACGGCGCCGCGTATCCCGCGCCCGCGTAGCGCGTCAGCCATCCTTCCGGAATTCTGCGGGATTCGAACGCCGATGCGTCAGCAATCAGATCGCCGGTGATGCGTCGGACGCCGGCGCCCGCCGTGATTCTGGCCAGCAGAGCCATCGACGCGTCCGGCCCGCCACGCACAAAGCGCGGCGCAAGCGATGGGTCACCGTCTCCACGCAGTACCAGATTGCCGCGAAGCGTTCCGTTCGGGTCCAGCACGCCGTCCCGAAGCACGTCCGTGTTGAACACAAAGTCCGGCCCAAGCCGCTCGAGCGCAATCGCCGACGTGAACAGCTTCATGGTGGACGCAGGCACAAGCCGCGTGTCGGCTCCATGCGCGAAGAGCGTGTCGCCGCGCGAAAGCGAAACCACCATCGCGCCCCAGGCTCCGGCCTTGGTACGGCTGGACAGAAAGGTCGTCAGGTCGCTGCGCAACGTACTCGCGCCCATTGGGGACGTGAAGCGCAGCACCGGCACAATCGGCGCGCGCGTGGCGCGCACGGGGCGTTTCGACTTGCGCGCAGTGGGTTTCTTTGTGCTGCGTTTGGACTGCGATCGCGATTGCGATCGCGATTGCGCTCCGATCAGATGCGCATTGCGCGAGGCAAGGCCATCGAGCAGAGGAAGCGGCGCACAGATCTGGCCCAGCAGGAGCCCGGCGACACATCGTGTCACGATCCAACGGTGCAACGGGAACACGCTCATCGAGAACCGGTCTGAGGACTGACGTTCACGCAACGGCCGACGCGCTGCTCACACTTTGAGTATCACGCCGCGCTTCCACGCCACCCAGAGAATAATGAACCACAACGTGACGAAACTGATGGCGTACAGCAGAGAGGCGTCGCGCAATGGCAACAACGGCACGTATACACTCTTGAACACCAGAGCCTGCAGTGAGATACGCGTTCCGTCCCCGGCCCCTGCATCCACCGTGAGCACACTCGACGTCAGGCGCGCCATGAGGCCGGAGCCAAGAAAGGCGAGCATCGGATTCATGCCGTACACCACGAACGGCAACGTCCAGCCGCGCCACTTCCGTACATCGATCAGCCACATGCAGGTGGCCAAGGCGACGGCGCCCATACCAGCCGTGAACAGCACGTACGAGCTGGTCCAGATGCTCTTGTTGATGGGAAAGCCCCAGTTCCAGATCAACCCCAGCATCATGAGCAACGCCCCGACCGAGAACAGTGCCGCCAGTCGGTCGGTCAGCGGGCGATCCTGCTCGCTGATCCACCGACCGGCAAAGGTGCCCAACATCATGGTGCCGATGGCCGGCATCGTACTCAACAGCCCCTCCGGATCCCACGTCTTGCTCCCCGACCAGAGATGATTCACGCCGAGCACGGTCCGATCCAGCCATGCGCTCAACAGCTGCTCCGGTTTGTCGAGCACGAAGCGGCCCGCCACGCCGGTGTCCGGCACGGGCACCAGCGTCATCAACGCCCAGTAGCCCAGCAGCAACGCACTCAGAATGCCCAGCTGCTGCTTCCAGTTCGTGCGCAACGTGAGCAAGGCCCCACACAGATACGCCAGCGCGATGCGCTGGAGTACGCCCAGATATCGCAGGTGCTGCGCGCGGTGCACGACACGATCCAGCAACGATGGATCCGGTTGATCCGGAATTGCCGCCCACGTATAGAACGGGAACGCGGCCAGCAGCAGCCCGAACAGAAAGATCAATCCGCCACGGCGGAGAATCTGGCGCAGAATTGCGCCGTCGTCGTCACCGCGGGCGCGTCGTACCCGGAGCGACAATTCGGTGGTGATGCCAACGATGAACAGGAAAAACGGAAAGACCAGGTCCGTCGGCGTCCAGCCATTCCACGCGGCATGTTCCAACGGCGGGTAGATCGCGCTCCAGGTGCCGGGATTGTTGACCAGCAGCATGCCGGCCACGGTCATTCCTCGAAACACATCAAGGGAGACCAGGCGCTCAGCGCGCGGCATCACGGCGCCGAATCGACAGTTGTTGCCGCAATCGTCCAGCGCGTTGAGTCACAACGCATCGCGTATCGCTTGAGCGGTGCACGCTTTCCTTCATGCTCGCCGCCCACGTACTGTCCGGCCAATTGCACCGTCACGGCGTTTCCTCCGTCAGTCTCCGTCGTGCCCTTGTAGATCACCAGCAGCGACGCATACGGGCCCACCGATGCGAGCTTCTCACGAATCTTGCGATGCGACGCACTGTCCCCGCCGTAGAAATAGGTCGGCCCCTTCTCCTGCAGTACCTTGAAGCCATCCTCCGGAACTGCGGAATCCGTCCCTGCGGCACTCAGGTAGCGCTGCGGGGTCGGCAGCGCTTTCCCGATATAGTCCCGGACGGCCAGCGCGACGGCCGTCGTATCGGCGCTGATGCAGCCGGAAACGGCCGCGGCCGCGCCGTCACCCGCCGCAGTACCCTGTTTCGCTGGCTCGCCGCAGCCCACGGCGACGAGCAATGCAAGACAGCCTGCGGGAAAGCGAGTCAGGCACGGAGCAGGTCGGACCATGGCAGGCTGGGCAAGGGGAACGCACGACGCAACGCGGCGTACACTGAAAGCAGGACCCGACTTTGTCGAGTGCGACAGCGGCACGCCTCTGGCGGATCACGGTGCCAAAGCGAATATAGTGTGGTCGAGGGCCATCCATGCCCTGCCTTTCCCACCGACCCTCAGGAGCAAGGCGCACGATGTCTACGAATAACAACGTCCTTCGTGAAGGCGTCTCAGCGGGCCTGATTGGCGCCAGCGCAATCGCGCTCTGGTTTGGAATCCTCGATGCCTTGCAGGGCAACGTGCTGGCCACGCCGGTCATGCTGGGCAAGTCCTTCGGCTCGCTGTTCCTGAAGAACGTCGAGCCCGGCTTCGCAGCATCTTTCCTCGGCTACACCATCCTGCACTTCGCGCTGTTCACCATCATCGGCATCGCGTTTGCCTGGATAGTCAACGCCGGAGAAAAGACGCCCTCCGTGCTAATCGGATTCCTCGGCCTGCTGGTCGTGTTCGAAGTCGGCTGGGTTGGCTGGACCGCTGTCCTCTCGCAGGGCTTCGGTGAGCTGACGTGGCTCCAGGTGTTTCTCGCCAATCTTATTGGTGCCGCGGCGATGGGGCTGTACATGTGGAGACAGCATCCCGCCCTGCCCGGTCGAGTCGGAGCCATGCTGGCCGGCGGAACCGAATAGGCCAGCGTCTCTCCGAAAACTCTCAATTACACTAGTCGTCGAGCATCCCCGCCAATCGCTCCAACGCCTGCTTCCACGCAGACCTGGCGCGATCGGCGGACGCAGCGTCCGCCAGTTTCGTTTGCTCCACGGAGACTGCGCTGCGGGTGTTCCCCTTTCGCAGGATGGCCACGGTCACGATGCTCTTGTCCGGCATCGCCAGCTTGAGCATGCGCGGCGCGACCGCCGTCTGCACACTGTACAGCCGCTCGTGGCACCATGAACGGCGAGTCGGGTCGTTGAATGCCCGAAAGACATCGGAGGCTGACGCCTCCAACGTGCGCATGCACGACGCCGCAGAGCCGTGCGCCGCCGGATGCAGCACCGCGAGCCCACGCGACTGCTCATAACCGACGGCGACCGTCTGGCTCCACCGGCTATCCAGCGCATAATCGGTGCGCAGATGCCTCACGATCTCCGCGTGCGTCATGCGGCGGGCATCGTCGGCATCCATCGTAGAGAGCCACGCCTCCCATCCCTTGCCCGTCGCCTTTTCCAGCGCATCGGAATTGATGCCGTTGATCTTTGCCACAGCGGCGCTCGGGCTCTTCGTGCCGACCTGCTGATTGGCAGGAATGGTTGCCGCGGCGGAGCTCGGCGGCGGCACGTACGCCGGGCGCCTGGGTGCTTCAGACTGCTGCCAGGCCACCGGCTTCTTGCCACCGCGCTGGGCGGCCACACGTGCCGGCTTTCCGAACTTCGTTTCGGTGGCTTTGACCGTCTTCTTGCTGGCACGCTTGCCGCTGGACGGCTTTCTGGCGGGCATTTCAGTTCACTCGGGAAAGGAGGACCGTACGCCGCCACCGGGTGGCCACGCGGCCGCGCTGATGCTCAACCGGAAATGGCGTCGCCACGCACCCAACCGACTTGCGCGCTCGCTTCGGAGTCTTCGCCGCGGTTGGACCACTTGAAAAACACCACGGTCATCACGGCATAGAAGAACACGCCACCAGGGATCCACATGATGAGCCCGCCGTACTGCTGATCCATCATCGGCGTGATCCCGAGGATTCTCGGCGCCGTCGCGTACGCGGGATACAGCAGCGTGTCCGCCATCGCGATGTAGATCGAGATCACCGACATGGGAATCACCATGATGAAGCAGTACAGCATCTGCATGGGATACGGTGACCGCGGCAACTCCGGCAACGGCGACGTGAGCGGCCACCACATGAAAACGGAACCGGCGATGAACATCAGATGCTGCAGGATGTGCACCGGATGCTGCGCCAACGCGAGGTTGTACATCGGCGGCAAGTGCCAGACCGCCAGGATGACGTTGAAGATCGCAAAACACGCGCCAAAGCCCGTGATCGCGCGCGCAAAACGGTAGCTGCGCGGCCCACGCAACAGCGGCCGCAGCATCC
>JANNEV010000602.1:0-2409 GCA_031379145.1 Gemmatimonadaceae bacterium
CGGCGGTCACGTCGACTGGGGGCGCAATTCCGCAGGCGCGAATGACCGTGTGGGGCACAGGTATCGAAGCAGTGTCGTCGACCACTGGCGCATTCACGCTCGCTGGCTTGCCGACCGGAAGCTACACGCTCGAGGGGCGTGCCCTTGGCTATCAGCCCGTGGTTCAGACGGTCGACATCGTGCCGGGCGATGCCGCGGACGTCGTGCTCGACTTCAAGCGCGTAGCGGCGCTGGACACGTTTCGCATCATTCGCTCGGCGGCCGACCGCTCGCTGGAGGCGTTCAATGCTCGCCGCCGGAGCGCCCTCGGTCGATACCTGGGCCCCGAAGAGCTGCAGAGGCGCGGGCCGTTCTTCCGGACGGCGGATCTGTTGCGGCAAATCAACGGCGTATTCTCGGTGCCGAACCTCGGTGGTGATGCGGTGCTCATGCGCGCTGGGGCACGGAGTTACTGCCGTCCAACGGTGTGGGTGGACGGGAGCCGCGTCTTGAATGGCAATGCCGCGTCGCTCGATGCGGTCGACGGGTTCGCCCTCGATTTCCTCGTGCCCGCGAACAACGTGCGTGCTGTGGAAGTCTATCGCTCGCGGATCATGGCGCCGGCGCAGTTCAGCGATCTCAACGACTGTGGCGTGTTGGTGTTCTGGACGGGCGGGCGATAGCGGCCCGCGGCCCGCAAACGTTTCGAGAACGCGCTACTCGTCGACGCAGAGACTCGGACCACACGTGCGAGACAGTGTGGCACGGTAGAACCTCGCCCTGAGCGAAGTACCGCCCCGGCGCGTACGTTCTACGGTGCCTCTGTCCCCACCCATGTCCTGCCTTCGAGGAGCGTCACGTATGGCTCGCAGATTTCTCCTGGCGATCGCCGCCGCGGTACCGGCGGCGTTCTCCAGCGTCTTGGCGCAAGCCGGCAACCCTGGCGGACCAGCGGCCGCGCCGCGCGTGGACTACGCGCTCACGAACGTGCGCATCGTGACCGCGCCTGGAAAGGTCATCGAGCGTGGCACGGTGCTGACGAGAGACGGGCGCATCGTTGCGGTGGGCGCCAACGTGACGATTCCAGCAACGGCGGTGAAGCTCGACTTGTCCGGGCACAGCGTCTACGCCGGTCTGATCGACGCGGCCACCAGCATCGGCCTGCCAAGCCCCACTCGTGCCATGCCGCCCTCCGCCGACGCGGGTGCCGCGGGCCGTGGCGGCGGAGGCGGTCGGGAGGGCGCGCCACCGCAGGCTGGTCGTGGCGTGGCGCTGGGGCGTGCGACCGCGCCAGCGCCGCCAGTTGTGTTGCCAGAGCTCGACGCCGACGCGGAAGCGGCCGACATGTTCGCGCCAACGGACGACGAATTGAAGGCCTTTCGTGCGGGTGGTGTGACGACGGTCGGCTTGGTGTTTCAGGGCGGCCTGTTCCCGGGACGAGTGGGCGCGGCGCTCACTGGCATGCAGGACGGGTCTCGGCTTTCACTCCGTTCCGGCGTAGGGCAGGACGTCGCCTTCGGCACCAAGCGTGGCGGCTATCCAGGGACGGGTATCGGGGCCGTCGCGTTCATCCGGCAAGCTTATCTCGATGCGCAGTACGAGGCGCGCGTAGAAAAAGCGTTCAAGGCGGGCACCCCGGGTGCACGTCCGTCCAACGATCCGTTTCGTCGAAGCCTGATGTCTGCCGCGACCAACGAGATTCCCTCGTGGTTCGTCGCGTCGACCGAGCGCGAGATCACTCGCGTGGCGGAGATTGCCAGCGAACTCGCGCTCAAGAGCCCGGTCGTCGTCGGCTCGCAGGAAGGATGGCGAGCGATCGCTGCGATGAAGCGCAGCGGCGCCACGGCGTTGGTGAGTCTTCGCTGGCCCTCGCCGGATTCCACTTCGGGTCGGGCGTTTTTGGCGGTGGGTTCCGGCAAGCCAGGCGTGGCGCCGAAGGCCACCGCGGCAGACTCCACTGAGGTGAAGGCCAATGCATCGGCGTTGCTCAAGGCGGGAGTGCCCGTGGCGCTCGCCTCGTTCGGCGGCGAGAGCGGCGTCACGTTCCGCGACCGGATTCGCGCCAGCATCGACGCTGGCATGAGCGCGGACGAGGCGCTGCGCGCCACCACCGTCACGCCCGCCGCCTTGCTGGGCATCAGTGCCGCTGTCGGAACGATTGAGGTGGGCAAGCTGGCGAATCTGGTGGTGGTGAGCGGCAATGATCTCTTCGCATCCGGTACGCCAATCAAGCATGTGTTCGTCGAAGGACGCCTCTACTAACCCATGGAATCTCACATGCGATTCTTTATCCGGTGTGCCGCAGCTGTCCTGTGCGTGCCGAGCGTGCTCGCAGCACAGGACGTGGCCATTCGCAATGCCACGCTCATTACCATCGCCAACGGCGATATCCCGGCCGGTACCATCGTCGTGCGCGGTGGAAAAATCACG
>JANNEV010000627.1:0-1540 GCA_031379145.1 Gemmatimonadaceae bacterium
CCTGCTGTGCGACGTACACCAGGTAGCGCTGGTCCACCACGGTGAACTGCGACCCGTGCACGAGCGCACTGTCTCCCTCGCTGCTGAAGCGTTCGTACTGAGCGACGCTGGTCGTGTCGGGCTGCATCACCACGCGCCCGGCGAACTTCTGTCCGCCGCCGCCGCACATCAGTGAGGTCCGGTCGTCCAGCAGGGACGCATTGAGGCAGTAACCGATCGACCGGATCGCCGACACCCCCGCATCCACGTCGATGATGCGCGCACGGACACCAGCATCCTCGATCGACACCACGTGTTGCGCGTCCTGCCAGAGGACTTCGATGATCGACTTCGCTCGCGCGAGCACCGTGGGTTTCCCGCCTTCGATCGGCATGCGTTCGAGCCACAGCGCCGCAGCACCGGCTCCGCTCGGCTGGCCTCCAGTGTCTCCCGCCCGCACGGCCACGTACGCGAGCGATTTGCCGTCTGGGGAAATGGCCGGCGCGTAGGCAGGATCGTCGCCGGTGACACGACGCGTGGTGCCGTCCAGTAGCGAGCGATACCACAACGCCGTGCGCGTCGAATCGACCGACCCTGGATACACCGCCGCCGGATACACCACGAAATCGCCCGCCGGCGACACGGCGAAGGGCGTTGTGAGCCGCATCGCGGCGCTGTCGGGCAACACCACGTCGTACTCCGTCGGCCCGCTCGCCGGCGCCGGTCGCGTGACCAGCCACCCGATCGCGGCGATGGCCGCGACGCACGCGCCCGACGCCGCGAGGGCGAGCATTCGCCAACGCCCCGACGTGTTGGCGCCCGGGTGCACGCCGGAACGCGACGACGTGTGCGTGGTGGCCGGGTTGCCCAGCGCCAGCGCAAAGTCCGCCGTACTCGCGTACCGATCGGCCGGGAGCTTTTCGATCGCCGTGTGCACGGCGGCGGCGACATGTGCCGGCACCGACTTCCGGATCGTGCTGATCGGCTCGGGTTCGCTGCTCAGTACCTTGGCGACGATCGCCTGCACGTTCGGTCCGGTGAACGGCGGCTCGCCGGTCAGCATTTCGTAGCTGACCGCACCGAGGGCGTAGACGTCCGATCGCGCGTCGATGGCCTTCTCGCCCATCGCCTGCTCGGGACTCATGTACTGCGGCGTGCCGAGTGAGAGTCCCGTCTGCGTCATGCGCGCGCCGCCGGCCTGCTGGACGGCGAGCGCGATGCCGAAGTCGGCGACCAGCGCGTGGCCGCCCTGGAGCAGGATGTTCTCTGGCTTGATGTCGCGATGGATGACGCCGAGTTGGTGCGCGTACTGGAGCGCGTCGGCAACTTCGCGCGCGATGCGGAGCGCGTCATCTATCGGGAGCTGCTTTTCGCGCGCGATGCGGTCGCGCAGTGATTCGCCGTCCACGAACGGCATCACATAGAACACCGTCCCATCCACCTGACCGGAGTCGAACAGGGCCAGGATGTGCGGATGCTGCAGGTTCGCGGTGGTCTTGATTTCGGCGAGGAAGCGATCGGCGCCGACAATGGCCGCGAGCTCGGGCCTCAGGACTTTCAG
>JANNEV010000628.1:0-2290 GCA_031379145.1 Gemmatimonadaceae bacterium
AAGTGGGGGGAGAGGGAGCAGATTGCGCCTCCGCGATCCGCTTGAAGCGTCGCGTGAGCACCTCGCGCATCATGCCGTAGTCGTCGCCGGGTGTGATGCTGTCGGATTTGATGTTGAACTTGCGATAGGCATTCTTGGCAAAGCCCTGCGGACCCGCCGTGATCATCGCTCCAACCGCATGCGCACCTGAAATGTGCGAGTTGTCGAACACTTCGATGCGACGCGGCACGCGCGGCAGGTCGAAGCGCTCCTTCAAGCCCTCCAGCAGTTTGCGTTGCGACGACGTCTCGGCCAGTTTGCGTCCGAGAGCTTCCCGCGCATTCGTCAGCGCGTGTTCGACGACGCCGACTTTCGCGCCGCGCTGCGGCACGCTGATTTCGACCTTGCGATCGGCCTTGATGCTGAGCGCTTCCGCCAGCAAAGCGCGCTCGGCGATATCGTGGCTGAGCAAGATCAGGCGCGGCACGGGCTTGTCGTCGTAGAACTGCGCAACGAAGCTATCGAGTACCTCGCCGGGTTCGAGAGATCGATCGGCACGCGGATAGTAGGCGCGGTTGCCCCAGTTCTGCCCCGTGCGGAAAAAGAACACCTGGATGCAGGTCTGCCCGCCCTCCTGGTGGGCCGCGAACACGTCGGCTTCTTCGATGCCCTCGGGATTGATGGCCTGATCGGCGGTCACGTGCGCCAGTGCCCACAGGCGATTGCGGAACCGCGCGGCCTCTTCGAATTCCAGTTTCTCGGCCGCGTCCTCCATCAGCTTTTGATAGTGCTGACGCACGTTCTGGCTCTCGCCGCGCAGAAACGCGACGCTCTCATCGACGAGGCGGCGATAGTCCTCGTCCGGGATCTCTTTCGTGCATGGTCCCGCACAGCGCTTGATCTGGTGCAGCAGGCATGGGCGCGTGCGCGACGTGAACACACTATCCGTGCACGAGCGCAGCAGGAACGCGCGCTGCATCATGTTGATCGTGCGGTTGACCGCGCCTGCCGAGGCGAACGGTCCGAAATAGGCGCCCTTGGTGTTGCGCGCACCGCGGTGCTTGGTGATCTGTGGCGCGGTCTGATCGGTGCGGATGACGATATAGGGAAACGACTTGTCGTCGCGCAGCAGCACGTTGAAACGCGGGCGAAACCGCTTGATCAGGTTGGCTTCGAGCAGCAGCGCCTCGGCCTCGGTGCGGACCGTGACAAATTCCATGCTGGCGGTGGCCGCGATCATCCGCGCGATGCGGTTGGTGTGGCCCATCAGCCGCGTATAGTTCGACACACGTGCCTTCAAGGAGCGCGCCTTGCCGACGTAGATCACCTCGCCGGACACATCGAGCATGCGATACACGCCGGGCGAGGCCGGCAACTGCTTCCAATAGCGCTGAATGACCTCCGGACCTGTCGCGATCGGGGGGGCGTCGGTCGGCGCGGCTCGAGTTTCGGTCGGCTCCGTCATGCGGCCAAAAGAGCCCATTCGGGGCAAAGATCAAGAGGGCGCGCCGCACGCACCTTGATCGCGTTGTGGGCGAGCCTGTAGGGATGCCGCGACGCCGGTCAGCACCGGAGCAGGGCTGGTCCAGGACGATGCATGAGCACGGATGAGCAGGACGCGGCTGAACGCCGCGAGAGGTTCGGCATCGCCACGCGCCTCGCGCTCTATTTCGGTGCTGTGCACGCCGTCAATGGCGCGGCGATGCCGTATCTAAACTTGTGGCTCGCCCACATCGGCCTGACGCTCGCCGAGATCGCTATCGTCGCAACGGTGGCACCGGTCGTGCGCATGATCGCGGGGCCCGTCGCATCGCTGACGGCCGACATGACGCAGGCGCATCGCCCAATGCTGATCGGCTTTGGCTGGGCTTGGCTGGCATCGTGGCTGCTGCTCGCCCAGAGTACGACGTTTCAGCTGGCGCTGTTCGCGCAGGTGTTGATCTCGATCGCCGTCGCGGGCCTGTCGCCGCTGATCGAAGCGCTCGCGGTCTCGAATGTGCGGGCGCGCGGCATCGACTACGGTCGTGTGCGTGTGTGGGGTTCGGTCACCTTCATCCTCACCAGCCTCGCCGGCGGCTGGCTGGTCGACTGGCGCGGCATCGGCAGCATCATCTGGTATCTGATCGCGGGCACGCTGGCGACGGCACTCGCCGGCCATCTCATCCCACGCACAACGAGCAGCATCTCGGCCGGCCGCCGCATCGGCTGGACTGAAACGCTTGCTCTTGTGCGTGCGCCGGTGTTTCTGACATTTCTGCTTGCGACTGGATTGGTGCAGGCGGCGCACGCGACGCTCTACACGTTCAGCGTC
>JANNEV010000662.1:0-4127 GCA_031379145.1 Gemmatimonadaceae bacterium
GGATGACCGGTGCCGAATCGCGTGGTGGCGTCGGCCGCGTTGATGTACCGAATCTCCATGACGGCTAACGCCGTCACCGCTTCGAGCGTTTGCGGACCGCCCGATCGCACGCCGTCCACGTACACCACGATCTCCGCACCGGGATGTAGTCGCGGGCCTCGACGGACTACGGCATGGTGCAGTCGATCGCTCAAGCCACGGACAATCTCTGCGCAAAAAACGGGCGCCGTCAGCGCCTGCAACATTCCTGCTGGTATCGTGCGAAGCGCCGTCGCTCTTGAGAGCTCGCGTCACGCGGAAACTGTCGACGAGTCTTGCTACGCGGTTGGAGCGGCAGCGCTGTCGCTGCGTCATGAGAGTACCACTTTCTACCTGCATGAGCCGTTCGTCCGCTGGATAGTTACGAGACTCGAATCGACAGCGATCATGTAGTGCGTGTGTAGGCTGGCGAGAGCGCTCCTGACAAACGACGGACCATTGTCACCGAGCGCGGAATCCAATATTCGCGATCGTCCTCAGCGTCCTCGTATATGCATCGCCAACGACCGCGACTCGCGGACAACTCGATATCTTAACTGTTTGTGCCCTAGCCGTGATCCAGTTGGTGCCGTACGATTCGCTATCGCAATGCGAATAGCTCTTCCGCACGTTGCACGCTGCCGCGCTGACTGGCCGCCTGCCCAGCTCCGACTAAAATGCGACCTGTCTCCGAGTGTCGGAACGAACACAAGAATGCGAACGTCTGATGTACTTCAGTTTTGGGGGAAGGCGCGACCAGGTGACGGGTCGCGCGCGGCGTGGCATCCGATCGCTCATCACCTGCTGGACGTTGCGGCAGTCGCTGATACGATGCTCGCCGCAAGGCCGATCACTCTGCGTCATGCCGGATGGCTGCTCGGTCTCGCCGATGAGGACGCGCGGCGATTGCTTGTGGCGCTGACGGCGCTGCACGACCTCGGCAAGTTCGCGCCACCGTTCCAGAGGCAGGCGACACCGGAGCGTTGGACGTGGCCTGCCACACTAGAGGGTGTAGAGGACGCACCGTTCCAGCCATCTCGCCATACCTCCGATGGATTGCTACTCTGGCAGAAGGAACTCCGATCTGAGTTCGCAGCGCGCATTTGGAGTGGCGAGCCGCGCGGTTGGCTCGCGCTTGAGCAGGCCATTTTCGGACACCATGGCCTCCCCGTCGAGCCAGAAGCACCGCTGGCAGCCCATTTCAGCGAGGGGGCCATCGCTGCTGCTCGCCAGTGCACAAAGCTGGTACTCGATTGCGTTCTGCCTGAACCGGTGAGGGCGGCATCACGCAATCGCAAACGTCTCGCGATTGCGTCATGGTGGGTCGCAGGCTTCATGACGGTCGCGGATTGGGTGGGGTCGCGGCAGGAATGGTTTGAGTACACTGCGCCATTGGAAAACGACGACGATCTCACGCGCTATTGGTCGATCGCGCGTGAGCGGGCGAGCGCGGCGCTGTATTCAGCGGGCCTTGGATCATCGCGAGCTGCGCCCTTGCAACCATTCACGGCGCTGACGCAGAAACCTTCGCCAACTCCCACGCAGGAATGGGCCGAGTCGGTAGACCTTTCCGACGAACCACTGCTCGCCATCATTGAAGACGCGACGGGGTCGGGCAAGACGGAAGCGGCGCAGATGCTGGTGCACCGACTGATGGCCAGTGGCCGGGCGAGCGGCGCATATTGGGCTATGCCGACGCAGGCAACCGCGAACGCGATGTACGGCCGCCAGCGTTCAGCGATATCGGCGCTGTTCGCACCCGACGCGGGACCGAAACCGTCGCTCACGCTTGGGCATGGGCAGGCGCGTGTTCACGAGGGGTATCGCAGTACAGTCATTCGAGCTGCAGACCGGCCCGTCGAAC
Source organism: Gemmatimonadaceae bacterium (assembly GCA_031379145.1). Classification (GTDB taxonomy): domain Bacteria; phylum Gemmatimonadota; class Gemmatimonadetes; order Gemmatimonadales; family Gemmatimonadaceae; genus Gemmatimonas. The sequence continues at coordinate 1,883 of JANNEV010000662.1, forward strand.
GCGAGCTGGGAAGCGACGGAAGTAGTGGGGATGCTGCGGCAGTCGCCTGTGCCGCATTCCTCGCAGACGATCGCCGCGCGGCGTTGCTGGCGGATATCGGTGTCGGCACGGTCGATCAGGCATTGCTTGGTGTGCTTCCGTCACGCTTCAACGCGGTGCGGTTGTTCGCGCTCGCCGAAAAGGTCCTGGTCCTCGACGAAGTCCATGCGTTCGACGCCTACATGTCGACGGAACTGAAGCAGCTGTTGCAGTTCCATGCCGCGCTCGGCGGGTCTGCTGTACTGCTCTCCGCGACGCTTTCCGAGCCCAAGCGACGGGAACTCGAGCGCGCGTGGCGCGGTGACGACTTGGACGTGGGTGAAGCTGCGCACCCGTTGGTTGATTCGCCTTATCCGATGGCCACTCTCGTGACTCGCTCCGGAGCCGACGCGCGCTACTCTGCGCCGGTGGCAACCGCGTGGAGTACGCGCACGCTGCCCGTCAGGCTCATACACTCGGAGGCGCATGCGCTGGAGGGACTGGTACAGGCCGCGAACGCGGGGGCGGCCGTCGTCTGGATTCGCAATACGGTAGACGAGTGCGTTCGCACCGCAGCGCTGTTTGCTGCGCATGGACTCGACCCGCTGGTGTTCCACGCTCGTTTTGCGCAAGGCGACCGGCAACGTATCGAATCCGAGGTCATGCGGCGATTCGGGCCCAAATCCGAACAAGCCGATCGACGTGGCGCCGTGCTCGTTGCGACGCAGGTGGTCGAGCAGTCCCTCGACCTCGACTTCGATGCGATGGTGAGCGATCTCGCGCCCGTCGACTTGCTCATCCAGCGCGCAGGTCGCCTGTGGCGCCACCGTAGGGTTGACCGACCGACGACGAACTGCGAGCTGGTGGTTCTGTCACCTGATCCGGATAACGAGGTTTCCCAAGAGTGGCCGGGTGACCTGCTGCGGCATACCCGCTATGTGTATCCGAATCCTGGCGTGCTGTGGCGAACCGCAGCGGTGCTCAAGCGCGAGGGTGAAATCGCCGCGCCGGCCAGACTTCGTGCGCTCATTCGAGATGTCTACGACGGTAGTGACCTGCCGAGCGCATTAACCGAGCGCGAGAACGCAGCGATCGGGGAAGAACGCGCCGACGCGGGTATCGCCGACTATAGTGTCCTCGCGCCGAGTGGCGGCTATGAAACTGGCCGCCATTGGACGGATGATCTGCGCGCACGGACGCGGCTTGGCGAAGAACAGGTCGCAGTGCGCCTGGCGCGCGTGGAGAGTGGTCATCTTGTTCCGTGGTATGAGGACAGCGCGCTCCCCGAATGGCATCGCTGGTTGCTCTCCGAGGTCAAGCTCAGCGGTCGGCGCGTTGCGTGGGACGCGGAGCCATCCGGGGCTTGGCGCACGAGCATTCTCGAACTTCGCAGCACGTGGGGCAAGTTCGAGCAGCGGACCCCGGTGGCGGTGATGGAGACCAGTGGTGACGGGCAATGGGCCGGAGTGACCCGGTCAGCCAAGGGGACTTCGGCCGTCACGCTCACCTATTCGACCGCCCGGGGGGCCGGGTACGGATAGCCGGTGGGGCACGCCTTTCGTCCACATTGTCAGAGCCCCTCCCCAGCGTACTCCGAGTCCCCATCGCTTCAACCGTGGAGAGTGCATTGAGCTACGACCTGAGAACGGAACCGTGGATCCCGTGGCGCCGTCGGCGCTCCGGTGTGGTGTGGGGGCCGATTGCCATGCTCACCGACGGCATTGCTGGCGACGATCCGATAGTTGCGACGGCTGCACCGCGACCCGACTTCGACGGTGCGTTGCTGGAGTTTCTCATCGGCCTTCTCACTGTCGCATTCAAGGTCGACGACGAGGAGGCTTGGCGTGACTTGTGGGATCAGCCGCCGACGCCGGCGCTGCTTCAGGCTGCGCTCGATGCGCTTCCGCCGGCGTTTGATCTCGACGCCGACGACGGGCCGAGGTTCATGCAGGATTTTTCGCCGATCGACTTGGCGTCGCAGGACGTTCTCGCGATCGATCGGCTGCTGATCGACTCGCCAGGGGAGCAGGGAATCAAGTTCAACAAGACGCTGTTCGTGAAGGCCGCGCGATTCGAGGCGATCGGGCGCCCAGCTTCGGCCATGGCGTTGCTCAGCATGCAGACGTACGCCCCTGCAGGGGGGCAGGGTAACCGCACATCCATGCGTGGCGGAGGCCCGCTGACCACACTCGCTGACCCGAGGCGAGGCCGCGACGGAGAGAGCGTC
>JANNEV010000713.1:0-2816 GCA_031379145.1 Gemmatimonadaceae bacterium
GAACGACGTAGTCACCACGCCGACCACGCTGCACGTTCGAATTGCGCGTCGAGGAGACTTCAAGTACACCACGCAGTTCATCGGTGCCAATGGCCAGGTGCTCGCCACGGATAAGTCGTTGACCCCATCGTACCGGCTCCGCGGGACAGAGCTCTACGTGCGGGCGAAAGTGCTCGAGTCCGGAGGCGCGAGCGCCTGGATTCAGCCTATCTTCACCACCAGATATCGGATCACCCGGTAGGCCCCCGAGCGTTTGGGCTCAACGTGCTCAACGCGAGCCCCCGCCAAGGAGTATTCGTCAGAGCCGCCGCATCGCCACCCACGCGGCCCGTTGCACCCTCCTGGAAGGCGGGCGACTCCACTCGTTCGTGCGTTCCGGGTTGTCACATTCGATCAGAGGGAATGCTGATGGTCACACTCCGCCGACTCGCGGTTCTCGTCGGGCATGCTGCGCTCTTCTCGGGGGCTGTGCACGCGCTCCAGGCGCAGGCGTCGTCGCAACCAGACGAAGGGCGTGTCAACCGAGGGAACTGGGCGCTCGCCAATCGCTTCAGCACGGCGGCCCTGCGCTCCATCACCTACTCGCAGGCAGTGCAGCCACGGTTCCTCGGCAAGACCGATTCGATGTGGTATAACTGGCGCGACCACAACGGTTCCCGCTTTTTCTTGTTTGTGCCCTCGGCCTCGGGCGGAATCAAGAAGCCGCTGTTCGATGCGGCGAAACTGGCGCAGGCACTCACTGAACTGCGCAAAAAGCCGTTCGACGCCACCAACCTGCCGTTCAACACTGTCACGTTCCTGAAAGATCACAAGTCGTTCCGCTTCACGGTGGACTCCACGCGCTTTGAATGGAGCCTCATCACCGAAACGCTCAAGGGACTGGGGCGCCCTCCGCGTACGCCGCCGGCAGACGAAGAGCGCGAGACAGGCGCCGGTGGCCGCGGAGGTGGCGGCGGCGGTGGCGGTGGCGGTGCCGGCGGACGAGGGGGTGCTGACCCACGCACATACTCTCCAGACAGCACGGCGTTCGTGTTTGCACGCGACCACAACCTGTTTGTGGTCGAAGTCGGCAAGCCGGACACCGTCAAGGTCACGACCGGCGGCATGGAGGACTACTCGTTTGGCGCCAAGGACACCACCGAGAATCGTCGTCAGCTCAATGCACTCGGCGGCGGCGTCGGGCAAGACAGCACGGAGACCGATACCGAGAACACCAACCGCAACGACATGCGGGTGCGCGCGAACGTCACCTGGTCTCCCGACTCCAAGGCGTTCTCCATTGTCCGGTCCGATCAACGAAAAGTGAAGGAGCTGTTTCTGGTGAACGTGCTCGCCCAGCCTCGCCCGGTGCTGCTGCACTACAAGTACAGCATGCCCGGCGAAGAGAACGTGGCGCAGCAGGAGCTGTGGACGTTTCGGCGTGGCGAACAGGCGGCCAAGCAGCTTTTCGTCAGCAAGTGGAAAGATCAGCGCTTAATCGATGTGCACTGGCCCGTAGGCGGTGACAGGGTACGGCTCGTCCGCCGCGATCGCCCGCAGCGCAATCTGGATTTCGTCGAAGTGGATGTCGCGTCCGGCAGCATCAAGACATTGCTGACCGATGCCATCGAGGACGCCGCGCTCGAACCCCAACCGATTCGCTACCTGAAGAAGGGGGGTGATTTCCTCTGGTGGTCTCAGAAGACCGGCTGGGGCATGCTGTACGTGCACGACTTCAACGGGGGCCCGGCCAAGTTCCCGCTGACCACCGGTGCGTGGCACGTGGAAACAGTCGCCAAAATCGACTCGACGACTGGAACCGTGTGGGTGGTGGGCGAAGGACGCGAACCTGGTGAGCAGCTGTACCAGAAGCACATGTACCGCGTGAACGGCAACGGTACCGGCCTCACCATCGTAGACCCGGGCGATGCATCACACACATCGACCGTGTCGCCGACCATGCGCTACGTGTACGACACGTATTCGCGCATGGACCTGCCACCCAAGTCCGTGTTGCGTGACGGGGCAACCGGTCGCGTGTTGACCACGCTGGAAGAGATGGACCTGTCGAAGCTCAAGGAGCTTGGTTTCCGTCCCGCACAGCCCTTCTCGGTCAAAGCGGCAGACGGCATCACCGAACTGTACGGGAACATCTGGAAGCCGTTCGACTTCGACTCGACCAAGAAGTATCCGTTGGTGGCCTACGTCTATCCCGGCCCGCAGGAAGAAGCCGTCACGACGGGATTCACCGTTGGCGGCGGACAGATGCAGCTCGCTCAACTCGGCTTCATCGTCATCCAGATCGGCCACCGCGGCGGATCACCGCTCCGCTCGCTCGCGTATCATCGCTTCGGTTACTACAACCTGCGCGACTATGCGTTGGCCGACAAAAAAGCCGGCATCGAACAGCTCGGAGCGCGGTACAGCTGGATCGACATGAACAAGATCGGCATCTACGGCCACTCCGGCGGTGGATTCCTCACCGCCGCGGCCATGCTGCTCCCCCCCTATAACGACTTCTTCAAAGTCGGCTGGTCGGAATCAGGAAACCACGACAACAACATCTACAACCAGAATTGGTCGGAGTGGAATCACGGCGTTCGCGTGATAGCCAAAGGCGACACTTCGGCTCGAGCGCGCGCGGCCGCCGCAACAAGACGCGGAGGCGGCGGACCAGGAGCGGGAGCAGTCCGGGAAGTCGTGGAAGACTCGGTGAACCAGGACAGCATCCGGTTTGTCATCAAGGTACCCACCAACGACGAACTGGCCGGGAACCTCAAGGGCAACCTTGCACTGGCCACGGGTGACCTCGACAACAACGTGCACCCCGGCGGCAC
>JANNEV010000024.1:0-4345 GCA_031379145.1 Gemmatimonadaceae bacterium
CGCGCGTCATCTTGCGTTCGAAATCGAGGCGGCGGGCGGACGCGCGCTGGCCGTACCCGTCAACGTGCGCAATGACGAGGAGATCGAAGCCGCCGTGCATGCCACGGTCGCTGCGTTCGGCGGCCTCGACATCGCCATCAACGCGGCCGGAGTTGGGGGGCCGGAAGTTCGCACGGCGGAGTATGCGCCGAGCGATTGGGACGCCGTCATTGACATCAACCTGACCGGCGTGTGGCGCAGCATGCGTCATGAGATTCCGGCCATGCTCTCACGCGGCGGCGGCGCGATCGTGAACGTCGCGTCGGTGGCTGGTCTCGGGGGGTTTCCCCGTCACCCGGCCTACGCCGCGAGCAAGCATGGCGTGGTCGGCCTCACGCGCACCGCGGCGCTGGAATACGCTCGGCGCGGCATACGCATTAACGCGCTGTGTCCAGGTTTCACGCTCACGCCCATGGTGCAACAGATGCTCGATGCCGGACTCCCACTGGAGACGCTGGAAGGACGCGTCCCCATGGGGCGTCTGGGCACCGCCGAAGAGATAGCCGCCAGTGCGCTCTATCTCTGTTCGCGTGCCGCCTCATTCATGGTGGGACACGCGCTGGCGATCGACGGCGGCATCACCGCCGCGTAGAGCCGTTCAGCCGCGCGCCGCGCGATTACGCCCCGTTCGGGGTCAGCACGATCTTGCCGCTGCGCTCACCCGCGGCAGCCAACGCGACCGCCTGCTGAATCTGATCGATGGGAAACGTCGCGTGCACGCGCGCGGACAGATGGCCGGTCGCGATGAGGGTGGCGAGCTCCGTGAACAGCGCCTTCTGCTGTTCCGGCGTGGCGTTGCGAAACCAAAACGCCAACCAGAAGCCACGTAACGTGACATCGCGGAACACAAACGAACCGGGCGACACCACGCACGGTTTTCCGCTCATCATGCCGTAGTTCACCACCGTGCCGCCAACGGCAACGCTCTGCGCCAACCGATCGGTGGCGTCACCACCCACCGCGTCGATGGCCAGGCGAATGCTGGCATTGCCGGTGGCCTCGGCGATGCGCTTGCGGAGATCGGGGCCGTCCACCAACACGACGTCGCCGCCGGCCGCCTGCACGTCGGCCACCGCGCTTTCGCGACGGACCACGTTGACCGTGTGCAGCCCACGCCGCTTTGCCAGCTGGATGAGATACCCACCCACGGCCGAGTTGGCGACGTTCTGGATGACCCACTCGCCGGGAGCCAGGCTGACGAATTCCGACAGCAGCAGTGACGCTGTGGGTGGATTCACGGTCAACATGGAGAGCTGCACGGCATCGCCCACGGCAGGCAGCGGCACGAGAGTCGCGGCACGCGCCACGATGTGCGTGGACCACGTCCCCGACCCAACCGGAAGCAGCACCCGCTGACCGACCACGAGCCCCTGCACCGCCTCGCCGAGCGCGGAAACGCGCCCGATCCCTTCGTTGCCGCCCACCGCCGGCAACGGAGGCAACATGCCGTACTCGCCGGTAATGGTGAGCACGTCACTTGGGTTAATGGGCGCAGCCAGTACCTCCAGCAGCACCTCACCCGCTTGCAACGCCGGAAGCTCACTCTCCTCGGCACGGATCCGCTCATGCGGATTCGGACCACGCGTGCTGTACACGGCTCGCTTCACAAGGACCTCGGGGAGGAATTGGGGACCGCGTCGTTGGTCTTGGTCTCCAACGACCACAAACACACGTCAGGGAAGATCGTCGGCGGCACGCATGTGAATCGTCACGAGTTCAATGACCGTGAGCCGACGCACGCTCTTGGGCAGTTTCAGGATCGCCGTATCGCCGACACCCTTCCCCTGCAACGCCAGCCCGATGGGTGAAGCCATGGTGACGTGTCCGTCGTGCAACTCGCCTGCATCACCGAAGACGAGCTCGTATGTCTCCATGCGCTCGGTCACCTGGTCTTGCACCACAACCTTGGAGCCCAGCCCCGCCTTGTCTGCGGAGATCTGCGCGATGTCGATGTTGGCCAACTTGGTGACGCGCTGCGTCAGCTGGCCGAGCCGCGCCTGCACAAACTGCTGACGTTCGAGGGCAGCCTTGTACTCGCTGTTCTCTTTCAGGTCGCCGAGCTCGACGGCCTTTCGGATCTCGAACGGCAAGGTGACGTTGAGCTCGAAGGTGAGCTTTTCCACCTCGCGCGCCATTTTGGCGATCAGTTCGTCGAACATCGGCGTGCCTGCTTGGATGCGGTCGCGACCGTCGCGGCGACGGAGTCGCGCGCACCAGAGTCGGTCCGGGGAAAATGCGAGCGCCCGACCGTGGACCGGCCGGGCGCGCTGATTCTTCAAATATGCGTTGGGCGATGGCCGATGCAAGCTGCCGAGCGGCGCAGCGGCGCTGGCGCAGGCCCGCTGGCACAGGCCCGCTGGCACAGCGCCGTTGGCGAGGCCGCGCCGCCTATCGCGCGGGTGGGTGAACAGCCTGCGCCGCGTGCGCGTCGATGACCGCTTGCGCGGCCTCCGCCGGATCATCGGTAAGCAGCAGCAGATCCAGATCGCCCGCCGAGATCTTGCCTTCCCCAGCCAGTCGAGACGACATCCAACGCACCAACCCGGCCCAGTAGTGACGTCCAAACAGAATCACGGGGAACTGGAAGATCTTTCCTGTTTGAATGAGCGTCAGCGCCTCGAACAGTTCGTCGAGTGTGCCGAAGCCGCCTGGAAAGATGATAAAGGCGTTGGAGTACTTGATGAACATGGTCTTTCGCACAAAGAAATAGCGGAAGTTGACCAATGTATCGACGTACGGATTGGCGCCCTGCTCGAATGGCAATTCGATGTTGCAGCCCACCGAGTGGCCTCCGCCGAGCTTGGCGCCCTTGTTCGCCGCTTCCATGATACCGGGACCTGCGCCGGTGATGACGGAGAAGCCGGCCTCGGCCAAGAGTCGCGCGGTTTCGCACGCGGCGATGTATTGCGGATCATCCGGTCCGGTGCGTGCCGAGCCAAAGATGGTGACGCCTTTGGTGATCGCGGCAAGCGCGTCGAAGCCTTCAACGAACTCGGATGTTATGCGCATGACGCGCCACGGATCGCTGCGCGTGAAGGCGCCGAGGTCGGTGCCAGGAGACTGCAGCAGTTTTTCGTCCTCGGTCAGTGTAGGCAGATCCCGAATGGCTTGATCCACCACTCGTGGGAACTTGCGGCGGACCGCGCGCGCTCCGCTGGAGACGAGCGCACCGGCATCAGGTTCTCGACCCGCTCTCCGGTGCCCTTCTTCCGTGCGTTCGAGTAATCCTTCTCGCGACGCGAGTTCTGCCTTGGCGCGCGTAACCGGCGAGCCTTTCTTGCCCGTGACCGTTCGAGGCGACTTTCCTGAGCCACTGCGTATAGGTGGCGACTTGGCGGTATCGATGTCAGCGCTGGACAGCGACGGAATCGTGACTTTCGACGGACGAGGCAACTTCGCCATGAGGACGTGGGCCAGAGAAGAACCGGAGCAACTCGACGGAACCATGCGCGCGACGCGTCGGCCGAAGAGTACGCAACCGTTCACGGCGGCCGCCACCCCGTTGGCAACGAGCGCGCGCGAGTGACAGAATTGCCCTCGCGGCTCTTGCTGGTGGTCGCAGACGGCGTCCGACCTGACGTTCTGGCGTCGGAAATGGATGCGGGGCGGGCGCCGGCGATGGCGGCCTTACGTGAACGTGGCGGGTTACACGCGGTGACGTCCTCGTTCCCCTCGGTCACCGGGCCGGCGTATGTGCCGTTTCTGATGGGCCGACACGCGGCGTCGGCGGGCTTGCCGGGCCTGCGCTGGTTCGATCGGGCACGGAAGATTCGCTGGGCCCCGGCCAGCTCGCGGAGCTACGCGGGCATCGACATCTGGCACGTGGACAGCGACGTCTCCGCGCACATGCCAACCCTGTTTGATCTGGCCCAGCCGTCGTTGTCGGGCATGAGCATGCTGGCGCGCGGTGCAACAGTGGCCAACATCGGGCGCTCGATTCCGTGGACGGTGCGCGCGGCCATTCCGCATTTTCGTGGAGATCTGCTGGGTTGGCGTACCGTCGAGCGTGCGGCCACGGCGGCGTTCCTGCGTCATTTTGCGAAAGCGCGTCCGCGCTTCTCGGCGCTGGCCATCACGAGCCCGGACAAGTTTGCGCACAAGTTCGGCAGCGATTCCACACCCGTGCGTCAAGCGATTGGTGATGTTGACGCGGCCATTGCGAATGCGCGGGAGATCGCCCGGGCTGGCGGTTGGGCGGACACGCTGCACGTATGGGTTGTGGCCGATCACGGCCACGCGCCGGTGTCGCAGCATGAAGACGTGCATGGCTGGCTCGAGGCGCAGGCACTCCGCGTTCGGGCACATC
>JANNEV010000030.1:0-4076 GCA_031379145.1 Gemmatimonadaceae bacterium
GGTGAGTAGCTCTTCAATCTCGCGCGGGTAGATGTTGAAGCCGCCGGAAATGATCAGGTCGCTCCGGCGCCCCTCGAGGGTGATGTACCCATCCGCAGCGCGCACGCCGACATCGCCCGTACGGAACCACCCGTTCACGAAGGCGGCTGCGGTCGCATCTGGTCGGCGCCAATAGCCGGCGCACACGTTCGGCCCCTGCACCCAGAGCTCGCCACTCGTGCCGTCGGGCGCGTCCACTCCGGCCTCATCGCGGATGCGAATGCTCGTCGTCGGCAGCGACAGCCCCACGGTGCCTGCTCGTCGTTCGCCGACATACGGATTGCTCGCGTTCATGAGCGTTTCGCTCATACCGTAGCGCTCGAGAATCACGTGCCCAAAGCGTGCGTGGAACGCCTCAAGCACGGGTGCCGGCAGCGGAGCCGAACCCGACACAAACAGGCGTGTCGCGGCGCCGATCGCCTGAGCAGTGGTTGCCGATACGTCCAGCATCCGCACGTACATGGTTGGCACGCCGAAGAACACGGTGGGTCGATACTGCTCAAACCATCCGACGGCTCGTTCGTGCTCAAACCGTTCAACCAGCTTCATGTGGCAACCGCTCACGAGCCAGCAATGAATGCCGTTGGCCAGTCCGTGCACATGGAAGAGCGGCAGCGCCGCGAGATAGCGATCGCTTGCCGAGAAGCGCCAGCCGGTGGCCAGCGCCAGGGCGTTCGCCGCGAAATTGCCGTGCGTCAGTACGGCCCCCTTGGACGCACCCGTGGTGCCCGACGTGTACACCAACGCCGCAGGCGTGGAAGCGTCGCACACCGCGTGAACACGAGCAGCGGGCATCGCTGCCGCTTCGCGGGTGAGCAGGTCGATATCCCAACAGGCAACGCCGTCGGGAAACAGGCCAGCCTGCGCCCCGGTGGTGACCACGGCCAGGGGATCGGCATCGGCGACGATATGTCGGATCTCACGTTCGCGGTACAGGATATTGATGGGCACCGCGATGACGCCAAGCTTGACGCACGCCAGCCAGAGATCGACAAACTCCACGCGGTTGGCGAGATAGATGCCCAGCCGAGTGCCGCGAGCGAGTCCTCGTACGGTCAGTGCCTGCGCCAATCGGTTGCTGCGTGTCTCCAGCTCGCCGAACGTCAGCTCGGCAACGCTCCCGCCGGCGTCTTCATACTGGAGCGCTGGACGATCGCTTCGCCCCACGAGCGACAGGTCGAACAAGTTGAGCAGGGACATGGGCGGACAAGGTACGGGTCCGTTCGGTCACGCGCATTACCGCAGTCCGAATTCCCCGGCCACGGCGCGAATGCCGTCGAGATGCAGGCCGTCTTCTTCAAACACGAGCACACCCACCAACGCTCTCGCCACGTCGTCCGGCAAACGATCGGCGCGAAAGGCCTGGATCACCGGTCCCTGCGCCATCGCGTCATGGAGCCGAGGATGCGACCACAAGGGGTCGAGTGTGGGCTCGCTGTCAAAGCCGCGTGCGAAAACCTCGGACATCGATCGCGCCGACACGCCGCGGTAGCGTAGCGCTGGCATCGACCCTCCGAAGCTGCGCTCGAAGAGCACCTGCCATGCCATGGGACGCGCGCCCTGCGTGCGGCTACCTTTCGCGACCACAATGCGCGGGTGTGACGCCAGGACATGCATCCGGGAGACGGCGTCCTGCAGGTCCTCAAGGATGCGCGCTTCTCGACGGGCGGTTGGTTGTTTCTCTGAATGTGATTCTGGCATGCCGTACAATCTTCCTGCTGGTCCGTTCCGTAGCTATCCCGGTCACGACATGTGCTGACGCTTTTCATCATTGTTTTCCTTGACCTGATCGGCTTCGGGATGATCATCCCGGTCTTTCCGTTCTACGCCCAGAAGGTGGGCGTCGACCCGGCATCGGTGATCTTTTTTCTCGGACTGTATTCGCTGGGCCAGCTGGTTGGTGCACCATTGTGGGGCGTACTGTCGGATCGCATCGGACGACGCCCGGTGTTGTTGCTCACACTGCTGGCGAACGCGGGCGCGTCGTGGATGCTCGCGTACTCGGACAACGGCGTATTTCTCGGTTTTTCGCGGGTGGTGGCCGGTCTGGCGGCGGGCAACATCTCGGCCGCGTACGCCTACACCACCGACATCACCACTGACGCCACGCGCCCCAAGGCGTTGGGCTTGCTCGGCTCCGCTTTTGGACTGGGTTTCATTCTCGGACCGGCGCTTGGTGGATTACTGGCCGGGGCGAATCCGGACGACATCGGCGCGTTGGCGCGCGTGGCGCACGGTGCTGCCGCACTGTCGATGGTGGCGTTCGTGTTGACGCTGGTGAAGCTGCCGGAGTCGTTGCCGCCGGAAAAGCGCGCGAAGAAGGGGGCCAAGCGCGTGAGCATGATGGCGCAGTTCAAGCGACCGGTGCTGCGAGAGCTGCTGTTATCCACGGTGATTGTCGTGGCTGCGGTGGCGCTCTTTCAGAGCACACTGGCGCTCTTTGCCGCCGACCGACTCAGCGTGGGGCCGCGCACACTGGGATGGATCTACGGATTCGTGGGCGTGATCTCGGTGGTCGTGCAGGCGGGCGTGATTGGCGTGCTGACCAAGCGCTTCGGCGCCGCGAACCTCACGCGTGTGGGCACATTGCTCATTGCGGCAGGGCTGGCCTGCATTCCGCCGGTGCACTCCATGACCGTGCTGCTGATTGCGCTCGCGCTGTTTGGCATTGGCTCTGCGCTCTTCAATCCCAGCATGAGCGGCCTGGTGGCCGCCACCGCCGCGCCGCATGAACGCGGCACGGTACTGGGCGCGTATCAGAGCGCGGCCTCGCTCGGACGCGTCATTGGTCCGTTCCTGGCCAGCGTCGTGGCCCGCGCGACGTCGCTGTCCTGGCCATTCATTCTCGGTGCATTCGTCTCGCTGGCCGGTGTGTTGCTGATTCACAATCGGCCCACCGCGTTGCCCGCCGATGCGCCGCCCGCGCCGCCGGGCGTGTAGGGGTCTCGAGATCATGGCAGGGCGACACCGTGCCACCCTGCCATGATCGCGAGCGCTACACCTGTTCTGCGGTCTGTTGTGCGATACGTCTCACCGTCCTACGGGCGTCATGATACGCCACAACGAATCGAACGCGTTGCGATTCCACAGGTCGTCGTAGGCGCTTTCGTCGATGGCGCCGTCGTATGCGCCGTCATCGGCTCCAAACGTGCCCGCGCCGCCGGCGGGCGTCATCTTGTAGTTCTCTGGCGGCGTCGCGCCCAACAAATACTGCACGAAGTAGTCCCACCGACGGCGGAGGAAGTACGGTTCGTTGAGCGAGTGCGGGCGGTTGGGGGCCATGATCAGGTCAAATGTCTTGTTGGCCTTGATGAGCTCATCGACCAACTGCACGGTCATGGCCGGATGTACGTTGTCATCCATGTCGCCGTGCATGAGCATCAGGTGGCCCCGGAGATTCGCCGCGTACGACTTGTTGGCTGAGGCGGTGAAGTTGTCCTCCCCGCGCCGCAACGTGTCCTTGCGCAAGAGGCCCTGATACTTCTCCGCCCAGTAGATGTTATAGGAGCGATTGTCGTGGTTGCCCGCGCCCGACACGGCGACCTTGAAGAACTCCGGGAAACGCAGAATGGCGTCGGTGCTGGCAAAGCCGCCGCCCGAATGTCCGAAAATACCGACGCGCTCGAGGTCGATGTAGCGATACCGCGCGCCCAGCTGCTTGATGGCAGCGATGTGATCGGGCAGACCGTTGTCGGTGAAGTTGCCGTAGTACGCATCATGGAAGACCTTCGATCGACCGGGCGTGCCGAGATGGTCGATTTGCACGACAATGAAACCGAGTTCGGCCAACGCGAACGGTTCGCCGCTGCCCTTGAACGTCCACGCGCCCACCGAGCCCACCTGCGGGCCGGGATAAATGTGCGAGATGATGGGATACGACTTGGTGCTGTCGAGCTTCTGCGGCAGGTACATCACGCCGTGAATATCCGTGGCACCATCGCGGGCCTTCACGGTAAACGGTACGGCGGGCTTCCAGCCCTGTGCGGCGAGCTGGGACACATCGGCCTTCTCGAGCGTGCGGATCACGCGGCCGGTGA
>JANNEV010000510.1:0-9823 GCA_031379145.1 Gemmatimonadaceae bacterium
ACGGGTGTCGGTGCGCGCATGCCTTCGCTGTAGGAGACATACGTGGTCAGCGCGGCGCTCGGACTGAAATTCAGGCCTGCCGCCGGATTGATATATATATATATATTTGGCGGCGGGAAGGCCACGCCGCACATCGATCGGTACCTGTACCTGCTCAAGGTGCGCGTCTTTGCGCGCAGCAACTGGAAGTCGCTGGGCCAGGATCAGTGGTCCAACGCATACGACGCGCTGTGGCGCAGCCTGACGGGCTACTACCTCAGTGAGTTCAAGCGGGTGGTCAAGGGAAGTCGGACGCAGAAAACTGACGGCCCGTCGAGCGATGCGCCGGAGAACGGCGCGCTGTTGATCGCCAAGCAGGAGGCGATCGGCATGTGGGGCATGCTGAAGGGGCTGGGCACGTCGTTGGCAGCCGTCGCCGGGCCGGTCGCCGTGAAAGCGCTCGCCGAGGACTTCGACGAGACGGGTCGATTCCTCTTTGGCGCCGATTGGGATGCGGATACGAAGTTGTTCTTTGGCATGAACGCGGCGCAGATCGGAACCGTCGGTGGCGAGGTGATTGCGCTGCTGATCTCGTTCGCACGTACGGCCGGCGCGCAAGGGGGGCGTGTGTTCGCGCTGCTCGACAGGCTGCGGAAGGTGACGGACAAAGCGCAGCGACTGCTCGACATTCTCAACGGGTTGCAGGGCGTGACGCTGTCCGCGATCGCCATCGCGAAACGCATCGAGGAGCTCCGCAAGGAATCGCCTGACGGAAAGATCACGTGGGAACAGTTGAGCGAAGACACGGTCATGCTGGATCAGGTCGTCGCGCTCGCGTCTGGCGTGACCACCACCGTCCTCGCCGGACGGAAGCCGCGCGATGGCGCGGAACTGCTCACGCGCTCGCGCATTCACATCCTGCTCAAGGGCGCGCAGATCGCGGCGCTGGGCACGAACCTGATCACCATCGCCGGAAAGAACGTCAGCCAGGCGCAGAAGGACCTCGAGTCGACGCAGGTGTGGATGAGTCTCATTCCACTATTGTTCTCCGCCGCGCTGGACGTGCCGAGTGCGAAATACGTGAAGCGCGACGCGGCCGGTCTCGACGCTCACAACGCAGCGGAGAAGCAGAAAGCGGCGGCGAAGCCACCGCCTGACGCCCAGGCGAGCCAACAGAAGACGCCAGCAACGGACAGCGCGGCAACGCAACAGCCGATCAAGGGACAGTCCGCCAAGGAACCCGAAGCGAAGGTATCCGCCCGCTCGAAGCCGGCGCCGCCTTCAACGGAGCAGGCGGAGCCGGCCGGAAAGACGATGGCTGGTCCGGGCCAGTCGGGCACTCGTAAGGCGGCGGCCGAACGCGATGCGGCCATGGAAAGGATTGCCGACCGTCATCAGCGTTTGATGGACGTCCAAGCCGAGAAAGCACTGGGACCGCGACGTGCGCCGCAGACGCCCGAAGACGTACGGACGGGCAGGCGCGCGTCGCGGTATACACCCGACGAAGGCAAGAGTGTCACCGTCGTCGAAGGCGCGAAGACGCTCACGCAGGCTCGCAAAACGTACGACGACGTGATCGCGGAGACGGCTGGAAAATACGAGGTGGGAATCTGGCAGAACGTGGTCGACGGCACATACGCCGTTCGACTCGGACAACCGACGAAGGTGAGCCAGCCCACGATCGACGGGTGGCGGCCGGTGCAGCATTACCACACGAACGCACCGGACGTTTCGCTGTGGCGCGGACCGGCGCGGGCTGACATCAAGGACACCGCCGACCGAGTCGCTGGAACCGGTCGACCGCTGACGGAGATCGTCGAGCATCCGTTGCCGGATGGCACGCGTGGCCGAGCGGCCTACACCGTTCGCACCGACGGATCGATTACGGTGCGCTACCAGAATGCCGACGGCAAACTGGAGTCGAAGCGGTTCGCGAGCATGGCGGACTTCGATGACCAGTACATGGCGAAGAAGGTCTTCTTCGACCCCACGGCGCATCCGGACATCGACAGATCGCTGCTCGCCGATGCAAAGAAGGCCGCGAAGCGTTCTGGCAGTGAGGACGACGAGGGTGGAAAGACGATGGCGTCGCCCGGAAAGACAGGCACACCAGTGGCCAACGGGGCAGCGTCGACGGCGAAGCCCAAGACGCCAACCGACGAGGGCGGCGTTCGCGTTCCGTTGACGAAAAAGGAAGCGAAGAAACGCATTCCACACCTGCAGGAGGCGATGGAGCAGTCCGGGAAGTGGACTGATCTGCCCCACAGAGATGACGCGATTCGCCTGGGGAAAACGTTCGAGAAAACGGTGCACAGCCTGGTCAAGTACATCGCGGCGGAGCGCGGTGCGGTATTGAGCCACAAGCAGCTCACCAAAGCGGTCGTCGCCACCCTCCGTGCCAAAGGCGGCCGAGTGCTCTTCGTCGAAGGGAGCCTGGGCAATCGAAAAATCGCCGGAAAAAAACGCCGAGCAGACTACGTCGAGATCGACTTCGGCCCACCGGAACGTGTCTCGCTGATCGACCTCACGGCGGATCGTGACCCCAGCCATCTGGCCAAGACGGCGCTTTACAAGAAGTATCTGGAGGACATCACCGGCATGCCCGTCGAAGCGATGGATATGCGATTTGTAGCAGCAAACGGCGATCTCCTGGACACGCTCGAAGAAGTGCCGACGAAATGAGCGACCCGCTCGTTCATCCAACTAACCGCGCAACACGCGACCATGTTTGACCTCCTCGATGCGGCGCTCAAGGCGATGCTCGACGATCCGGCAATCGGCGTCACACGGCCGCTGTTCGCCGCCGACATCAGCTTCGTCACGCCCGAGCATGGCTACGCGCCGGGGCAGGAAACGGTGAACCTCTTCCTCTACGAGACGAAGGAGAATCGCGTCCTGCGCGAGGCCGCGCCCATCCATCAGATACGAAACGGCAGCAGTGTCCGGCGCATGCCGCCGCTCCGCGTCGACTGCTCGTACCTCGTCACCACGTGGTCCAAAAAAACGGGCGCCGACAAGGTCGCTGCGGAGCATCGGTTGCTGGGCCAGGCACTCATGTGGCTGTCGCGCTTCCCCGTCATCCCCGCGCAGTATCTCACGACCGCAGGCATCGTGGGGCAGCCGTTTCCCCCGCCGACACTCGTTGCCCAGATGGACGGGGGTCGCGAAGCCGGCGAGTTCTGGCACGCACTCGGCATTGCGCCGCGTCCGTACTTCCACGTGGTCGCCACCATCGCGCTCGACCTCGAGCTCGAGGACACCGACGCCCTCGTCACCACCACGCTCAGCGGCTTTCGCCCCGGTCTCAGCGCCACGGGCGCGCGCGACGAACGCGTGTCGATCGGCGGAGTGGTGCTGGACGGGAGTGGCAATCCGCTCCCCGATGCCTGGGTGCGATTGGAGCCCGATGGCGTCACCACCGTCACCGACGCGGCGGGGCGTTTCACCTTCCCACGCGTGCAAGCGGGTGTGACGTACACGTTACGCGCCCGTGCGGCTGGGCTCGGCGAAGCCTCGCGCCAGAACATTGACGTTTCGATCCAGAGCGGCGATTACAACGTGCAGTACTAGCCGGATTCCTTCAGGAGGCAACGCCATGGCCGTCCAGCTGTCGTATCCAGGGGTGTACATCGAGGAGTTTACACCGGGCGCACCGATCGCTGGTGTTGGCACATCGACGGCGGCCTTCCTCGGTCCGGCGTCCAGCGGGCCAATGCACGTGCCAACGAAGCTCACCAACTGGGAGGCGTTTCAGCGCACATTCGGCACGACCCCCGTGGTCGGTTCGTACGCGTGGTACGCGGTGCGCGGCTTCTTCGAGAACGGCGGCACGGTCTGCTACTTCGTGCGCGTGAGCAACGGTGTGCTCGACGCCGTCGACCTGCTCGATGGGGCGGGGAACGGAACCATTCGCGTCGTCGCGCGCACGACGCCGGCGAGTCCCGCCGTGCCGATCACCGTGGTCGTGGGCGACGCGTCCGCCGTGCGCGCCACCGCGTTCCGACCCACGGCTGCGGTGAGGAGCGCGAGCGGGACGACGATTCAGCTCAATGGCGCGACCGCTGCCGCAGATGCGACGCAGTTTCTGACCGGCAATGTGATCGTGATCAACGACGGCACCAACCGTGAATCGGCGACCGTCACCCGCACCGATGGCGATCTCATACGCTTGGCAACCGCGCTGACGAACAGCTATGCCGCGGGGACGGTGGGGCTGCGTGGGGTGCTGGCGAACAGCACCGACACGATCCGGCTCCTCGCGGCCAACGCGCTGGCCGCCGGGACGGTGCTTGAGTTTTCGCAGCTGCCGCCCGCCGTGGCCCCGCCGCCGGGCCCGCCCCCGGTCACGCCCCCGCCCGCGCCCCCGGCGCTCACCGACACGCGTGTGGTGCGCAGCGTCGAGGTGGAGCGGATTTCGCCGACGCTCACGACCTATCGCGTGACGCTCACCACGCCGCTGGCCGCCGTATTCGATCTGGGGTCCACGGCGAACGCGCTGACGGTGACGTCCAGGGAGTTCAGTCTCACGGTGGCACAGGGTGGCGCGTCGGCGCTCTACAACCATCTGTCGATGGACCCGTCGCACCCGCGCTACTACGCGACGGTCATCAGCAGCGATCCGACGGCGCTGGTCACCGCAGCGCCGGTCGAGCCGCCCAATACCGCGACTCCGCCAAACAACCGTCCCAGGGTGTCGGCCGCCGGTACGTCGTTTTCGCTCACCGGTGGCGCGGCCGACAGCCCCGCAACGCTCAATGCACTCGACTACAAGCGCGCGTTGGCGATCAGCGACACGGTGGACGACATCAACCTGCTCTGCGTGCCCGACCGGCAAGATATGGACGTGCAGATGGCTCTCGTGTCCCACTGCGAGCTGATGCAGGACCGCTTCGGCATTCTCGATGCGCGGCGCGGAGTTCCGCCGTCGGGCGCGGGGAGCATCGTCGAGCAGTTGCGCGGCGTCCAGGGCAACAGCGGCGGCTATGCGGGGCTCTACTACCCGTGGATTCTCGTCGCTCCAGCCACGGGCAGCGCGCCGATACTCGTTCCGCCATGCGGCCACATCGCCGGCGTGTACGCGCGTACGGACCAGAAGCGCGGCGTGTTCAAGGCGCCGGCTGGAATCGAGGCCGGCCTCAACGGCGCGCTCGGTGTCGATCGCGTCATGACCGACGCCGATCAAGGCGATCTCAACATGGTCGGCGTCAATGTGATTCGCGTCTTCCGACCGGGCGATCGCCCCATCGTGTGGGGGGCCCGTACGACAGCGACGGAGAAGAATGCGAGTTGGCAGTACGTCAACATCCGGCGGCTCTTTCTGTTCCTCGAGGAGTCGATCCAGGAGGGCATTCAGTGGGCGCTGTTCGAGCCGCACAATCCCGCGCTGTGGCACAAGCTCAAACGCACGATCAACGGCTTTCTCCTCGCGCAGTGGCGCGACGGTGCGCTGTTCGGCACCAAACCGGAGGACGCGTTCTACATCCGGATCGACGAAGTGCTCAACACCGACTACGAGCGTTCGCTCGGCCGCCTGCATATCGAGATCGGCGTGCGGCCGTCATATCCGGCCGAGTTCATCATCGTGCGCATTGGGATATGGCAGGGCGGCAGCGACGTGAGTGAAACCTGATCTTCGAGGAGAGAGCGATGCCACGCACGGATCCGTACCGCAACAGCAATTTCCTCGTCGAGATCGACGGCATCACGCAGGCCGGATTCTCCGATTGCACCGGCTTCGGCGCGACGACCGATCCGATCGAGTATCGGGAGGGCGGGGAAAACACCACCGTTCGCAAGCTGCCCGGGGTGACGAAGTATTCGAATATCACGCTCAAGTGGGGGCTCACCGATTCGACTGAGCTCTACGAGTGGTATCGGCAGGTCGTGAAGGGGAACGTCCAGCGCAAGAACGGCAGCATCATCGTGCTCGACACGGCCGGTCAGGAAAAACTGCGCTGGAATTTCTCGAACGGCTGGCCCGCCAAGTGGGACGGTCCCGACTTCAGCGCCAAGGGCAACGACGTTGCCATCGAGACCTTGGAGATCGCGCATGAGGGGATCGACAGGGCATGACGATCATCGTGACGGAATTCGAATTCACCCTTCCGGTCGGGTATGCCGACGAGGACGGGACGCTGCACCGGGTCGGTGTGATGCGGTTGGCCACAGCGGCCGATGAAATTCTGCCGCTGCGCGACCCCCGTGTGCAGGCGAATCAGGCGTATCTCGCGGTGATCCTGCTTTCCCGTGTTGTCACCCGACTGGGCACCCTGCCGGTGATCAACCCCAAGGTGATCGAGGGACTGTTTGTCGCCGATCTGGCGCACCTGCAGGAGCTGTACAATCGCCTCAACGCGAGCGGGCGAAACGCAATCCCGGTCGCCTGTCCCAAGTGCGCGCACGCGTTCGAGGTGGAACCCAGTACCATGGGGGAATCGTAGGCTACCCCCTCGAGGCGCTGTATGGGGAGGTAGCCTTTGTTGCGTATCACTTTCATTGGGCGCCGGACGACATCCTCAACATGGAGCACGCGGATCGACGCCGCTGGGTGGCCGAGATCTCGCGGATCAACACTGAGATGAACGACGCGGAGCGTACGACATGACGGCGCGCGGCTCGCCGGCCTTTGCCCGGGCGATCGCGGCGCGATACAGTAGACGTCCATCCATGCGCGCCCTGCGGATTGTCCTCCGCCGCCACCCGATCGGGTTGATCTGGCAGCATCAGACCCACGCGGTCCGGCCCCAGCTCCACCTCGCCGTCCACATTGACGCGCGCGTCGTGCGCCACCAGGCCAGCTCGGCGACGCGCTTGGTGGTGGCCACTCCGGCGCCCCTCCTCGCAGCCAACCCGCGCCAGTCAGCGGGTGATTCGACAACGACGCCGGCCCGCCCACTGGCGATGAGCACCGACGCAGGGGCGCCCGGGATGACGCGAGTCGGTATGCCGCTGTCGTGGCCCACTCGAAACATTCCGCTCGTGCGAGCGCCCGCGGTGGGTGGGCGGGCGCCGACGCAACGCGCGGACGCGAACCCCCTGCCGGCGCGCGTTCTTCGCCACGCCGCGACCTCGCCGTCTGGCAGGACCGGCGCGGGTGACGTGCCGGTATTTGACTCCACGGCGCCCGTGATGTTTCGGCGCCCGGTGTCGTCCGCGGAAAACGCGACAAAGCCCGCGAGCGCACCGCTCGACATGCGCGCACTGACAGATCAGGTCATCCGCACGATCGACCAACGTATCGCCGCGCAGCGCGAGCGGATGGGGCGGATCTGAACATGGCCCTCGAAAAAGCGCTCATCCTCAACACGGTGACCAACGAGAAAGTCCCGGTGATGTTCAACCCGGAGGAATACACCGTCAATCGCGACATCACCTATGCACAGACGGCCGTCCCCGGGCTCAGTGCGCCGATCGTGCAATTCGTGCACGGCAACGCGCAAACGCTGGAGATGGAGCTGTTCCTCGACACGTACGAGGGGCACCGCGCCAGCAGCCGCGTGCTCAACCAGCCCGGCGCCGACGTTCGGACACTCGTGCGACGCGTGACCGATCTCATGAACATCGAGCCGTCAACGCACGCCCCGCCGGTGCTGCTCTTCACATGGGCATCACTGTCGTTCACCTGCGTGCTGTCGCGGGCCAATCAGCACTTCATCATGTTCCTGCCCGACGGCACGCCCGTGCGCGCGCGCGTGCAGGTGACCTTCAGCGAGTTTCGCAACGTGGATCTCGAGGCCAAGGAGATCAAACGCGAGACCGCGGACTATTCGAAGCTCCACATCGTCCGTCAGGGCGACACACTGACCAACATCGCGTACACGCAATACGGCGACCCGCGGCTCTGGCGCCCGATTGCGCTGCGCAACGGCATCATGAACCCGCAAAGCCTCGCCGCAGGCATGACGTTGCTGGTGCCGCAGCTTCCCTACCGCGATCCGTCCACCGGGCAGGTGTACTCCTGATGGCGAACCTGCGTTTCGCGCCGGAATTCCGTATTCACATTGACGGCGTCCCTGTGCCGTCGGCGCTGCGCGCGTCGATCACGTCAGTCTCCGTGCACACCGGGCTCGAGGGCGCAGACCGCGTCGAGCTGAGTATCGTGAACGAAGGACTGCGATGGCTCGATCACCCGCTGCTGCGCCTTGATCGCTCGATCGCCGTGTCCATCGGCTACGCGCCCGATCCGCTCACGCAGGTGTTCGTCGGCGAGATCGTGACGCGTTCCGCAACGTTCGGCAGCAGTGGTGTTCCCACGCTGTCGGTCGCGGCGCAGGCGCGAACGCGCCGGATGCAGCGTGGCAACAAGGCGCGCTGGTTTGCGATTCCGGTACCGTCGGTGGGCAACCTTCCGCTCCCCGATCAAGCGACCGCATCGATCGTGGCGGCGGAGAACGGCATGATTCCGGAATTCGAACCCATCGGCGCGGCGATCGCTGTCCTGCTCGGCGGGGCGCAGGCCATCAGTATCAGCAACGATCCGAACGCGCTGCAGAAGATGATCCGCAAACAGGAGGGCGAGAGCGACTACGGGTTTCTCTCGCGCATTGCCGCCGAAAACGGGTGGGAGATGCTGGTTGATCACAGCGGGCCGCTTGGCGGGCAACGACTGCGATTCATGTCGCCCTTCGACCATCTGTTGCCCGTGGTGACGCTCAAGTACGGACAGTCATTGGTCGACTTCACGCCACGGATCAGCACCGTTGGTCAGGTCGTGTCTGTAACGGCCATTGTTTGGTTGTCGGCCATCAAGACCCAGTTCGCCATCACGGTCGGTTGGGATTGGGATCGCATGGCGCTGACGCTGGAGATCAGCCCGTCGGTGGCGCTCACACGCTCCGGTCCATCCGAGTATCTCATCGAAGAGCCGCTGACGCCGGCCACCGCCCCGCGCCGCATCGTCAGCGAATTCATCCCGAAGCTGAATAAACGACTCACTGGCACCGGCAACACGGTGGGCGATCCGCGCATTGCGGCCGGTGAAGTGGTCCAGCTGGAGGGATTGGGCACGGAGTTCGGCGGACTCTATCGCGTCACATCAGCAACACACACCATCGACTCGAGCGGATTTCACACCTCGTTCGACGTGCGGAAGGAGATCTGGTTCGGATCCATTCCGTTGCCCGAGCAGGGCGCGGTTCCGGTGCGGCTCACCGCACCGTTCGCGAGCTAACCGAAAGGAGAACGACGTGCCGGACGGACTGGTGGAATCGACCGCGGCAGCGGGTGCGCACCCCGAACGGAAGATCGAAGGGATCGCGATCGCGCAGGTGATCGACAACGTGGATTCGACGAACAAGGCGCGCGTGCAGATCCGACTCCCGTGGCTGCCCGACTTCGAGCCGTGGGCACGCGTCTCGACGCTCATGGCGGGTCCGAGCCGAGGAACGTATTTCATTCCGCAGGTGGGAGACGAGGTGATTGTCGCATTCAATCATGGCGATGTGCGCGACCCGTTCATCCTCGGCAGTCTCTGGAACGGGCAGGACGATCCACCATCGGCGGCCGGCACCGACGCGGTCTCGAAGCGCATCATCCGCACGCCCACGGGGCACGAGGTCGTCTTCGACGACAGCGAGCAGACGATCACCGTGACCAGCAGCGGCAAGCATACCGTCACACTTGGACCGGACAAGATCGTCATGGTCACCGCGCAGAACACCGCGAGTGCGACGCTCGAAGCATCGGGCAAGCTCACGCTCAAGGCCAGCGTCAGCATCGAGATCAATGCGCCGCAAGTGACGATCAGCGGCACGACGGTCGAAATGAGTGGCGATGCCAGCGCGAAGCTTGAAGGGAAAGGCCTGTGCACGGTGAAGGGCGGTTTGGTCGCCATATATATATATAT
>JANNEV010000068.1:0-3486 GCA_031379145.1 Gemmatimonadaceae bacterium
CGCTACGACGTTCATTGGGGGTGGCCTCATTGGGCGATGCCAAGGGGAAAACAACCGCATACGGGCGGACAGCGCCGAGCACTTTCAGCTGGCCGGCGTGCTGAACATGTTTGGGAACGTCGTCTACGAAGAACCGGGGAAGCTGCGCTTCCAGTCCTCACACGCCACGTACTTCACACGCGAAGAACGGCTCTACGCGGACGGAGGCGTGATCGCCACGCAGGCAGCCACGGGCAGCACGTTCGCCGGGCCGAGCATGGAGTACTTTCGCCCGCGGGCCGGTGTTCGCACGGAATCGAAACTGGTCGCACCCAATAATCCCACCGCCACGCTCATCGAGAAAGACAGCACCGGGAAGGCCGGGGTTCCCGTCCGAATCACCGCTGCGACGATGATCGATATTGGAGACAGCCTGCTGTACGCCATCGGCAGCGTCGTTATCACACGGTCCGACCTGGTGGGACGCGCTGACTCGGCAGCGTTCGAGAAGGTCACGGAACTCGCACGGCTGATTCGGCGAGCCACCGTGGTCAATCAAGATTCGGCCAAACGCTTCACGCTCACCGGCGACACCATCGATCTATTCAGCAAGGATCGGCAACTACAGCGCGTGCTGGCGCTGCACAATGCCACGGCCGTGAACAGCGACGTCACCATACAGGCGGAACGCATCGACCTTCGACTCAAGGTGCAGAAGCTTTCGGAAGCGTTCGCGTACGGCGGTGGACGATCCAAGGCGAGAACGCCGCAGCAGGATATTGTGGCCGACTCGTTGCATATCGTGATGCCTGATCAACGGGTCAGCGAGCTGCGCGCGGTCGGCACGGCCGTGGCCACGGGCGTCCCTGACACCCTCAAGATCAAATCCGACGATCGAGATCTGCTGCGCGGCGACACCGTTATCGCGCGGTTCGACAGCGCCCGATTCGAAGGAGACACGGCCCAACCCAACATCCGCGAGATTCAAGCGATCGGGAACGCCAGCTCTCTCTTTCAGGTCGCGTCTCGGCAGGGGCCGACGTTTCTGCCGTCGCTCAATTACTCTCGCGGCAAGACCATCCTGGTGCAGTTCGATAGTGGGCAAGTCCGGGACGTGACGATCGACTCCACTGCCTCGGGAGTGTATCTCGAGCCGGCCACCGATAGTCTTTCCGACAGCACGAAGCGACGCGCTCCTCGGCGCCCGCCTTCCAGCGCCCCAGCCAGGCGCGGGAGAGCACAGTCCGGGCGAGACAACCCCCGATTCACTCAGACTCCCTCTCAACCCGTACCGGTGGACCGACTCACTCCAGTGCTGGTCTCCACGGCACCGCCATCATCCAACGCGCGTCGTCGTCAGCCATGATCGACCCATCGTCCAACGAACCACGCGACGACGGCCCGATCGCAAGCCTCATGGCGCGATTTGCGCCCGGTGACCGATCGTTGTCGACGGCGCTGGCCGCCGTGTTCGACGCGGTGGACGCGCACGGCAGTGCGCCGCTCCATGCGGTCGCCGCGCGGTATCGCGAGGCGATGCTTGACCGCCTGCGCGCGGAGGGCAAAGATGGCGCGGCCGAAGCGCTCCGATTGTCGTTTGACGACGTGCGAACACATCTCGCGACCGCGATTCTGCCGCGTCTAGCGGAGACCGGAGTCGTTCGGTGGCCAACGGGCTCACCGAACAATCCGGACACCATCGTCAGCATATCGGCGGAGCAGTGGGCGGCTATTGCGGCCCATCGAGGAGACGTCGTCGTCGCGCTCAAGGCGACTGGTGAGCATCCGACACCTCTCCGAGCATCGGTTGCGATCCCGTCGGCAAGCGTCGAGCGTCCGTCCGTGCTTTCGGCGGACGGTCTCGTCAAGGTCTACCGAGGTCGGCGCGTCGTCCACGATGTCGCCCTCCGGGTCGCCCAGGGCGAGATCGTTGGCCTGCTCGGTCCAAACGGCGCCGGCAAGACGACGACCTTCTACATGCTCGTGGGCCTGATCGAACCGCAGTCAGGTCGGATTCAGCTGGACGGGCAGGACATCACGAAGATGCCCATGTACCAGCGGGCTCGTCAGGGCATCGGATACCTCTCGCAGGAACCGTCGGTCTTCCGGAAGCTGACCGTCGAGCAGAACATCCTGGCCATTCTCGAGACACTGCCTCTGTCAGCGAAGGAACGGAGCACACGGCTCGAAACACTACTGGATGAGCTGGGGATCAAGCGCCTGCGGCACAGTCGCGCGTTTCAACTGTCCGGTGGAGAACGCCGACGACTCGAAATCACGCGCGCACTGGTGACCGAACCCAAGTTCATGATGCTTGATGAACCGTTCGCCGGCGTGGATCCGATCGCCGTCCACGACATCCAGTCCATTGTATCCGATCTGCGTCATCGTGGTATCGGAGTACTGATCAGCGATCACAATGTCGAGCAGACACTGGACATCGTGGATCGGGCGTACATCATGTTTGATGGGCAGGTGAAGGTCTCTGGTACCGTGCGGGAACTGGTGTTCGATGACACGGTCGCCGAGAGCTATCTGGGGCCTACGCTGACCGCGCGACTTCGCGCGCGCTTCGCGGAAGCTGATGAGGGAGTACTGGCCGAATGAGAACGGGACTCCAACAGAGCACCGGATTGCGCCAGGAGATGAAGATCAATCCTCGCCTGTACCAGGCGATGGATTTGCTCTACATGCCCTTGCTGGATCTGCAGCAGCACCTGAAGCAGGAACTGCTGACCAATCCGTTTCTGGAACTCGTCGAGCCCGACGACGACGAGGAGTCACCCGATCCGGACGAGATCGCGGAACCGGAGAATCTCGCGGAACCGGAGACCGCCGTCGAGTCCGATGCTGAGCCCGAGAAATCCGGTGATGACGACATCGACTGGGAAGCGGTGCTGCTCGATGGCTTCGAGACTGGTGGGCAACGCGAGGAGCACGAAGATCGGGAGTGGTTTGAGCCGGTCACGGTGGACACGAAACACCTCTCTGATCACCTCACTGAACAGCTCTCGCTGCTGTCGCTGTCTCCGCGTCAAGCATTTCTGGCGGATGAATTCGTCGGCAACATCTCCGACGACGGCTATCTGGCCTGTCCGTTGGAGACCATTCGCGATGGCGTGAATGAACTCCTGCTCCGGGAAGCGGAAGATCGGGAGACCGACATTGTCGTCGATCCTTTCAGCGACAGCGAGATCCTCGCGATGCTGGCAATCATCCAGGACCTGGATCCGCCGGGGGTCGGTGCACGTGACCTGCGCGAGTGCCTGCTGCTCCAGCTCCGCGCAGCGGGGCAACGGGACGCCCTGTCGTATCGTCTGGTGGACGAGGCCTTCGAGGAGTTGATCGGGCACAAGTGGTCCGATCTCTCCCGAAAGTTCGGCATTGCCGCCAAAGACGCGCAGAGCGCGGCCGATGTCATCGCGAAATTGGATCCAAAGCCAGGATTGCGATTCTCGGCTGGGAGCGACAACTACATCATTCCAGATCTGGTCATCGACCGCATCG
>JANNEV010000070.1:0-5950 GCA_031379145.1 Gemmatimonadaceae bacterium
AAGCCTCGTACGTGGAACAGGTGCTCACGGCACTCAGAACACCGTCGGCGTCGGTGGTGGGACAAGACGTGGGCGCCCTCGTGTCGCTCCTCTTCGCGTCGACCCGACCCGAACGCGTCGACCGGGTCGCGCTTCTGAGTATGCCAGACCCTCGCGACCTGCCCTCCCCGCCTATTCGAGCCGTGCAGCGACTGTCGGCCCTCGAAGCACTCGGCGCCAATGGGGTCTTCGGAGCTCAGCCGCTTCTGGTGCCACTGCTGAAAGGCTCAGTTGCGAATCCCGATCGCATGCCGACTCGCCTTCAGGCCCGCTACCTGGCTCCGTTCGTCGGCCGCGACGGGGTCGAGCGACTGCTCAGGCTCGCCAGTGCGGTGGAGCTCCCAGACGAGGCGGTCGCGTCCTTCCGTGACATCCGCTGTCCGGTTTCCCTACTAGTCGGGGCGCAGGATGGCGGCCAGGCGGCTGGAATCGTGACGGAGTGGGCGGCGGCGATTGGGTTGCGGGAGCCGACGGTGCGCACCGTCCCTGGATCCGGACGCCTCATCCCGGAAGACGCCCCGGAACTACTGGGCGACCTTCTCCTGCAGTGGATGAACCTGCCCACGCCGACTCGCCAACTCCCTGACGCGGCCGAAACTCAACTTAAATCATGACTCGTGCGTCGTATTCAGCACGTGCCGCCACTAGGAAAGTCATGGACGAACCCGCTAAATTCGGGGATGTCATCGGACAGTCCGTTGGCGCAGTTGAGTTTGACGTATCACCCAGAGGAAATGGTTAAACCAAAGCTTCGTCCGCGTCGTGACGCCGCCGTGCCCTCGCCGTACCAAGAGGCCCGCGACGAGCTCTTCCAGCAGATCATGCAGTGCGGCGTCATCGGCTGTCATCCCGATGACCAGAAAGAGTGGTTCGATGCCACGCTGAACTATCTGGCCGGCCGCTACCCCGAGATCAAACCTGCAGAAATGCAGGAATTGCGCACCCTCGGCGAACGTTTTGCCCAGCCGACGAAAAAGCAGGTGCAGGAAGCCGCCACCGTCTAGCAGGGAGTGTCAGCGGGAGTGGTCACCATGAGTACGCACACCCGCATGTCCATCGAACGCCTTCGCATCTGCGAGGGCGTTCGTTTTTTTCCGGCTTCGGCGCTTACGCCAGCTCGGGACGCTTGTCCCGTTCGCGCCAGAGCATGAGCGTGTAGTCGACCGTGGCCGCCAAGCCGAGCGCGGCCACAAACCACACGAGCGGGTTCACTGCGCGAGGCACGGTCACCACCGCAATAAACGTCAGCAGCTGCGCTGCCGTGACCACCTTGCCGAGCGGCCGTGCACGAAAGGTGATGGGCCGCAGCCATGGCACGTTTCGCGCGACGAACCAGCCGACAATCGACATGACATCGCGAAAAAGAATCGCGACCGCTTGCCAGGCCAGCAGCTGTCTACCGGCCACATACGTCAGCACCACGGCGAGCACAAAGAACCGATCCGCAACTGGATCAATCAACGCGCCCACGCGTGACATGCTCTTCGTGCGACGCGCGAGCCACCCGTCAAGAAAGTCGGTCAGCGACGCGATCCCAATGAGAATCAACCGCGTCAGCGATGCTTCCGACGCAACGAATCCGAACGCGAGCGCAACGCGCGACGTCGAAATCAGGTTCGGCAAGGTGAAGATCGGTGCGCGGGTCATGATGGAAACTACCCGCGCGCGCAACTGGGGTGCCAGCGAGCCCGCGCCAGCATTAACGTGCGCACATGAGCGTGTCGAAGGGTGGGGCCGTGGTGCACCTGATCGCCGAGTTGACGGGCATCGCTCCGGCCCAGCTGCACGACGCCGCGCTCCTTGGCGGACTACTCATCGCGGCTGCCGGCGCCGCCGGATTGCACGCGGCGGCACCGCCGCTGCTGCGCTCGGATGCGTCTCGCGGCGTTGACGCGCTCCTGCTGCTGGAGGGCGGTCACGCCACGCTGCACGCTGAAGCCGACCGTCGGGTCCTGTTACTCGATGTGCTGGTTCCTGAACCCGCTGGACTGGCTCGCGCGCTCGAGGTGTTCACCCGGCGTCTGCGACCCACGGCCGTCGCCGCCGAACAGATCGTTCGGCTGACCGCCATTCCATGAGCGCTCAGCTCGCAACCGTGACGCTGCTCATCGCCGCCGCCGTCCTGCTCTGGGACATCGTGCTGGCCGGATGGATCGTTTCGCGGAAGCAAGCCCCCGTGCTCTTTACGCAGCTCACCAGCGTGTGCGGGCTGGTGGTGGCGCCGGCGCTCGTGGTGGCTCTGGCCACGGGAACCGAGTCCGGCGCACGGACCGTGTCCGGCGTGTCATGGCTCTTGCCCGGCATCGCCTGCGCCTTTGTCCTGCAGGTGTTGTACGCCATGAGCGCCCGATTGGTCTCCGTCGTCGTCGGGCTGCCACTTTTGCTCTACGATCTGGCGGTCGCTACAGTGGCGATTGGTGACTATCTGGTGATGCAGCACGGGTCTGCACCTATCGGCCTGCAGGCCGCTGTCGCGGCGCGAGACGCGGTGCTGGGCATGTCCGTAGGACGCGCCGCACTCGTTTCGCCCTTCGCCCTGCTGGTTCCGATGATCGCACCAGCGTATCCGGCGCGCTGGCGTCTCTCGGCGGCCGTCCGCGCCACACTCGTGCTGGCCGCCACGGCGCTGACCACGCTGCTGGTGCTCGAGTGGCCGCGCGGTCTCGGCGCAGTGCAGAGCTACGCAACGGCGCTCGACTTCCCGATACAGGCGCGGCCGGCAGGGGAGTTTGCCGTGGGTATGCGCCTGTTCCCTACGCTCGATGGCGCACCACCGGCCCGGGCCGCACGATCAGATCTCGCGCTGGCCAGCACGCTGGCACCGGACATTGTGCTGGTGATGCTCGATGCCGACGCGACACGACCGTCCGCGCTGGATTCCCTCTCGCGCACACTCGATGCCTTTCGTGATGACCACGTTCGGCTCGCAGTTGCACTCGAGGTGGTGGGGCGACCGACTGGCGCGGATGATCGCGAAAGGCTTGCCGGTTTAGAGCGCGTGCTTACCCGCGTGCAGCCGGACATCATCTTCCCCGCCCTGATGGCGCCAATTCCGACACTGCTCGGTGGCCGTCCGCCAACCGCTTCGTGGTGGCTCAAAACGGAGGCGGACGCGGCGAGACTCGTGGCGCGCAGGCAATCTCGCGCGCAGGTCGGCTGGGCCGCGTCGCGACTCGATGCCACCGACAGTATCGTCTACCAATGGGCGAGCCAGCCAACCTCTGTGATCCGGCTTCTCGGCGCCGTCTCATTTCCCTCGTTCTCCGGACTTCCGTCGATCGACGCGAGACTGCGCACCTTCGAACGCTGGCACTCGCGGGCGATTCGGAACGGCGGGGGAGCGCAGGAGCACTGGTTGGTGAACGTCGGAGGTCTCCCACATGCGCACGGCGATTTCGCACAGCTCGCCGCGATGCGTCATGCCGTGGTCTGGGGATCACGGCGTCCGTGGATCGGCGCCGTGATTCTGGGCGAGCCTGGCGACTACGTCGGGGGGGTGGGACTGCGCGCCGCGAACGGACGCGTCCGACGCGCCACGGCCAACATGGCGCGAGCCGCAAAGGACCTCCATGACCTTCGCTGATGGCGACGTGGGCCATCCGATGCGCACTACGTCAACGCATGCGATCCGCGAACGACGCCGGTGATCACACGATCGGGATCGAAGTAACGCTCGGCCAACCGCAGGACATCCTCGCCGCGTACCGCGCGAATCCGCGACTCGAACTCATGCAGTTCGTGAAGCCCTTCGCCGAAGAGCCAACTATCCACGAGGTCGCCGAGTACGCTGCTCCCGGATTGTCGGGCGATGGCATGCGTTCCGATCAGATAGCGTTGCGCCCGGTCGATCTCGTGCGCACCAGGCACGGCGGCCCGCAACTTGGCGAACTCGGACAGCAGCCCGTGGCGTGCCTCTTCCTCGCGCTCGGGAGAGGTGGCGATGTACGCGGCAAAGCTGCCGCTCGCGCTCCGCGTGATGGGGAACGCCGAGACGGAATAGGCCAGCGACTGCTTGTCGCGCAGCTGCTCAAAAAAGCGACCCCCCAGCCCGCTCGCCACCGCCGACAGGACGTACGAAACGAAACGCTCCGGATCGACGCGGGACGGACCCGGAAAGAGCAGCGCCATGGCAGTCTGCTGCTTGTCTCTTAACTCGAACACGGAGTGCGCCTGGATCGGCCAGACCGGCACCGGCACCACGTGTGGCGCTCGCCACTCCAACCGCGAGAAGGCGCGCGTAAGCAGGGCGGCCACGTCACGCGGAATCACGTCTCCGACCACAGCGATAACGGACGCGCCAGCCGCGATCTGCGTGGCGTGGAACGCCCGAACCATGTCCGTGTCGATCGCGCTCAGCGACTCCTCGGTTCCGATCACGGAGCGCGCATACGCATGCGCGCCGAACGCGGCCGACGTGGCCAATCGCATCGGCCATCGGTGCATGTCGTCTCGCGCGCGCGCAACTTCCGCCAATGCGAGTGACCGTTCCGTGTCTATGGCATCATCGGGGAAGCTCGGCTGTTGCAGGACATCCGCCAGAAGTTCGGCCGCATCGCCGACGTATCGCACCGGCACGGACATGGACCAGCCCATACTCTCCAGCGACGCCCCGACGCCGATGCTCGACCCCAACTCCTCCGCCGCTTCCGCGATGCGGGCACCGCTCCGTTGCGCCGTGCCCTTGAGCATGGCATGCGCCGTGAGGCGCGACAGCCCCTCAAGCCCTTCTGACTCCGCGCAGCTTCCGCCGCGCTGGTAGACACCGAGATTCGTGATTGGTGCACCAGGCCGCGGCAGAATGAGCAGCGGTACACCGTGCGGTGTCCGATACAGATGCACGCCATCACTGACCTGCTCGGCCGCCGGGTGTATTCGCACCGCTGGTGCCTCAACCACGGCGGCGGTCGACGCCGGAGTTGGCACGTGCGGTGGTGCGAGCACGCTGCTGCCCAGCGCTTCGACGCCGCGCAGTAGTTCACGCCATGCCCCCGCGTCGGATGACAGCGGCTCGCTCTCCGTGGGTCGATACGAAATGACCGACACCTGTGACGGATCAAGATGTCGCGCGATCGCGTCCTGCACGTCGGCGGCTCGGAACGACATCACGCGATCGTAGTATTGCCCGGCGCGTGCAATGCCGCCCGCCGCCTCCCACGTCGCGAGATCTGACGCCTGCCCCTCCATGGACTCGAGGCGGCGGAGCCATCGCGCCTCGATGATTCGCTTCGCGCGAACGAGTTCGCTGTCGCGGAACCCGACTGTGCGAGCGGCCTGCACCTCACGCCACAACAACAGCGCGGCATCGGCCGCGTGGGCCGCTGGCGACTCCGCACTGGCAACAAACACGCCGACATCACCACTGGTATAGTTCCAGGCAGAGACGCTACTGGCGAGCTGTCGCTCGCGAATGGCGCGGTAGAGCCGGGACGCGCGCCCCGTACCCAGCGCGACGCCCGCCAGATCCAGCGCCGCGCTATCGGGATGCTCCAGGGCGGGCGCGCGCCAACCGAAGGCGAGTTGCTGCTGGGCGATGTCGCCGGTCCAATCGCGCAATCGGAACCCCGGCTTGGCCGTTTCTACCGGGCCGGCCATGCGCGAAGTCGGACCTGACTCCAACTGACCATGGCGCTCCATGACCGCGCGCCGAACATCGTCCGGATCCACATCGCCAACGATGGAGAGGATGGTGTTCGACGGCCGATACCAGGACCGGTAGAACGACGCGACCTGCGCACGAGTGAGCGCCCGCAATGCCGTCTCCTCTCCGATCCGCCAGCGTCGAATACGATGCCGATCGTGCAACAGCGCATACAACGACTCGACCGCAACGGCGTGAGGCGAATCGGCCTTGCGCTTGACCTCCTGAATAATGACTTCCAATTCGCGCGTGAGTTCGTCGGCGTCGATCGCG
>JANNEV010000102.1:0-1925 GCA_031379145.1 Gemmatimonadaceae bacterium
GGCCCCGGCCCCCCCACCCCCTTCCGCCCCCCTTTGTTCGCTGGGGCTTTTGGTCCCCTGCTTCCTTTCGCCGGGCCGGGTTTTTGGGGGGGGGGTGCCCCGCCCCGTGGGGGCCCGGGCCCCCCCGCCCGCTTCTTTGTCAGGCACCATGCGGCCGCGCCTTCTCGTGAGCGCGCACCGTCTGGCGGCTCGGCGCGCTGATTCACTGCCCTGACCGAGTCACACCGCCGCGTTGCGACCCTGGCGCTAAATTCATCGCATGTCGCTCGCTCTCGCCCGCAAGTACCGCCCGCGCAATTTTGCGTCCGTCGCTGTGCAGTCGCACGTGGCGAACACGCTCAAGGGAGCCATCGCCCGTGGCCGCGTCGCGCACGGCTACCTGTTGTGCGGACCACGTGGCACCGGAAAGACCACGCTGGCCCGTGTGCTCGCAATGGCACTCAATTGCGCGCGTCGGGGAGAGCCCGAGCTGCAGGGTGAGCCGTGCGGGCAGTGCGAGAATTGTCAGCGCATCTGGGCTGGGAGCGCGTCGCTGGACGTGGTGGAAATCGACGCCGCCTCCAATCGTGGTGTGGACGATGCGAAAGATCTCCGTGAGAGGGCCATGTACGCACCATCCGGTGAGGATGGGTACAAGGTGTACATCGTCGACGAAGCGCACATGCTGACACGTGAGGCGTGGAACGCGCTGCTCAAGATCCTGGAAGAGCCACCACCGCGTGTCGTGTTTGTGTTCGCCACCACGGAGCCGCAGAAAATCGCCCAGATGGCGGCGCCAGTCCTTTCACGATTGCAGCGCTTTGATCTCAAGCGGATCGGGCCCGCGGAAATTCGCGAGCGGCTCGCCCTCGTGCTTCGCGAAGAAGGGGTGGACTTCGAGGACGAGGCCCTCGGGATGATTGCCCGTGCGGCGGATGGTGGACTGCGCGACGCGCTCTCGTTGACGGATCAGGTCCTCTCGCTCGGCGCCACGGCGCACGTGACCGCGGAGCGGGTGCGCGCAGCACTCGGGCTCGTGCCCGATGATGAGTATCTCGCGTTGCTTGATCTCATCATCGAACGTCGAGCGGTGGACGTGTTCCCGGCGATCCAACGCCTCGCCGACGCGGGTGTGGACTTCGCGCTTGTGATGGCGGGGCTCGGCGATCTGCTGCGCGCCCAATTGGCGATCGCGCTCGGGGGAACGATGCCCGAGCTCTCCGAGCGCATGCGTATCGCCTTGACGGAGCGAAAGTCTCTCGTGGCGCCGAGCGATGTGCTGCGCATGCTGCATGCGCTGCTGGAGCTGGAGCCTACCTTTCGGCGGAGTGGACAACCGCAGCTGCTCATCGAAACGTTGCTCGTTCGCTTTGCGCTGATCGATCGCACCGTCGAGCTCGAGGAGGTGCTGAAGGGTTTTGGCGCCGACTCGGGGGGCGATCCGCCGGTCCGCCGAGCGACTCGTGATGCGTCGGCACGCGTGGCCTCGGCGCACGCCTTGCCCGCGTCACCGCCGGCTGTCGTGACACCGGCGCTGGCGGCCCCAACGTTCACCCCGCCCACTCCGCGCACCGCGACCCAGCAGGTGGCGCAGGCGGCGGCGGCGGCGCAGATCGCCAGCGCGCTCGGCCCGCCCACGTCGACGGTGGCGAGTCCGCGTCCTGCCACCGGAGTTCCTGTCCCATCGCTGGATGCGGTGCTCGCACAGTGGTCGGTGGTGGTGGAGTCGGTGCGCCGCGCCGGTCGGGGAATGCTGGCGCAGGCCGTGCAGCGAATGCAGCCGCTCGAGGTGCTGGCGAACGGTACGCTGGTGCTGGGGTATGTCGTCAATGACGATACCTTCGCGAAGGCGGTTGAAGGAGCGCGGAGCGATGTGGTCGTGGCATTGCAGGGGAGCATGGCCGGTCTGAGCGGCTTCGCGCTTCGGTTGCAACGCCCGCCGTCGG
>JANNEV010000116.1:0-2483 GCA_031379145.1 Gemmatimonadaceae bacterium
AGCTTTCGCGGCGCGCCTCCCGGCACATCCAGTGTCCACAAGTCGAAGTCGTTTTCGTACACGATGTGACGACCATCTGGCGAGATGGCCGGAAACTGAATGCCGTCGTCCTTGTGCGTGGTGACCTGCTGCGGCGCACCACCGGTGGGCGCCATGCGCCACAGGTTGAAGGTACCATCGCGTTCCGAGGCGAAGTACAGCATGCCGTCCGCCCCCCACATCGGATGCACGTCGTGCGTCGAGCTTGTGTACTGCTTGAGATCCGTATCCGTGAGCTCCGAGATCTGCCCGGAGCGTAGATCCTGGACGGCAATATCAGCGTTGTTGTTGCCACGATACCCTTTGCGCCAATAGCTCGGCAGCGAGCGATTAAACGCCACCATCGTGGCATCCTGCTTGAGCATGCCCGACCGTCCAAAATCCATGGCCATCGGGCGCGCGGCGGAGCCATCGACCGGCAGACGATAGAGCGGCGATCCAAACGGGTGCGTGCCACGCGCCGTGGAGATGATCAACTCGCGGCCGTCAGGCGTCCAGTACAGCGCTTGATCTTCGCCCGAGAACCACGTGAGCTGCTTCGGCTCACCACCTGCCGCAGGGACGATGTACACGTCGTTGTTGCCCATGCGATTGCTGGTGAAGGCAATCCACTTGCCGTCGGGCGAGAAGCGCGGCATGAAGTCCCGCGCAACGTGCGCAGTGAGTCGACGCGGCGAGCCACCGTCCGGCTGCGCCACCCAGATGTCGTCCTGATACGTAAACGCCAGCGATCCGTCGTTGGCGACGTGCGCGTATCGCGCAAACTTGATTGGCTCGGTGTTCTGTGCACCGAGTCCCAACGGAATGGCAAGCAGCGCGGAGGCGGCACGAATGGTCCGCGCAATCGCGGAGGAAAGTACAGTGCGCATGTCAGGAAGTGGCAGGAGACAAGGCCAACCCAGGGTAACCAGAGGCCAACCCAAGGCCAAAGAGATACATCGTGCTCGGAGCATCCGCTACGATTCGTCGATGCGGCGTTGCAGCTCCGTGAGGAGCGACTCGGCGGTGAGTGCACCCTGCGCGTCGGCCTGCAGCAGGCCGCGCAACCACTCACGGTAGGCGAGTCCCAGATGCACGCCATTGGTGAGCGTGACAAGCGGACCCACGAGCATCCTCGCGTGCGCTTCGGCCTCGACGACCGCTGCCGCTCGGTTCACTTCCGCCGCGTCCTGCCGAATCGACGCGACAATTCCGCTGAAGGTGGCGAGCTCTGCCTCCACGGCGTCAAGCTCGCTGGTGACGATCGCCCTCAGGCCTTCACCACCCAGTCGATGCGTAAAGAACAGCTTGAGCAGGAGCGGTTCGCGACGCGCCACCGGCGGTGACGGCTGCACGACCCAGCGATCGAATACTTCCACCCCCGCCGGAGTGATGTGGTACTCCTTGCGGTCGGGACGTGTTTGTTGCTCCACCCGCTCGTGACCGACCAGTCCCCCGTCTTCGAGCTCCGCCAGCGTCCGATAGATCGCCGCCTGATCCGCGCTCCAGAAATGGCGTACGGACGCGTCGAAGTACCGCTTGACGTCGTACCCGCTCAGCGGGCGGATGGTGAGAAACCCGAGAATGGCATGTCGCAGCGACATCGATCACCAGCGATGGGGGTTGCGGACGGCAAGAGGAGATGTAAATATAGGATATTCTGCATATATGTAAAGTCTTATATCCTCGTGATCCTATGATTTCTCGCTCTCGTGTTCTGCTCAACCGGTCCCGTCACGTCGCCTTCGCCTGCGCTCTGCTCAGCGGCTGCCACTCGGTACCGGCCACCGTCTCGCATGTCGCCGTTCCGGCCGCCGACAGCGTCGCGATTGCGACAGACGTCATTCTGCCACCTGCTGTGCCCAGGGGCGGCGTACCGGTGGTGCTCATCCAGACCCGGTACTGGCGCAGCTTCAACCTGCGTGGCGGTTCGAAGCGGAACGCGGTACCCATGGGCCCGCGTGAGGCCATCGTCGAACGCCTTATTGAGGCCGGATTCGCCGTGGTGGTGACGGATGTTCGCGGCACCGGCGCATCGGCAGGCGCGTGGCCGTGGCCGTGGTCGGCGAACGAAGTGCGCGACATGGGCCCCATCATCGATTGGATCGTGACGCAGCCGTGGTCGAACGGTGTGGTGGGGGCCACTGGGGTGTCGTACGAGGGTACGACTGCCTTGCTGGCCGCTTCTACTGGGCGCACGGCGCTCCGGGCAGTGCTCGCGCGCGAAGTGGAGTGGAATCTGGTGGACGAGATTATCGCGCCAGGCGGCGTTCGGAACGTCGGGTTCGTGAACGCGTGGAGTCGAACGGTTGACGCGTTGGATCACGGTAAGTTGCCAGAAATATTCCCGGCCCTGGCACGATTTGGCATCCGAGGCGTGCAGCCAAACGACGCGGATCCGAAAGCGACCGTGCTTCGCGAGTTGCAGCGCAAACGCCCGGCCACCGACGTCGCTACACGGGTGC
>JANNEV010000145.1:0-2975 GCA_031379145.1 Gemmatimonadaceae bacterium
GGGTGTCATTGGTCCTCGCCCAGCCGATGGAGACCGAGCCAGGCACGAAGTACCACTACAACGATGGTGCGGCCGCGCTGCTGGCCGAGGTGTTCCGCGGTGCCACCGGTGTGGACCTGCAGGTGTATGCCGAGCGGCATCTCTTTGCACCACTCGGCATCACGCGCTTTCACTGGAAGCGATCATCGGGCGGCCTGACCGATTCCGAGGGTGGCCTGTATCTCGAGCCCGCGGATCTGGCGAAGCTCGGCCAGCTGATGCTCGACCAGGGCATGTGGAATGGCACCCGGCTGGTGAGTGCGGAGTGGGTGGCGGAGTCGGTGCGCGGCCAGCAGCCGGTGAAGCCCGGACAGCCGCCGGCGCGGGTCAACTACGGGTTGATGTGGTGGACCGTCGGTCCGGGCGTGCTGCAGGATTCCGGCGCGTACTTCGGGTGGGGTTACGGCGGGCAGTATGTGTTTGTGTTTCCAAAGACGCGTACGGTGGCGGTGCTGAACCAGTGGATGTTCCAGGGGCAGGAGATTCAGCCGATCGCGTTTGCGCGGCGGATCGAGCGGGCGATTTCGACGATGTCGTGAGGGCGGGTGCTCGTGAGTAGGTCGCGTTCGACGGGCAGCTGGATCGTCTTCGGCGGCGTGGGTAGTGAGCCGGGATCTGCTCTTCCGAAGAACATCGAGATCTGCATCGGTCCTGCTCCGTATCGGAGGGGGTCGGACCACAACGGCACGACTGAGCTCCCGACGTTCGGGCTGCCCACCTTTTCTGGAGGGACGTCAGTCAAAGTAGTTGTCGCATGAGTCGTTCCCATTGGGGCAGCACCGCTGGATCGCCGGCCGGCTGATCGATCGATCTTGCGCTCGGCAGCGACTACCCCTCATTTTGTGCCCCATAGTCCCTACTTGGAGAGCGGTGCGACCTTGAGAAAGTCGACAGCGAAGAAGCGCGTGCGATCCTTTAGCAGCGGGACTGCTTCGGCGTCGAAGCAGCCGCCACTGCCCACGCGCCAACGTTTTGAGGACTGCCTTGCTCCAGTTGGCGCGTGGTCGAGCCGCGCCCGACGGCTAAAGGATTTCAGCGATCGTCCGCTGCTGGGCGAGTGGGCGAACCTGTGGCCAGGGTCCGCTGATGCAGTCCCTAAAGACTTGGCGGAGTCTGCACCTCGCGTGATTCGCGCCGACGCCCGCCTCGCGCCTGCGCCAAGTATTGAGAGCATCGGCGCCATCCGCCTTCCGTTCTACCCATCGAAGCACGGGGTATGGCTGATTCATGCGAGTGCCACTCGTGACGCAAGGTGGTACGACTCACTGTGGTGCGCGCGCATGAAAGACGGGCACTGGGCGCTCAAGAGCTTTGATTATCGAAGTGATCTCGTGCTCGAACTCAACCAGTCCGCGCCTCTAGTGCTCGACCAGCACTATTTCGCGTATCTTCGGTTCTTCATGCATGTGGTACGGTCTGACGAGGGACCGTTTCGTCTCATCGATTCGCCTTGGGTGGAAGGTAGCACCGCGTGGCCCTATAGCCCGAGGGTCGTGGCTGGTCGCCTGGGCGCAGCGAAGCGCAAGGGAAAGCTCGGATTGAGCGCACCAGTCTTCGATGGTGTCGACTCGTCCGGTCGCCTTCGCTACTCGACCCACGTCATGTACAGCGGAGTGTTGTTCGAGGTCGAGCTCGCGCTCTCCCTTACGGGAAGTGTTGAGATGGTCAACGAAAGGCAGATCCAGTCGGGCGAATGACAAAGCTGGCTGACCGCCTCGGAGCCACCCGAGCGGCCCTATCTGCAGTCCTCGGCGCAGGGCTGACTACGTTCGGAATTGCCACCTTTGCTCTCTTCTTCGCGTGGCTCATCGTACTGTTCGTGGTGAAGATTTCACCGCGTGCCATGAGCACGCTGGCGGAGCAACCGTCGATTCATTCGAACAATGCCATTCAGGAGGTCACACACCAGCGCGTCAGCGAGGGTTGCAACTCACGTGTGGCCGCAGATTGGATCTTGGTGTTGTGTGAGGGCAAACCGGTTCGCGTGGCGTACCTGTCGGGGGTCCGCGTTCGCCTTGGCGTTTCCCTCGAGTCGCTGGTCGCTCCTCTGCTCTTCCATCACGAGGCGTCGCGAGGAAGCCCTCGCGCTGGCAAATCGCTGCGCTCGCAGTCATCACCGACCCGCGCGACCGCAATTCCGGCTTGGCCTTCCCTTCAATGCACGGTGGATTCGGTCACCGCAGTATACCTCGGCGTCTCCGGCTTGCGACGGCTGGACGAACTTCTCGCGACCTGTCACCTGCCTCATGGTCAGGATTTGGCGGCTGTGCTGCTTCGAGGAGGTCACGTGTCGCTTCCAGCCGAGTCATCGGTCGCGCGGGCCTTCATCAGCCAAGGTGCGGCCCATAACCGATATGTCGACGCGCAAACCGCCGCCCGGCGCGCGCGCGCGGGGATCTGGTGGGATGTCACCTATGCGACTGACGAGCCAGCTGACCCCATCGTGGCGCGCGCTGCGGCGGATGCGCAGATGGCAAACAGGGGGGCGGTCCTCGCGGCAACACAGGCATGGATTGCGTCAGCGCTGGTGTTTGGGGGCTCCGGGGCTGCGTTCCTGATGAATCGCATGTCCTTAGCGGTACGCAGACGCCGACGTCGGCACGCATTGTTGCGCACCCTTTTTGAGCTAGTCGATAGAGTAGAGAACGCGGCCGGAGTGAAAGACTTAAAGCTGGCTAAGAGCAGGGCTGAAGCCGTCTCGGAATGGCTCGAGGAGCATCTGGCGCGCCCATTCAATCGCAACCTGTGGGAGACATACTCTAGATCACTCGGTGACAGCTCGACCAACTACTCGGGAAACGATGAGAACCTAGAGCGATTCAAGATGTCCATTCGAACCGATGAATTGGGCTCATCGCTAGCCCTGAAACCTGAGCCAAGCTCCGATAATCTATGAGGCCCGTCGTACACTTCGACACGACCTTACTCGTCGGTCG
>JANNEV010000184.1:0-15573 GCA_031379145.1 Gemmatimonadaceae bacterium
TCATGTCGACGAGATTCTGCCCGAACGTCCAATACACGTCGCGCCACTGCTGCGCGCCGTTGTCACTGGACGGGTCGTAGCCCATACGGTCCCACGTGCTCAACGCGGTGCCAGTCAGGACCCACTGCTGGGTGTAGCGACCCACGAATCGGCCGTCGAACTGCGGCGACGTGGCCATCCAGTGCAGCATCGGCGCCAGGTACAGATTCGCTGAAACGACCTGCGGACCGTTTGGGTTTTCGTTGACGTCCAGAAAGTCCTTGCAGCTGATAGCCGAGAGCGCCAACGAGCCCACGAGCATCGTGGCGAGGAGGCGTGTCGCGGACCGCCGGATTGGCGCTGCTGTGCGCGCAGCAGCTGACGCGGTTGGTGCAGACAAATACCGCATGATCAGTACCCCACCTTGACGCCGAACGCGAAACCGCGTGGCATCGGGAAGTTTCCGAAGTCGATACCGACGCCGCCGGACCCACCAACAGCGGCGGAGTTGCCGTTGACGATCGGATCGAGGCCGGAGTAGTTGGTGAACAGGAGCAGGTCGGTGCCCGTAATGAACGCGCTGGCCGCCTTCGCCTTGAGATACTTACCCGGCAGGTTGTACCGGATGGTGACGTCGCGCAGGCGCACCCAGTTGATGTTCTTCTCGATGAACAGCTCTTCGCTGATGTTGGTGTAGTAGTTGGTCTGCACAGCCGGGATCACGACGATCGTGTTCTTCGTCGGGGTCGTGGTGTTCTCCTTGCCGTCGCGCAACACACCGTCCACCACACGCGGTTGATCGCGATCGAGCGTGCGCGTGGCGAGCCCGCGCGTGGTCAGGAAGTGCTGTGTGGCATTGAACACATCGCCGCCCTTCCGGATGTCCACCAGGAACGTCATGGAGAGGTTCTTGAACCGCAGGGTGTTCGTGAGGCCGATCGTGAAGTCCGGCTGGCGGTCGTAGCCTCCCGCGATGAACGCCGTGGACCGAAGCGGCAGGCCCGTGGTGGGGTCGATCAATAGCTGGCCGGCGGTATTGCGCAGGTAGAACAAACCCGTGAGCGCCCGAGTGGAAAGTCCGGGTGCCACACCGTTCCGCACGTTGCCATACAGCCACGTGTCCGACACGTATGATTCCGGCAGTGCGTTAGGCAGCGCCAGAACCTTGCCACGCGCACGCTCAACATTGGCGATCACGTCCCAGGTGAAATCACGCCGCTGTATCGGAGTGCCGCGCAGCGTCACTTCGAGTCCTTGGTTGCGCGTGGAGGCGCCATTCAGGTTGAACAGGATGAAGCCGGTAGCGTAGCTGCCGCGAATGTCGTTGACGATCTGGTCGGTGGTCTCTTTTCGGTAGACCGTGATGTCCAGCCCGAGCCGATCGTTGAAGAAGCCCAGTTCGGTACCGGTTTCGTACGAGCTGGCAAACTCCGGCCGCAAGTTCAGGTTGGGGCCAGTGAAGCCGTAGCCGTACCCGCCATTGCTGGTGGTCTTGAACTCCAATGATGGGCGGAAGGCGTAGGGCCGCGCGTCCTTGCCCACCTCGGCGTAGCTCGCGCGGAGCTTGCCGGTCATGAAATTCCCCAGCGCTGGGATGGCGTCGGAGAAGATGAAGCTGCTCTGGATGGCTGGGTAGAAGAACGAGTTGCGCTCTTCCGGAATGGTCGACGTGTGGTCGTTACGGCCGGTCACGGTCACGTACAGGTAGTCATGATAGTTGGCCGTGGCGCTGCCGAAGAAGCTGTAGAGCCGACGCTGCGTCAGCGTGGTGCGCGTATTCCGGAGATTCGTATTGTTGATCGAGACGAAATTCGGGTCCAGGAAATCACGTCCTTGCGGCGAGGTAACTTCGGACCGGAAATCCTGGATCTGATTGCCCACCAAGCCGTTGATGGAAAAATTTCTGGTGAGTTTGCGACGGTTGAAGTTGAGCAACGTTTGCGTGGTGAGATTGCGCGTGACGTCGGTGGCCAAGTCGAGAA
Organism: Gemmatimonadaceae bacterium; assembly: GCA_031379145.1. Taxonomy (GTDB): domain Bacteria; phylum Gemmatimonadota; class Gemmatimonadetes; order Gemmatimonadales; family Gemmatimonadaceae; genus Gemmatimonas. Next base: position 1,962 of record JANNEV010000184.1, read on the forward strand.
TGCCGTTGAGGTCGTTGGCGACGCCCGCGCTTTCCGGATGCCGAAGCACCTGGTTCTCGTTCGTGTACCCGTCGGAACCGATGTTGGTCTTCAGGTTGCCCCAGGAAAACGGGGTGAGCGTGAAGGCCATGTTGACGTTCAGGCGGCCATTGCGTGAATTGACGCGGTTCTTGTTGACGCTGAAATACGGATTGTCGTTCTCGGTGTTGACTGCCAGGGCGGTCACGCGACGACGATTGCCGGCGGGCGTGAGGTAGTCTTTGGCGTCGTCAGTTTGCGGCCAGAGCAGCAGGCTGAGAAGCGGGCCGTTGGTGCCCTTGAGCGCCTGATCGTTGTCCGACTGCGCGTAGAGGAGCGAGAGGTCCGTGTTCAGCCATTTCGTGATCTGCGCGCCGGTGCGACCAGTCAGGTTGATGCGCGTGAGGTCGGAGTTGGGCACCACGCTGCCCTGCGTAGTCGCGGACAAGCCAAGTCGATAGTTGATCCGATTGTCCTGCGTCGCGCCGCTGAACGTCAGATTGTGCGCTTGCGACTGTGCCGTCTGGAAAAAACCGTCGATGTTGTCGTAGAACTTCGTGCCAGCAGCGTACGGTGCACCGAAGTAGGAGAACGCATTGAGCAAATCGCCTGTGGTACCCGACGGCGAGTACACGTTCTGCACTTCAGGGCGGGTGTTCGTGCGATCCAGGCGCACCCGGTTGCTGTACTCGAGACCACCGGTGCCCGCCTTGCCCCGCTTGGTCGTGATAACGATGGCGCCGTTCGCCGCATCGATGCCGTACAGGGCCGCGGCCTCAGGGCCCTTGAGCACCACCATGCTCTCGATGTCGTCCGGATTGATGTCTGCTGCCCGATTCGTGAAGTCGAGCCCGCGGTTGCTGAAGGAGGTAATCGATCCCGGCGCGTCGGCCGCCAGCGCGCCGGTATTGAGCGTCTTGTTGTCCAGGGGCAGGCCGTCAATGATCATCAACGGCTGATTGCTGCCGCTGATGGAGCTGACACCGCGAATGGTGATGGAGGACGACGCACCGGGCACGCCCGACGTGCTCGTGACTTCCACGCCGGCCACACGACCCTGCAGCCCGTTGATGAAGTTTTCACGCCCGGTCTGCGCCACGTCTGCGCCAGACACACTCTGCTGCGACGTGCCAAGACTGCGCTTGACGGTGGTTTCACCGAGGGCGGTCACGACCATCGCATCCAGCGAGGTGGCCGTCTTCACGAGGGCGATGCTGATGACGTTTTCGGCCGCAACTGTGCGCTCCTGCGGCACGTAGCCGATCAGGCGAAACTGCAGCACCTGTCCGACTTCGGCCCGAATCGTGTAGTCGCCGGCGAGGTTGGTCTGGGTGCTCTGGCTCGTGCCTCGGATGACCACCGAGACGCCGGAGAGAGGCACGCCGAGCTCTCGCACAACCTTTCCCGTGATGGTCTTCTGCTGCGCGGCGATCGGCGTCACGCCGAGCAGCATGCCCATGAACAACGTGAGGACTCGTTTCTTCATCATGCGGTGTACCGGATTGTGGTAATCAGCGGGACTGGTGCTCGTCAGTTGCACGCGCACACTTGACCTGATGGAACGGCGGGGCGTTTACGGCCGAGACGGAACGGCCGAGACGGAATGGCCGAGACGGAACGGCCGAGACGGCGGCGGGCGTGCAGTCCTTCTGCGTGCGACGGTGGGAGGGGGGTGTCCGGGTAATCCGGAGGGAACGCGGATGGAAGACGAAGGGAAGGGAGAGAGACCGCGAGACTGTTTTTGAGCGACCGTGCGAGATACGCTGCTGAACGACCGGCGCGGTGACTTTCAGTACCGGAAACTAGCACCGGATCCTTTCGAGGGGACAAGCGTTGCGCGCCCGCAGGTTACCAATGATCTCGATCCTGCGCGCTTCGCGCGAGGCGAGGTATCCCGCTAGATTTTGTCGACAATCGAACTGCCACGCTGGTGTGCGTGCGCCCGAAATGGGCGCGCGCGCTCAAAAGGGAACCCGGTGCAAGTCCGGGGCGGCCCCGCCGCTGTAAGGGACGACAAGGACGAACGACAACCACTGCGACCATCGTGTCGTGGGAAGGTGTTCGTCGGCGACTGACTCCCGAGCCAGAAGACCTGCCAGCGAGGATCACCCGAAACACCCTCGTGGGAAGGGTCCGGATATGCGCTTGCCCGTGTCCACCGAGTCGCCGTGCATCAAAGTCTGCCAGCTGGACCTGGAGAACCGTTGCCGCGGCTGCGGTCGTACCATCGACGAAATCCGCGACTGGCGCGATATGACCTCCGCCCAGCGCATCGCGATCAATCAGCGAGTCGGATTCATCTCGCACGAGCGCGCCGAATGATGGCCGGCGCACGGTTCGCCCTGCGGCGCCTTGCTCGGTCGTTGGTTGCGCATACCCTGATAATCACCGCGCTCGGCGCCTGCGCGTCGACCGGCTCCTCTGCCAGGACCGCGTCCAGAACCGCGTCGAGCCCTCCGGCAATGTTCATCGGCACCTTCGAGGACGACTACGGAGGCCGCCATCAGATCGACGCGTCGACCTGGCGGCACGGTGCCCGCACGGCGTATCTGGTCGAGTCGTGGAGTCCCGATGGCCAGTTCCTGCTGGCGCGGAACGCGCCGACGAACTCCTCGGCGCCCAACCTCTGGACTCGCATTGACTACATGCGTCTCTCCGGCATGGCGCCGTATGACTGGGCGTTCTGTCTCAGCGCGTACGAGGCGACAAGCCGACAGCAGGCCGAGGAGACCCGCATCGCTGATCGAGCAAACCCGAAGCAGGGGTGCAACGGCTTCCCGTTCTCTCGCATGAAACGGGCGCCGAACTGACTGGGTGGTTCGGCGATGCTCCCGACGCCGGTCTCAGGTTAGCCGAGTCGAATAATTAGTTTAGGGTTGCCTAAACCTTTGCGTTCGTGCATGCTAATGTATGCCTGCTCCAATCTCCGTGACCGCTTCGGCACAGAACGCCTGTTCTTCGCGCATCTCCAGGGTGATTCGTGTATTGATGGGCCTGTGCGCGTTTGCAAGCCTGATGGCGACCGCCTCACCGCTTCCGGCGCAGGGGCTTGCAACGGTGCCTGTGAGCGCGCAAGGACTGCGTGGACGGGTCGAAAATGAAGCCGGGCGGCCACTCGTCGCCGTTCGTGTTTCCGTCGTCGAGCTGCAGCGTCGCGCGGCGACCGACTCCGCTGGGCGATTCGTGCTGGAGGGCCTGCCTGGCGGTAGCTACTCCATCAGCTTCGAGCGCACCGGACTGGTTCCGGAAGTGCGCAGTATTCGTATCCGTCCGAACGAGACGACCACGCTCACCGTTCGAATGCGCGAATCGCGCGTGGAACTCGCGGTGGTGCAGGTGAGTGCGAGTGCGCTGGCCACGACGACCAGTCGAGCCACCCAGCCCGCGACGGTGCTCGGCGGTGGGATGCTCCGCAACAGTCAAGCGGCGTCGGTTGGCGAGACGTTGGCCGGTGTGGCTGGCATGCGCTCGATCAGTCTCAGCACGGGCATCGGCAAGCCTGTGATTCGCGGCCTGCACTCCACCCGCGTGGTCACCATGGTGGACGGAAACAGAGTCGACGGGCAGCAGTGGGGTACCGACCACGGTCCGAATGCGGAGACCGCAACCGCGGACCGTGTTGAGGTCATCAAGGGACCGGCCAGCGTGCTGTATGGATCGGAAGCAATTGGTGGCGTCATCAATATTCTGCCGCGCGCGCTGCCCTGGGATGGCGCAAACGGCCAGACCGGTGTGACCGGTCGGCTGATCACGAGCTATAACACCAACGTCCGATCGCCGGATGTCACGGTATCGGCGGAAGCAGGCCACGGTCGCGTGGCGTGGCGCGCCATCGGAACAGGCCGTTCGGCACAGAACATGCGCACGGCGAAGAGTGCGCTCTCCAACACACGGAGTGATGCGGGGTTCGGTGAACTCACGGCGGGCGTGCGCCCCTCCTGGGGCGAAGTTCGGATGTCGGCGTCGACAAAGGAGGAACGTATCGAGATCTATGACGATCCGATCACGAATCCTGATTTCTCCGGTTTTCAGCGGCTGTCCACACGGCGCGCCACGTTGTTTGCTGAGCGGCCCACGGCGCGAGGCCAGCTCGATCTGCGCGTGAGCGCGGAACAGAACTACCGCCGGGAGTTCGCCGCGGCCGGTGCGACAGTCCCCGATCTGGGCTTGCTGGCAACGAGTTGGAACGGACGGGCCACCTTGACCCACGCGCCAGTACTCGGCGGCTGGCGTGGCACGGTGGGCGCGACCGCAGCGCGAGGGGTCTTTGAAAAACGCGGTATCAAGACGCTGATTCCCAGCAACAGCACGCGCGCGCTCGGCGCGTTCGTGTTCGAGCAGCGCGAGCGGGGCCGATTGAACCTGTCGGTTGGCGCGCGCGCGGATTGGCAGGCGCTCGGCGTGGAGCAGGACAGCGTGTTGGGGCTCAGCGCACAACGCCGAACGTTCGGCGCGTTCACTGGCACTGCAGGGGCCGCGTGGCAACTTGCTGGCCCCTTCGCCGTCGCCGCCAATGTCGGACGAGGCTTTCGCGCGCCGGTGGTGCAAGAGCTCTTCGCCAACGGCTTTCATGAGGGCAGCCGAGCGTTCGAACGCGGGGACAGCACGGTGCGCGTGGAGACGTCTCTGAACGTGGATGTGGCGGTGCGCGCGCAGTCCCGCGCCTTTCGCGGCGAAGTGACTGTGTTTCGCAACGCGATCGCGAACTACATCTATCTCCGACCCTTCGGCGGGGACGGATTCCTCTTCGATTCGTTGCAGGTGGTGCAGGGCAATGCGCTGCTCGTGGGGGCGGAGGCAACGGCAGAATATCGACCGATCGATCGTTTCAGCCTCGCGTTCGGCGCGGACTACGTGCGGGGCACCAACACCACGACGGGCAGGCCACTGCTGTTCATTCCGCCCGTGCGCGGCACCGTGAGCGCCCGCGTCGATGGCAAACGTCTTCGAGGCTTGCAGCGACCGTACGCCAGTCTGTCAGGCGAGGCAAACCGTCGGCAAACGCGCACGGAACAGCGGGATTTCGCACCGGCTGGCGCGATGCTCGCCCACGGCGCGGTCGGCGCGGTCTGGCTCGCGGGAGCGCGGCTGGTCACCATCGACGTGACCGCGCGCAATCTGCTGAACACACGATTCCGCGACTACATGAGCCGGTACAAGGAGTTCGCCGACGCACCGGGTAGAGCCGTCGTCGTGCGCCTCTCTGCGGAGTTCTGAGGCGTACGCAGCTCGGAACGGGTCGGGGGCGTGTACGCTGTCGCACCGAGCGCCAACGCGTCATCTTCTGTGCATGATGCCCTTGGTGCTGCTGGTCGGATTCTTTGGGGCGGGAAAGACGCGCTTTCTGACGCGACTTGTCCCCGCGCTGCACGAACACGGCCTTCGAGTGCGCGTGCTGCTCAATGACTTCGAGAACGCCAACATTGACGCCGCGCGATTGGGCGAGCTTGATGCGCTGGTTACGCCACTGGCGGGCGAGTGCGTCTGTTGCACCTCGTTGCGCGAGCTGATGGATGCGCTGCACGGTACGCCTCCCGATCCTCGGACCGTGATGCTCATCGAAGCCAACGGCGCGACCGCTGCGGATGAACTGCTCGGCTACCTGACGCTCGATCGACGATTGGCGCAGTTCACGCTGCCGCTGCAAGTCACCATCATCGACGCGGGGCGGTGGCAGAGGCGGTGGTGGCACAACACGCTGGAAGCGTCGCAGGTGGTCACCGCGACCCACTTGCATATGAACTGGACGCATCGGATCACCGAGAAACGATGTCTGGAGGTCGCCACCTCCGTCCGCGAGGTCAATGCGCGTGCGGAGATGACCGATCCGTCAGCCTTCGCCGCGCAACTCGCCGAACTCACCGAGCGCTCCGGTGCTCAGCGCACTCGACGCACCTCGCTGCCAACGGCGCCAACGGAGCGCGAGCTTGGTCTGCAGTCAGTGTCCTCCGCGAGCCACACACCGGGGCACACGCATGCGCATGCGCATCCGCAGGTGCATTCGCACGTGCATCCGTTCGCGAGCGCGACGCTGGCATTGCCGGGCGTGGTGGAGCGCAGTGCGTTCCTTGCCATGGTGCGCGCCCTCCCGCCGGCGGTTGTGCGTGCTAAGGGGTTGGTCCGCTTCGCCGATCGACCGACAGAGATGTTTGTCTGGAATCGCATTGGTGGTCGCAAGGGCATGCAACTGGATCGCTCGCTGCCGCACGCGGACGCGCAGCCCGTGGCGCTGTTCGTCGGAGTGGGACTGCCGTTGGCCGATATCGCAGCGCAGGTCGCCCAACTGCACGACCATGTGGAAACCTCGTCCGCACGCTAACGGACCACACGTAGCAGTCGCGTTGCCGCCTCGACGCTGCGTTCACTCTTGGGGAGGGTAGGTGATTTGGACGGTCACAACTGGGCCAACGTGTTTCTCGCTGCCGCACTGGTGCCGCGTCACGGTAGTCACGCTGATGGTTCGCTCGATCGAGCCGAGTCGTTGCGCGCTGTGCGACCTCCGGAGACGGAGTCAGATGTCTTCATCGCGGCCGTGCTCGGCGACGCGCAGGCGATTCGTGGTCGGCTCGAGTCCGATCCGTCGCTGGCATCGGCAATCGGTGGACCGTATCAGTGGGACCTGCTCACCCATGTCTGCTTCTCTCGCTATCTGCGGCTCGATCCGGAGCGGAGCGCGGGGTTGGTAGCGGTTGCGGAAGCCCTCCTGGACGCCGGCGCGAATGCGAATACCGGCTTCTGGGAGCACGCGCATCTCGGCGAGTCAATGTTCGAGACCGTCATGTACGGTGCGGCTGGTGTCGCTCGACACGCCGACATGACCCGTCTCCTGCTGTCGCGCGGCGCCGACCCGAACGATGACGAAACGCCGTATCATGCTCCCGAAACATATGACAACACCACCGTGCGGGTGCTCGTGGAGAGTGGCGCGTTGACGGCGGACAGCATGGCCATCATGCTGCTGCGCAAGGCGGACTGGCACGACGTGCGAGGTGTCCGATATCTGCTCGAGCACGGCGCCGACCCGAATCGCATGACCCAGTGGGGGTTCACAGCGCTTCATCAGGCACTCCGGCGCGACAATGTGCTGGAGAACGTGGTGTGCATGCTCGACTACGGTGGGGATCTACTGCGCGCGGATGGGCACGCGGGAGACGACGCGCTGTCTCTCGCCGCGCGGCGCGGCCGCGGCGACGTGTTGGCGGAGTGGGCGCGCCGAAGTGGAACTGGCCCGTCGCGCGCCATTGATCAACTCATCGCGGCGTGCGCGCAGGACATGGAGCAGGAGATTGGGCGACTCGTCGCGGCTGATCCGGCGCTGGCCGACGTGCTCAGGCGCCTGGGAGGCCCCCTGCTGAGCCAGTTCGCGGGCAACGACAACGCGCGCGGTATGGATCGGTTGCTGGATCTCGGCGTGCCGGTGGATGCGGCGTACGCAGGCGGCGATGCCTACTTCGGCATCCCGGCTGGCAGCCGGGCGCTGCACGTGGCGGCATGGCGAGGGAGCCATCGCGCCGTAGCCGCGCTGCTGGCGCGCGGAGCAGATCCGCACACGCCGGATCCCTCAGGAAGAACGCCAGTGCAACTCGCCGTCCGGGCGTGTGTGGATTCGCACTGGTCGTATCGTCGACAAACGGATTCTGTTCAGGCGCTGCGATTGGCCGGCGCCAGCGTCGCGGCCATTTCGCTCCCGACGGGCTACGACGCGTTGGATCAGCTGTTGTTTGGGTAGGGCCTCGGAGCCGTGTCCTGGTGGCGTCGGTCGCCGCAGCGCGCTGCTCGTCGCGCGGCGCTCGGCCGACTTAACGTTCGGTTGCGCATCGCGTCGAATTCGGCGGACACTCAATTGGGACCAGCGTCACAGGGCTGAACCAAATGCGATGGCAGAAACCGAAGATGCACGTGATGCGCGGGCTGCGCACGAGTCGGCTGAGCGCGCGTGGGCTGTTGTGGTGCGGGCTCTCCATGTGGGTGCTCTCCGCATGTGCTGACGGCGAGGTGTCCAGTGGGCCCGTTGCTCCGGGAGCGTCCGCGCCTGCTCCCCCCGCGAGAACCGCGTTCAGTCTCTCGGTGGCCGGTGGCTATGGCGGAGGCACCTATACGGCCGGGGACACCGTGTACGCCTTTGCCGCGTTCAATGCCGGCAGCAGTGCGCTCACTGGTTGGTCTGGCGACGCCGTGTCCGCGGGGCTCACGGAATGGAGTGGGCGCTTCGTTATGCCGGCGCGCGATGTCTCGCTCTCCGCAGCAAGCGCACCGGTGGTCGCATCACTGACGGTGGGCAGCTCTGTCGGCGCGACGTCCGTGCCGAAGTCAATCCGATACGCTATCCCACCCAATCCGCGCGGCATCGTGATGGCGTTCCACGGCACCGGCGGATCATCGCGCCTTATCGAACGTGGCGAGGGACTGGCGTTGGCGCTCGAGTTGGTGGCGGCCGGATACGGCGTTGTTTCCTTCGATTCCGAAGAAACGGTGGCCGGCGATCTGGACGGCAATGACAAGCGACGATGGGATGTGTCGCCCACTGTCGGCAATGTGGACTTTGCCAATCTCGACTTGTTGCTTGGCACACTGCGTACTCGCGGCGTCATCAGTGGCGCGCTTCCGCTTTACGCCTTTGGCATGTCCAACGGTTCGTCGATGGTCGTGGTGCTGGGCGCGCTGGCATCGCAGCCTGAACTCGCGGCGCGGTTTCCGAATCTGCGTTTTCGAGCTGTCGCGGGGTACTGTGCGCCTGGTTCGTTGAACGCGGCGCTGACGACCAGAACACCCACGGCCTGGTACGTCTGTCGCAACGATACCAATGAGGAGGTCGGCGCCGACGGCAACCTCCGATCCGCGCAACAGAGCGCTGTGTTGGCGGCGCGTGGAATCGCCACTGATCTGGCCTACAACGAGCCCGCCCCCCTGTACGATGAGCGGTTCACGCGGGCCGGCACGCTCGACCTCCCGTCATCTCGGGCCGTTGTGCAGGAGCTCCGAAACAAAGGGTATCTCGATGTTCGCAGCTTCCTGAATCGTGCGCCAGACCGAATCGTGGCCGACGTGCTGCAGCAGGGCGCAGCCGGATTTCCGGCCTTCGCACGTTTGAGCGGCGCGCAGCAGGGAGACGCGGTGGATGCGCTGCGCGAGACTTACGCCGACCATCAGCTGTTCGCGGACCTGGCAAAGCGCATGATTGTGTTTTTCGGGAGACACTAGAGACACTATCGACGATGGCTGCGTTTGGGCGTTGCTCGTCGAGGGGACGTCTCCAGTGGCGCGCCTTCTCCGAGACTACGACAGGAATGTGCGTGGTGCAGGTACGCTGCGCGCGAGTACGGTGGGTTGGCGTAACATCAGCGCCCCTGCAGTCGCTGCAGTCCGTTTCTTGCCTCAGTGACCGCTGCTTGCACACCGGCGTCGCCGCCTTTCCAGAGCGTGATCACTCGGCTCCAGTCCGCAAGAGCGCGCGCACTGTTTCCCGACTGCTCGGCCAATCGCGCGCGGAACAGCAGCTCCAGCGGCACGGAGACGCTGGTGCTGGCCGAAGGCAGGGCACGGGCCAGCACTCGAAGCGCGTCACCGGTCCGGCCGGTCTTGGCGAGCAATTGCGCGATGGTTCCGCCGGCGCATGGCGCACCGCCGCACGCAGCCATGGGTACGGCAAGGAACTCTCGTAGCGCCGCCGCGGAGTCACCGAGTGCGAGTGTGCGGTACGCGCGGAGAACGGCAACGCTGCCGAGGATCGGCGCGGCTTGCTCGGCGCTCGTGGTTCGCGCCAGGCTGTCCGTCCAGGCGATGAGTCTCATGAGCGAGGCGGTGTCACGCTGTTCAGACAGCAGTCGCGCGCCACCCAACGCGCGTCGTGGGGCGTCGAGTGCCCATTGGCGAACGTTTGCGGTGGCACTGTCAGGCGCGATCGCACCAAGACGAGCCAACTGCCAAAAGAGGGCAGGCGAAAGCTGGCCCGTGATGTACGGCATAGCTTCGCGAAACAACCCTCGCGCAGAAAACGCCATCACGAGGGCTTCGCGGAGATTGGCGCTGTCTGCCGCGCTCGGTAGCGTGGGGAACTGTTTGGCAATGGCGCGCGCAAGACCAACGGCGGTTGCCCCGGTATCGGGCATGGTGGCGAGTTCCGCCAGCAACGGTGCGGTGAACACGGCCGGTACGCTGTCCCAGAGTGTTTGGGCTCGCGTTGATAGCGGCTGCGCCTCAAGAATCGCGGCGAGCAACCGGAAGTATGCGCCCTGCGGGCCTTCGTAAGTTGCCGCCACCCGTTTCGCATGGCGCGATGCTTCGGAGGCGCGACCGTCACGTACGGTCAATTGATACGAATGGTAGGCCGATACGGCGAAAGTCGAGTCGATCGCGGTGCCCCGCTCGAACCACTCGAGTGAAGATGCGTCGGGTACTTCGCCGAGGGCGCCGAAGTGAAAGGCGGCATCGCCAAGCTCGAACCAGAGTTCGGCGTCGCTTGGATAGTTCCTGGTCGCCTGTTGCAGCGTCTCGATGAGCGGTGCGAGCATCGGGACAGTGGCCAATGCATCCGTCGGACCAGGGATGCGTCGCACCAGCGCCAACCGAAGCGAGTCGGCGCGCAACAGCATGCTGTCGCGCGGGCTTCGGCCGCTCTTGTACCGAATGGCCATATCCAGCGCCCGTTGCGCGCTGGGGTCACTCTCCTGGCCCCGGCGAATGTACAGCGCCGCGACCCCTCGCCAGGCCAGTGCGAACGTGCTGTCCAGCTCCAATGCACCGAGATACGCGGCGCGCGCGGAATCGAGGGAAGCCCGTCGATAGAACTGCTGCCCCTGAAGAAAGGCCTTGAGCGCGGGTAAGGAGCGTGTTCCTACGCTGTACAGGCGGGCCGAACCTCCGCCGCCGACTTCACGAAGAATCCGGAACGAAAGCGAATCGGCAAGCGCGTCCATGCGTGAGCCTTCTCCACGCAAGTCAATTTCGAACTTGACGTTCGCGCGTGCCACGTCGTAAATCGCGGCGCGCAGGCGCACGGAGTCGCCCCCGAGTCCGCTCAGATCGCCCACCACAACCAGCCCGGCGCCTACTGCCGTCCCCAGCGTCAGAGCCGACGCCGCGTCGGCGCGAATCGGAGACTGACTGATGACGGTCGATGGCGCCACGGTGCGAAGCGCACCTGCGCCGTCGAGATTGCGCGACAAGACATCAACAAGCCCTTCGCGCCACACCTGAAGTCCGTTCTCACGCACGTTGAACGGCATGACGGCGATGCGATTGGCGTCGAGCCCCGGCGATAGCGCGAGGAATCGGCGGGCGGCGAATGCGCCGGTGACGACTACTGCCATGGTGACGGCGGCAAGCACGAGATTGCGGCGACCGTTCGTTCGTCGAGTGGGCTCCGCGTGAGGCCCACTTGCGGCTGCGCCCTTAGCGAAACCGGCCGTCGCATTCGGCGTGCTGGCAAGAGCCTGTGAAGTCTCTGCGGCCAGCACGCCGCCCAGTGCGGCGCCCAGCGCGGCGGCTGTCTGCGGGCGAGCATCCGGATCCTTGGCCAGGCACGCCATCACGAGCTCGGCGAGAGCGGCGGGGACGTCGGCACGCCGGGTTTCGATGGGCGTGGGCACCTCGGTGAAGTGAGCGACCAGCAACGCGTGTGGTGGGCGCGGACCAAAGGGTGTCTCGCCTGTCAGCAGCTCGTACGCCGTCGCACCAAGGGCATAGACGTCTGCCCGATGGTCCGTGCCGGGGTCGCCCGCGCCCTGCTCAGGGGCCATGTAGGACGGCGTCCCGAGCGAGGTTCCCATGCGGGTCAGAGAATCGTTCGCGGCCGAATCTGGCTGCACGGCAGCCTCGCGCGCAGAGCTCACGGCTTTCGCAATGCCGAAGTCGGCCACCACGGCGGCGCCGCCAGACAGCATGATGTTGTCCGGTTTGATATCGCGATGGACGACTCCGCGCGCATGGGCATAGGCGAGGGCGCGACTGACGTCCTTGAGGATCAACACCACCTCGTCGATGGGAAGTCCGCGAGCGAACTCCGGGCGCTCGAGGCGCGCACGCAAGGACTCGCCTTCCACAAACGGCATCAGGTAAAACGGCAACCCGTCCGCGGTGGCACCGGCCGTGAGAAGCGGCACGATGTGCGCATGTTGCAGCGTGGCCGCGAGGCGAATCTCGCGCGCAAATCGTTCGAGCGAGAACTCCTGCGCCAACGATGGTGACAGCACCTTGACCACGACATCACGTCCCAGCCGCTCGTCGCGCGCCACCCACACCCGGCTCATGCCTCCGCCGCCCAGCTCCCGAACCACGACGTACTCCGTCCCCAGTACAGCCTGGAGCGATTCGCGGATTGTGTCAGTCATGCGTACGTTCTGGGCTGGAGAAATCTGGTGTCCGGTACTCGGCCATACGTGAATGGCTTCCGAAGCAACAGAATGTAGCTCGTTGATCGTGACCCTGACCCTGCCCGCGACTTCCATGTCGACTCGCCGCGATTTCGTTCGGACCATGGGCCTTTCCCTCGCCGCCTCGGCCGCCGCGTCCACCGAGCTGGCCGCGCGTTCCGCGCGTGAGGGATCGGAGAAGTTGCTGGTCCCGAACCCACATCACCCGGTACCTGCACCGGTGGGGGTGGACCGACTACCGCTCGCGTGGTACAAGGCGACCACGAACCGGCTGCGCGCCGCCGCAAAGGCGAAGGGAGTCGTTGCCGTGTTGCTGCAATCGGATCCCAACCTGGTGTACTTCTCGGGCTGCTTTCGCGGTAGCGGCGAACGCACCACGTGGGCGCTGCTCATGGTCGATGAACCGGACACCATCTACTGGTTCTCACCGGCCATTGACCGCGACCTGATCACCTCGTGGTGGTGCACCGAGAACACGTACTACTTCTGCTATCCGCATGCGGCGGGCGGTTTCCCCAATCTCGGGCAGAACGCGCGTGGCAGTCGTGTGGACCTGTGGGAATGGGTGCTCACGCATCTGGCCAAGCGCGGCCTGAGTGGGAAGGTGATCGGGTTGGAGCGCGAACTCACGCTGAGCGCCCAGTCCACGTTTAATCGGCTACTGCCGGGCAGCACCAACGTGGACATCGGCGATATCTGCCTCGGCATGCGCATGATCCGAACGCCGGAGGAGATCGCACTGCTGCAGCGCGCGTATCGGTATTTCGACAAGGTGCACGCGTTCGCGCGCGACTACATCCTCGAGCACGGCACCAACACCACCGACTATCAAGTCGGTCAGGCGCTGTCCAGCTATGGCATCAATCTCATGATGCGCGACGTCAAGCGCGACGGAAAACCGCACACAGCCGTGGGAATGGAAGTGACGGGAAACTACGTGCGAGCCGGTGTGGCCACGGCCTATCCGCATCCCAATCAGTTCTTCCACACCAAGCTGCGACGCGGGCAGCCCGTGTACGTGAACTGCGACATCCTGCTCGGTGGCTTTGGTGGGGAAGGCTATCGGAACTACATCATCACACCCAGCAACGCGCATCACGATCGCATGTGGCAGGTGGTTGCCGACACCGTCCAGATCATGGTGGAGGAGACCAAGCCGGGTGCCGTGTGCTCGGAGATCGCGCAGAAGGTGCACGCGTACCAGATCAAGGCCGGAATGCAGG
>JANNEV010000284.1:0-25683 GCA_031379145.1 Gemmatimonadaceae bacterium
ACGGCATTGCTTGGAGCGGCGGACACGGCACGCGTGGTATCACGCTGGCTGGTTGGCATCATTCTGACGTTGATCGTGATTCTGTTCCTCCCTTGGCAGCAGAACGTTCAGGGCGAGGGTACCGTCACTGCGTTGAGCCCGTCCGATCGCCCACAGGAGCTTACGACTCGCATTGACGGGCGAATCGAACAGTGGTTCATCAAGGAAGGGCAGCTCGTCAAGAAGGGAGACTCGATCGCCCGGATCTCGGAGATCAAGGAGGACTACCTCAATCCGAACGTGTTGCCGCTGACATTGCAGCAGCAACGGGCCAAGGAATCCGCGATCGCGGAGAAGCTGAACAAGGCAGCCGCGCTGGATGCGCAGATCGGACAGCAGGTGGCGCAGCGTGACTTCAAGCTGCAACAGACCCGGAACAAGGTTGAGCAGTATCGCGCGGAGATCCGCCAAGCCACGCTCGAGGATTCGGTGGCCCGGGATCAGCTGCGTCGGCGGGAACGGCTGTTCCGAGACACGCTCGGGCTGGTGTCAACGAACGAACTGCAGACGTTCCAGATCCGGGTGCAGTCGGCCGCGGCAAAGCTCATCGAAAAGCAGCAGATGCTGTTGATCACGGAGACGGACTTGCAGAGCATTCCGGCGGAGTACGGCGAGAAGATCGCCAAGGCGCGATCGGACCGCGCGGCGACGCTGGCCGAGGTGAGCGAGGGTCGATCCGATGTCGCGAAGTTGAAGGACAAGGTTGGCGCACTGACCGTGCGCAACGGGTTCTATCTCATCGAGGCGCCGCAGGACGGGTTTGTGGTGCGCGCATCGCGAGCGGGGCAAGGCGAGATCGTCAAGGCAGGCGACCCGATCGTGACGCTGCAACCGGCGCGGCCGCGCAAAGCGGTTGAGCTCTTCATCAAACCCATGGACATCGCGCTGCTCAAGCCCGGACGCTTGGTACGCGTGTTCTTCGACGGCTGGCCGGCCTTGCAGATATCCGGCTGGCCACAGGTGGCCGTGGGCACGTTTGGGGCGCAGGTCGCGGTCATCGATCAGTTCCCTGGGAAAGGCGGGAAGTTCCGCGTGCTTCTGGTGGAGGACACCACGCACGACGCCGCATGGCCGGGCCAGCTTCGGCTTGGTACGGGCGCGCAGGGCTGGGCAATGCTCGACAACGTCACGGTGGGCTGGGAGATCTGGCGTCAGCTCAATGGCTTCCCACTCTCCATCGATCCGAATGACGCGCTGCCGGGCAGCGCGGTCGCCGGGGAGAAGGCGGCCGGCAAGACTGGAGGCAAGCCGTGAGCAGTGCCGCTCGCTTGCCGGCGGTGATGATGGCCTGCGGCTTTGCCCTTGGCTTCGCGGTTTCGCTACCGGCGCAGCAGCGCCGCAGCGCCGACAGTACCATCGTGCGTACGAGCGACCTGGTCGGTGCGCGCATCGACACCAGTGGAGTGCCGTTCTCTTTTCCCGTTTTTCTCGATGTCATCCTGCTGGGTCACCCGGTGGCCCGGCAGGCGAAGCTCATTGCGGACGCTGCGCGGAGTGACCTTCGGACTGCATGGGGCGCGTTCGATCCGACGGTGACTGCCAGCTGGGACCAGAAGCGGTTTGGTGGATCCACGTACTACAACTACTTCGACGCGGAAGTAAAAATCCCGCTGCCCGTCGGTGCCGACGTTACCCTGGCGTTCGATCGGACCTTGGGACGGTACATCAACCCCGACCGTCGAACCGTTGGTGGTGGCACCGTGGAGGCGGGCATCAGCATCCCGCTCGGACAGCGCCTGGTCACCGATGAACGCCGTAATGCGCTCGCGCAAGCTCGCGCCGCTCGCGATGCCGGCGCGGCCGATCAGACCGCCATGGTCAACAAACTGCTGTTCACCGCCGCCAAGGACTACGGCGCGTGGTACGAATCATGGCGACGTCGATTGATCGCGCAGGAAGGCGAACTACTCGCCGAGTTCCGCCTGCAGGGTGGGCGGCGGCGCGTGGCCAATGGTGAATCGGCCCCGATCGACTCCATCGAGGCGCTGCTGGAAATCCAGCGTCGACAAGTGACACGATTCGAAGCGGAGGCGGCCTTCTACTTCGCCACGCTGGACATCACGGCGTACCTGTGGGACGATGCCGGGCGGCCGACGGCGTTACCGACCGACGCAAAGCCGGTGCTGGACGGCATTGAACGCAGCGGCATGGACTCGACGCAATTGGATGCGTTGCTGGATATCGCAACCCGTCGCAATCCGGACCTGCTCAAGCTGCAAGCGCGTGTGAAACAGGCGCAGGCGCAGCGGCTCTTCACGACGCAGGGCATGTTGCCGTTTGCCGAAGCCAAGCTGTCGCGGCTGGGTGAGAGCGGCGCCGACGACCTCTCCCCCGCCATGGACGGACTCGACGAGAACTACAAGGCTGGGTTGCTCATCAAGTCACCGCTCCTGTTTCTGCGCGAAACTGGCCGATTCAACGCCGCCTCCCAGCGCCTCGACTTCCAGCGCCTCGAGTTTGAACGGACGAGGCGAAACATCGAATTCGACGCTCGAGCCGCGATTTTCGACCTGTCCAACCTGGAGCGTCTGTTGGGACTGCAGCGCGCCAATGTGCGCAATGCGCGACTGTTGCGTGACGCCGAGCAGATTCGCTACGACAACGGTGAGAGTACGTTGTTGATCGTGAACCTGCGTGAACGACTTGTACTGGATGAATCGGTCAAACTGGCCGCGCTCGAAGCCAAGGTGGCCGGTGCCCGCGGCGCGCTAGCCGTGGCGACGGGAGACCGTGCGCTCCTCACCCCCAGGCAGTAGTCTTGCAACCTTCCCCCTGCCGCCGAACTGTTCATGAATCCAGCAAATGAGTGGCGTCGACCGGATGACGATGACGACGAGGCAGCGCTTGAGGACGAGTTTCCACTCGGCGACGGCGTTGCCGATCGCGACAGCATGGTCCATTGCCCGTACTGCGGTGAGGCGGTCGAGATTTCACTGGACCCCGGGTCTGGATCCACGCAGGAATACGTCGAAGACTGTGAAGTGTGCTGTCGCCCCTGGCACGTGCTGGTGACGTACCACAGCGACGGATCCGCCGACGTGGTCGTGAGCGCGAGCGACGACTCGTGAGCAACGACTCGTGAGCGACGACTCGTGAGCGAGCACGACGCTCCCGCCGCCGCCGAAGTCCGAGAGTTGCTCGACGGCGCGCTGCGGCGCCCCGCCGCTGAGGGAGCACGCATCGTGACCTTGCACTGGCTGCAACAGCTGCAGCAGGCGCGCCACGATTGGACCGAGACAGCACACGCCGGGGCGACTGAGCAGGACATCGCGGAGCGGCAACGCCAGGGCTCCAGCATCGAGGCGTTGCATCGAGTGCGCGTGGCGCTCCGACGACTGCGGGCGTCCTGCCGCGAGCACCGTGATCTGCTACGCGGCAGCGGCATCGGTCGCCTGCTCCGTGCGCTCTCGAAGTTGCAGCGTGCGACCAACGCCGCCCGCGACGCAGATGTGCAGAGTGAATGGCTTGAGGCAGAATCGGACGGACTGCCGGAGTTGGCACGACAGCAGGCAGACCACCTGCTTCGCCGCCTCGGCGAGGGGCGCGCCAGCCGGCAGCGGCACGTGTCGAACGGACTCCGACATCACCTCGATCGGGAGGTTGAGTCGGCCGCGAGACGGCTCTCCACGTATCGCGCGACGGTGCGCATCGGACGTGCCGGCGCCGACACCTCGTTCGCGTCTCATCTCGCGATGCGCATCGAGCGGTCAGCCGTTCGCCTGCAACGGGACCTCGCGACGCTGTCCGCGCTCGAGCCTGAGGCGCGCGACAGCGCACTGCATCGCGTGCGTATTCAACTCAAGCGTCAGCGCGCATTGCTGGCGCCACACCTGTCTCGGAATAGCTCGGATCACGCCTCCCTGTCGGCGTGGTTCGGACTCGCGACCCGCGGACAGGACCAGCTCGGTGCGATGCGTGACGCGATTCTGTTGGCGGCGCGCGCCCGGTATCAGGGTGCGGAGGAGCTGGCACAAGCGTTGGACGGCGTCGCGTTGGGACACTTTCACGCGTTTCGCGATGGCTGGATGGTCGAGTCGCAGGTCATTCTGCGTGCGCAGCGCGGAGCGGCCGATGTGCTTCGGGCGATGGATGCTGCTCCACCGCCGCACGGGCTTCCCATGGAGTTCGAGCGAAAGTTCCTGCTCAGCGACGTTCCGCCTGAAGCCGCTGCGGTACCCGCTACGCGCATTGCGCAGGGTTGGCTTCCGGGTGTGATGCTGCGAGAGCGATTGCGATGGTCCGCCGCGCCCGATGGTACGGAGCGATTCACGCGAACGGTGAAGCTCGGACCTTCGCAGGCGCGCATCGAAGTGGAGGAGCCGACCGATCGGGCGGTGTTCGCCGCACTCTGGCCGGTCACCGCCGTCGCGCGCATCCGGAAACGTCGCCATGCGATCGCTGACGGTGATCTCATCTGGGAAATCGATGTCTTCGAGGATCACGAGCTCGTGCTCGCTGAAGTGGAGCTGAGCCATGAGTTGCAGGCGGTCTCCCTGCCGGCGTGGCTCGCACCGTTCGTAGTGCGGGAGGTGACCGGCGAAGTCGCCTATCTCAACGCCGCCATGGCACGCCCAGACCCATCGGATCTCGGGCCCGTGTGACGTGAGCGTCGAGGCCTCTCAGGCCGCAGCCCAGGCTGCATTGCTGGTTGCACTCCTGCCCATTCGAGATCGCCGGGATCGCGTGGTGGGCTACAGCGTTCGGTCGTGCCCGGCCGACGAGCGTCGTTCAGTGAACCAGGATGACGCGCGACGCACCGTCGAGTTGGTCGTCAGCCTCTCCCGACTTGTGGGACGCAGCGTGGTTGTTCCCGTGACGCCAACCCTCGTCCGCGACGGCGCCCTGTCGCGATTCGCGTCTGCCGACGCGGTATGGCTGATCTCAACCGACTCCCTCGACGACCCGCCGACACGGAAAGCGGTCGATCGCCTGCTCGGTGCTGGGTTCCACTTCGCGCTCGATGGTTTCCCTGAAGGTGAGCCGTTGCTGCCTGCGCTCGTGGGCGCCACCATTGTCCTGGATGCACAGCGGACGTCGCCAGCCCAACTGGACAGCCGCATTCGGCTGCTGCTTGAAGCGGGACTGCGGCCGTTGGTCCGTGGCGTGGATGACCGCATGTTGCGTCATCGGGTTATGGCCGCTGGCGCACCGCTGTACTGCGGCCGATTCCTGACTCGCCCCGCGTCCGCACCCACCGACGGCGCAGCCGGCGCCAGCGCGCTACGGGCCATCGCAGTGCTCGCCTCCTTCGCCGATGGTCGTCCTCCCGGTGCCGCCTTCGAGGCGTTCGTTCGTGACGATCGCCACCTCGCGGCATCCATGCTACGCTCCGTGCGCTCGGCGTCGCTCGGCGCGCGCAGCGCACGCACAACGGAGCAAATGCTGGCACTGCTCGGGCGCGACGCAGTGATTGATCAACTGATCGGGGTCACCGCGTTTTTGATGGGTGAAGGCGCCAACGATTCCGAGCTGGCCTTGGCGGCGCTTCGGCGAGCGCGATTCTGTGAACAGGTCGGTGCCGCGATGGACGTTGCGCCACACCCGCGCGCGCGTACCGTGGCGGGCCTGCTGTCCCTCCTCGAGTTTGCCCTTGGGCGTCCGCCCGCGTTCCTCAGCCAGCAGCTGGAACTGCCGGAGATGCTTCGCGACGCGATGCTGGAACGCGAAGGCGGACTCGGTCAGCTGGTCGATTTGGCTGATGCCATCGAGTACGGGTGGTGGGACGATTTGCGTTCGCGTTGCGCACGATTGGGCGTGTCGCCAATGATCGTCGGCGAGGCCTGGCTGGCCGCTTGGCGTGCGGCTCGAGACGAGCTGGGTTTCGCACGAACCGACGCGCCCTGACAGATTGCTCCCATGCCGCTCACAGCCCGCGCCTACCTGCTGGACCGCTTCCGCGCTGATGCCGCCGCTCTGCGCCTCCGCGCTGAGTCGCTCGGCTCCCGGGAGACGCGTCGATCCGCGCCGACGCCAGGGCCCGATGCCTCGACCTCCGCGCGAATGGCCGACGCCTGCGATGCCGTGGTCGCCATGATCGAAGCCGTGGCCGAGTCGATGGACGCCACTCGCATGCTCGCGGACTTGGGCGCGCTGGCCCCGCTCCTCACGCAACGCGCCGCGTTGGAAGCGAACGCACCCGCCGTCCGTGCCGTGTATCTGGGCGCAGCAACACGGATTCGGGAGGTCGAAGCCGCTGAGCTTCGCGCCGTCCCGGCTGCGTCCGAGCGTGACGGGCGTGACGACGACCAATCGGACGGTGACGAGCCCCACGACATCGACGACGCGACGGACGAGGATCTGAGCGACGACGACGTGTATCCGGAGCGACGCGCGTGAGCAAGCGACACGGCCCGGCGCCGGAGGACCACGACGAGGACGAGGAATCACCGAGTGGACGCGTGCGACTCGACAAATGGCTCTGGGCAGCGCGGTTCTTCAAAACGCGCGCCCTTGCGGCCGATGCGGTGAATGGTGGGAAGGTGGACGTGAACGGCGACCGAGCGAAGCGCGCCAAGTTGCTCCAGATCGGCGATGAGGTACGTCTCAGGAACGGACCGATCGAGTGGCAATTGTGCGTCACGTCGATTGGCGCACGTCGTGGCTCTGCCACGGTAGCGCAAGAGTTGTACGAGGAGAGCGCCGAGGGGCGTGCTCGCCGCGAGCGTGTGTCGGCAGAGCTGCGAGCCGTTTCGCGCGCCTTTTCACATGGTGAAAGTCGTCCGGGAAAGCAGGATCGCCGAGCGATTCGCCGCCTGAAGGGCGACGCGTAAGTTCCGCTCACCACTATCTATCAGCAGTGGCATAACGCATCGTTCTCGGTGAACGCGCGGTGTAACGCGCCCGAGATCGGCAAATGAACTTCATTTCATTTGCGCACCAGACGTCCGACGTGCATAAAGCGCGCAGTTCGACGCTCCCGTCGCATTCGTCAGCCGTACGTGGTCTGGCGTCCACCAGCCAGCACGCGCGCATCCCGTCGTTTTCGCGGCCTGCGCGTGCCCGTGTGTACAGTGTGTCAATCGGACGGTCATGAGCATCCTGATTGTCGACGCCGATCCCCTCGGCGTCGCGCTATGGCGGCAGAGCTTCTCCGCAACCGACTACAGGATCACCGTTGCAGCCAGTTTCGTTGATGCGCAACGTCTTGCGCGTAGCGCGTCTGTAGGCGCGCTGATGATCGGCATCAGCGTGCCGGAAGAGAGCGCGACCGATTTCATTCTGGCTCTCCGGGCGGATGGTTTCCCTTGCCCTGTGGTGGCACGATGGGATGGCGCGCACCATGCCGACGCCCTCCAGCTGTTCGATGCTGGCGCCGACGAGGTGATTCAACTTCCACAACATGATGTCTTCTTCACCGCACGCCTGCACGCCATCGTGCAGCGTGCACGCGTGGCGGTCAACACCTCGCTGCGTGTAGGCGACCTGGTGATTGACCTTATCAGTCACCAAGTCGAGTGCGGAGGCGAACCCATCAGGATGACCGCGCGCCTGTACCGCCTGCTCGAATTCCTGGCTCGGCGCCCAGGGACTACCGTGCGGCGCTCAACGCTGTTGGCGGAGGTATGGCGGCTGCAGTATGACAGCGGATCGAACGTGGTCGACGTGCACATCGCGCAGCTGAGAAAGCGACTGCTGGAATCGGGCAGTGGAGTGAAAGTCCGAACCGTGCGCGGCGAAGGCTACACGTTGGTGGCGAGTTGATCAGATGAATCGACGGGCAGGCGTGCGAGAACGCCTGCCGCTAGTTGTAGCCGATCCTGCGAGGCCGTCGCTTCGGTGGGCCTCACCCACAGCACGGGAAGTTCCGGTCGGAGCGCCCCGAGAGTGGTGCGAATCGCTTGTGCGTCGACCGCAACGAGGAGCACTAGCTGCGGATCGCGGAGGCATTTCGCTGCCTCGGCTTCGCGCGCGCTGAGGAGCACTCGGAGCGGAAGACCGCGCAGCGCATCATGCACGTGGCGGCGCCATGCCAGCTCACCGCCATGCACCAGCACAGCGGGGACCTGCTCCACGGGGATCTGCTGCTGCACGGGATTCAACGCGGTCGCATGTTCGGCGTAGCCAGGCCCCGAAGGAGCGTCTCGAGGATGGAGGCGTCGAGATGATGCGCCCCTGCAAACACCAACTCCTCCGGCGACGGGTGGACCGCGCGGGCCGCGGCGAGTATGATGGCGCGCGCGTCGACTGTGGCGAACGGGTCGTCGGTGCCGGCCACCAGCGTCAACGTGGTGTTCTCGAGGGCATCCCGCAGCGCCGTCGCGTCCACGTCATGCGCCAACCCGCCGGCCCAGAGCACCACGGCGGCGGCGTGTACCTCTCCCGCCGCCATCCATCGCATCGCGGTGGCGACGCCCTGCGAAAACGCCAGCACGCCCAATGTTGGCCGCTGTTGGCGGGCGGCGGTGGAGCGTTCCATCGCGTCGGAACACACCGCGCTCAGCCAGCGATGCGCGTCGCGAATCTCATCCTCGCGCCCCTCCCGCGTAAGCCAGGTGGCACCGACGCGCTGCAGGTGTCCACCGTCCACTCGCGGCGCCTCGAGATAGAACCGAGACAACCCCTCCGGCGCAATCACGCACGTGTCCTCCGGGACAATGCCGGCGAACGGCCGCAGAAACCGCGCCGACAGCTGCCCGTATCCGTGCAGGACAATCCAGATGCGCGCCGCATGCTCCGGCTCAGCGCCTATGACGGCGAAGCGCCCGGTCCGCTGGGTCTCACGGGCGTGCAGGCGAATCCCGTCGGGAGCGATCGACTCCGCGCTCATGGCACGTAGGCGATGGCCGAAATCTCGACCAGAATGCCACGCAATGATGCGCCGACTACCGCGCGCGTGGGGTACGGCGGAGCGAACACCGTCTGATAGATCGCGTTCACCGTGCCCCAGTCGTTTTCGTCGGTGAGATAAATGGTCACGCTGACCACATGCGCGAGCGTCAAGCCACCCGCCTGCAACACGCCGCGGACATTCTCCAGGGTCCGGATGGTCTGTTCCTCAATCGTCGAACCTACGATCTGCCCGGTGGCCGGGTCTCGCGGCGTCTGTCCAGATACGAAGTACAGGTTGCCGGCGCGTACTCCCGGAGAGTAGGCTCCCGCAGGCGGCGGAACGTCGGGTAGCGTCACGGGCGTCCAGTGGCGATCGCTCGGGCTCATCGGACAGGCTCACAGGTTGGAGGCGGAATGGCGACGTATCTCGAACAACTCGAGACGCCGGTGCCGGTGGTCGATCTCGACCGGCTCTCATTGAATCTGGACAGGATGGCAGCATATGCCACCCTGAACGGGCTGCGATTACGACCACACGTCAAGACCCACAAGTCCTCTCGCATCGCGGCCGAGCAGTTGCGGCTGGGGGCGGTGGGGCTCACCTGCGCCACCCTTCGCGAAGTGGAGGTGATGGCAGAGGTGTGTGACGACCTTCTGCTGGCGTATCCGCCAGTTGGAGCTGCGCGACTGGAGAGAATGGCTCGACTGCCGCGCGACGTGCGGTTGACGGTGGCTCTGGACGATGCGCATGCGCTTCAGGCGCTCGCGCTCGCCGCGAAGCTGGGCCGCCGCGAGTTCGATGTGCTGGTCGAAGCCGATCTGGGCATGCACCGCGTTGGAGTGTCCACTCCGGCCAAGGCGGTTGCGCTCGCCAAGCAGCTGCGCGACATGTCCGCATTGAACTTCGCAGGTCTGCTGTTCTACCCCGGCCACATTCGCGAAGAAACGGACAAGCAGCAGGCATCTCTTTCGCGGTTGTCGGTAGACCTCGGTCGGTATATCGAAGCGTTGGAAGCGGTTGGCTTGCCACCCGCAGTGGTCAGTGGCGGGTCAACGCCAGCTGCCTGGCGCATGCATGAGGTGCGTGGTGTGACGGAAGTTCGTCCGGGCACCTACGTGTACAACGACCGCACCACGGCGGCGATCGGCGCATGCGACTGGGACGATTGTGCGCTGACGGTTCTGGCGACCGTCATCAGCGTGGCGGTGCCGGGACAGGCCGTCATTGATGCCGGCACCAAGGCGCTCGGACGAGAGCCGCTACGGGCCGAGGGTGATGGGTACGGCGCGCTGCTCGACCATCCGGACGTGGTGGTCTCGCGGATGTCTGAAGAGCACGGGATTCTTGACCTTTCGACCACCAGCTGGCGTCCCCGACTTGGCGATCAGGTGCGTGTGGTTCCCAATCACGTCTGCATCGTGGTGCACCTGTTCGACGAGATTGTCGGCGTGCGAGGGCACGCGGTCGAAACACGCTGGCCGGTGGCTGCCCGAGGCCGCGGTCCGGCGTATGATACGGCCCCCGAAGGTCCTTCCCGACCTCGCGCCGTGTAGAGGGAGAGTGGGCGGCGTGAAGAGCGGAGCCGACGATCGCCAACCGGGCATGGCGACGAGGACTTGCGTGCGCCGCATCCTGCTGGTCGATGCCGATGCGTTCTTTGTGGCTGTCGCGCGGCAGGAGGATCCCGACGGGGCTGGCAAGGCCACATTGCTGATCGTTGGCGGACGCCCCGGTTCGCGCGGCGTCGTTTGCAGCGCCTCATACGAGTGCCGAGCGTTCGGCGTGCGCTCGGCCATGCCCATTGCGCGCGCACTGCAGCTGTGCCCGGGGGCCCTCTGCGTTCCCGTGCCCCGCCACGCGTGCGGGCGCCGCAGTCGCCAGATTCACGAGGTGTTGTGCCGTTTTGCACCAATCGTGCAGGCATCAAGCATCGACGAATGGTACTGCGACATGCAGGGCACCGAGGCGCTGTACGCGCATGAGACACTGGCCGCCACGGCGCATCGCATCCGGACGGCGGTGCGGGACGCGACCGGACTGAGCGTGTCCATTGGTGGCGGAACGTCGCGACTGGTGGCGAAGATGGCGGTGGAGCGAGGAAAACCGAAGCCCGGTTCGGGAGCGGACGGTGTGTGCTGCGTGGCTCCTGGGGATGAAAAGCAATTTCTGAGCACGTTTCGACTCGCCGATTTGCCCATGGTGGGGCCGAAGCTCTCCGAGCGCCTTGAGCGCGTCGGGCTTGTGTCCATCGGCGACGCACAGGGCTGGAGCCAGTCCGCGCTCGTGGAGCGAGTTGGCGCACGCGCTGGGCTATCGCTCTGGCGGCGCGTACGCGGCGTGGACGACAGCATTGTCGCGCCGCGCGACCAGCAGAAGCAGGTCAGCCGAGAGTCGACGTTCGCGCACGATCTGCACGACGACGATCTCGTGGAACGCGAGCTACTCCGCCTTGCTGTGCGCGTAGCCACCGACCTGCGTCGGCAAGCGCTGCAGGCCCGCACCATCACGGTCAAACTGCGCGACAGTGATTTTCGCACCCGCACGGCGCAACGCACCCTCAGTGCGCCCATCGAGAGCGAGCAATCAGTGGCGCGAGCCGCGCGAGCCCTGCTGCGAGCGCTCCGAGCGCGTCGCCGGGTGGGCGTGCGCCTGCTGGGCATCGGACTCTCGCACTTCGGCGACGAGGCAGTCGCGCCCGCACAGCTCGGCCTGTTCCCGGAATCCACCGTAGCGCCAGTGACCGATGATCCCGTGGAGCGGGACCGCGACCGTGCCCTGACCCGGGCACTCGATCGCATCCGGGACCGTTACGGAGAGGGCTCGATTGTGCCGGCACGCCTCGTGGAGACGGCTCGGGACACCGGGCCGGGCGTTGAGGAGTAATTTGGCGCTACCGAGCCGTCTCGAGGTCGCTTACCTTCCGTGCGGTCGAGTCCTTGGGGGACTCGACGGTTTCCCGCCGGCCCGACCGGCTGCGCTTTCCTGACGGGGTTTTTCATGAGTGCTGCGTACGATCCGAACAAGCAAGGCTGGGGCTTTGCTGGCGTGGTGGTCCTGATGACGTGCGGTCTACTTTTCGGCGCGTACTCGATTCATGAGCGCACCTATATCCATCCGCGTGACCCGATGGCCGCGCAAGTCTATCGCGACCGGGACGCGGCTGGTGGCGAGCTGCACGAAGCGCCCAAGGCCGGTGCCGCACCTGCTGGAGAAGCAGCCAAGCACTAGCACAACGTCCAACCCTGTTGGTCTGCACCGCGTGCCTCCCGGGTCACGCGGTGTTTTTTTGTCTTGATATCTCACATAGATTTTGCAAATGTATTTACTCGATTCATTGAATTTGACTATAACTAGCGATCTCGCCATGTTCTTCCCCAGTACGAGCGGCGCCTGCCGTCCTCGCTTCCCACACGATTCGCCCTCGCCGACATGTTCGAGACGCTGCAGGCCAACCTGCTCTCCCCCATTCCGCTCGCGTTCGCGCTCGGCGTACTGACGCGCCTCATGAAGAGCGAGTTCTCGCTCCCCAAGGACTTATACGCGTCACTCTCGATCTACCTGCTCTTCGCGCTCGGGCTCAAGGGCGGTGCCGAGCTGGCACACTCCACCTTCGACGCGATCGCGAAGCCGGCGGCCGTCACGCTGCTCCTCGGCTGCGTGACGCCGATCACCGCCTACGCAGTGCTGCGCTGGCTCGGGCGCTTCAACAACACCGATTCCGCCGGTATTGCTGCGCACTACGGCTCGGTGAGCGCGGTGACCTTCATCGCGGCACAGCAGTTCGTTCAGCGCGTGGGCGCGCCAATGGAAGGCTTCATGCCGACGTTGCTCACGCTGCTCGAAAGTCCAGGCATTCACATCGCGCTCGCGATTGGCGCAGTGCAGCGTACGCGCGCACTCGACGCAGCGGGCGAGAAGAGCGGCAGTTCGATCGCCCACGTCTTGCACGAGGTGCTCACCGGCCGGACGATGGTACTGCTCGTCGGCGGCCTGGTGGTGGGGTATTTCATGGGTGCATCGGGCTGGAAGGCGGTCAGTCCCTTCTTCGACAGCGGGTTCAAGGGCGCGCTGATGTTGTTCCTGTTGGAAATGGGCATCGTCGCCGGGTCACGTCTGGGCGACCTGAAGAAGGTCGGCCCGTTCCTGCTCGGATTCGGCATTCTGCTGCCGCTCGTCCACGGGGCGCTGGGTGCGGTGCTTGGACACTGGGCCGGCCTGTCGGTAGGCGGCTGCACCGTACTCGCCACCATGGCCGCAAGCGCCAGTTACATCGCGGCGCCGCCCGCCGTACGGCTCACGCTCCCTGAGGCGAACCCGACCTACTCGTTGACCGCGGCGCTGGCCATCACGTTCCCGTTCAACATCCTCGCCGGCATTCCCATCTACTATCGCATCGCTCAGGCGCTGGCCTGACAGGAGTCCCTGACGTGCATACGTATCCCGTCAAGCTGGTCACGATCATCGCTGAACCTGTGCTCGAAGCACGATTGACCTCGGAACTGCGACGCATGGGCGCGACTGGCTGGACCATCGTGGAAGGGCGTGGCGAAGGGTCACGTGGCATCCATGCCGCCGAGATCCCCGGTGTCAATATCCGCATTGATACGATCGTGTCGCCAACCGTGGCCGACCGCATCGTGGAGCACATGGCCACACACTATTTCGTCGAGTATGAAGTGATCGCGTACGTGAGCGACGTGAGCGTTGTCCGCAGTGAGAAATACACCTCGCCCTCAAAGGAGAAGCGCTGATGTGTACGTCACCTGCAGTCACGACTCGACGAAGTCTGCTGAAAGGGGCCGCATGGACCGGAGCCGCAGCGCTCACCTCGTCCGCATTTCCATCCGCACTCCGTGCCGACAACAGCCGAGCGCTCAGCCACACCTTCGGTGATGAGCCGGCACGGACCACGCCGGCTGAGGCGCTCGAGGCACTCTACCGCGGCAATGCGCGATTCGTGAAGGGAGAGATCACCGCGCCGCACCGCAACATGGCGAGACTCAAGGAAGTGGCCGCTGGACAGCAGCCCTTCGCGGCGTTCCTTGGATGCGCCGACTCCCGCGTGCCTGTGGAGATCGTGTTCGATCAGGGGTTCGGCGACGTGTTCGTAACGCGCATCGCAGGTAACGTGGCAGATCCCGCCATCATCGGCAGCCTGGAGTTCGGCGTGGAAGTACTGGGCGCGCAGGTGTTGTTTGTGCTGGGACACTCGAAGTGTGGCGCCGTGTCGGCCACACTCACCGGTGACGCCGTCCCGGGGCAAATCTCCACGCTCTACCAACACATTCGTCGCGCAGCCAAGGAATCAAAGGGCGACCTTGACCTGGCGATTCGACGCAATGTGCAGATTCAGGCCGAAATCCTCAGTGAAGCATCGCCCGTCATCAGCAAGCGCATTGCCGATGGTCGACTGATCATTGCGGGTGGCACTTACGACCTGAACACAGGGCTCGTCGCACCGGTCACGCTGTCCGCGCGATGACCCGATATCGCTTTGCGGCCTGACCCTCGCGGTGTGCCGCACACACACACACACAATGCTGACGCTCAATACGCTCAACTACCAGCACCTGCTCTACTTCTGGGTTGTCGCGCGCGAAGGAGGGATTTCGCGTGCGACGCGAGTATTGCATCTGACGCAGCCCACGATCAGTACCCAGCTCAAGACGCTCGAGACCGCGATCGGAGCGCTGTTGTTCGAGCGTCGAGGGCGAACGTTGGTGCTCACCGAAACCGGGCATCTCGTGTTCCAGTTTGCCGACGAGATGTTCCGGACCGGTCACGAGCTGACGCAGGCGCTGGCACGTGGCGGCGGCGTGGTCCCGACACGCCTGATTGTGGGCATTTCCGACTCGCTTCCCAAGCTGACGACCTGGCGCCTGCTCCAACCGGCGCTCACGATCACACCGCGGTTTCAGCTCACGTGCCGAATCGACAAGACCGAACGCCTGATCGCGGATCTGGCCGCGCACGCGTTGGACGTGGTGCTGGCCGACGCCCCCGCGTCGCCCTCATCTCCGGTGCGCACCTTCAATCATCTGCTCGGAGAATGCGGGGTGACGGTTTTCGGCGAGGCCTCGTTGGCACGACGCTTTCGTCGGGGGTTTCCGGCGTCGCTCGAGAACGCACCGTTCGTTCTGCAAACCGAAAACACGGCGCTTCGCCGCTCGTTCGACGCCTGGTGCATCGCCAACGAGATCCGTCCGCAGATCAGCTGCGAAGTGGAAGATGTCGCGCTGTTGCAGGTCTTCGGCCAGGAGGGTCTCGGACTCTTTACGGCACCGACCGTTGTCGAGGCACAGATCACGCGGCAATACGGCGTCAAAGTCGTGGGGCGACTGCCCGAGGTACGTGAGCGCTTCTACGCCATCACCGTAGAGCGAAAGCTCGGACACCCGGGCGTCGTGGCGCTCTGCGAGGCCGCGCGAACGCGATTGTTCTCGTAGCGGAAAGGTCGGCTACTCGATCGGGAGCGTGAACCAGAACTCGCTCCCCTGTCCCACGGTGGATTCGACCCCGATGTCACCACCGAGCGCATCGACCAGCCCCTTCGCGATGTAGAGTCCCAGGCCCGAACCGGCGCGGAGGAGTCGCGGGGCCTGCCAGTACCGCTCGAAAAGCCGCGGCACATCCTCCGGAGCGATCCCCGGGCCGGTATCGCGTACCGCGATGCGTGCCACATTTTGCGCCGTCACGTGAACAGACAGCGCAATCTCCCCTCCTTCCGGCGTGAAGCGAATAGCGTTCGCCAGCAGGTTGGACAGCACCTGGAGAACGCGGCCTCGATCGGCCAATACCTCCGGCAGGGTCTGGTCGATATTGCGAACAAACCGAATGGTCGCGTCCTCCATCACGGGCGCAAACTGATTGGCGACTTCCACGGCGATCTCCAGGAGATTCACTGGTCGCTGATCGACACGCAGGCGTCCGGCGGAGATGCGGGAAACATCCTGCAGATCCTGAATGAGGCCGTCCGCCTGGCGTGCGGCCGCTCGAACGGACTCCACCTGCTCGCGCTCCATCAACGGACGCAGATCGTCCGGCTCTCGACGCAGCACCGCGCCGGTGAGCATGACGATGGCGTTCACCGGATTGCGCAAATCGTGCGAGACGACCGCCAGCATCTCCTCGCGGTCCCGCACGGCTCGACGCGCCTCCTGATAGAGGCGCGCGTTCTCGAGCGCGAGCGCCGAAAGTCCGGCGAACTGCGTCGCGAGTTGGGCCTCCTCGGGCGAGTGCGTGAGGCCGGCTCGAGTGCGCACCAGGTGTAGCGCCCCGATTGCTCGTCCCCCCGCGCGCAATGGCACCAACAACACGGCCGACGCGCCAAGCGACTCCACCCGTGCACGCACGTCGGCATCGCCGAAGTTCGCGTCCAGCCAGGCCGGAATATTCGTGATCCGTTGCGCCTCTGATTCATGCGCCACGCGGCCACCGCTTGCCGCCGGTGGTTCCGTTTCGGCGCTTCGCGTCGCACGCGAGAGCAGCGCCGCGGTCGTCTCCTGTCGAGCCACATCCAGATGTGTCGCGGCGACGCGCGCCATCCGTCCCTCGGGCGTGAGCAACTCCAACAGGCTCCAATCGCCGAGCAGGGGGACGGGCAGTTCCGCGACTGTGGCCATGGTGGACTGCAGATCGAGCGACGCCGCCAGGACCCAGCCGGCGGTGGCAAGCAGGCGTTGCCGATCTTCCAGTCGACGACGCTCACTGACGTCGCGGAGCAGCACCATGAACGTGCGCTGCCCATCGGTGGTGGCGCGCGCAATGGATGCCTCGGCAGGGAACTCTTCGCCGGAGCGGCGCAATCCCGAAATCTCGTTTCGAGTTGCCATTCGCCGGGACTCCGACGGGCCTTCGGCAAACGTACGCACATGCCCGCGATGGAGCGCACGCGCACCCATCGGCAGCAATCGATCGAGCGGCTGTCCCCGCATCTCAGCTTCGGTCCAGCCGAAGATCTGCTCCGCACCGCGATTGAAGCGGACAATGCGAAAATCATCGTCGAGCGCGATAATCGCGTCGGCGGCGATTTCGATGATGGCGGACAGCGCGGCATGCGAGTGCCGCTCGAGGGACGACGGCTGGTCAGGCGGCTTCATGTCATGAGGAGCATAGCACGAGGCACGTGTAAGTTTCCAGTCATGCAATCCGCTGCGCTCCCGCGACTCCCGCTCATCGCGGTGGCCTTTCTGGCGACCGGCGCGATAGCGGCGCTGTTTCCGGCCACCGAGATGTGGCGTGACCGCGTGTGGTTGGCGGGATTGCTGCTGGCGGGGTTGCCGGTGTCGTGGCGCACGCTGGTGGGGATGCTGCGCGGCAACTTCGCCTCGGACGTGGTGGCCATGCTGGCGATTGCCGGCGCGGTGGCACTGGGGCAGCCACTGGCGGGGCTGATCGTGGTGCTGATGCAAACGGGTGGCGAAGCGCTGGAAGCGTACGCGGTGACGCGAGCCAGCAGCGCGGTGGCATCGCTGGAGGCGGACGCGCCGCGGACCGCGCATCGAGTGGTCGGCGAGCACATCATCGACATCGAGGCGAAGGAGATCACACCGGGCGACCAGCTGCTGGTCCGGCCCGGTGAACTGGTGCCCTGCGACGCGGTGGTTGGAGTCGGCACCTCGCATCTGGATACGTCCAGACTGACCGGTGAAGCAGTGCCGGTGCGTGTGGTGCCGGGATCGGCGCTCATGTCGGGCAGTGTGAATCAGGAGGGCGCGCTTACGGTGACTGCGGTGCGCACCTCGCAAGAAAGCCAGTACGCCAAGATCGTGGAACTCGTTCGCAACGCACAGGCCTCCAAGAGCCCATTGCAGCGCACCGCCGACCGATGGGCCATCTGGTTCACGCCGCTGACACTCGCCGCCTGCGCCAGCGCGTGGTTCGTCTCCCACGACTGGACGCGGGTGTTGGCTGTGCTGGTGGTGGCCACGCCCTGTCCCCTGATTCTCGCCGCGCCGGTGGCGATCATCGGTGGCATCAACCGTGCCGCGCGTCGGTCGATCATCGTGCGCAACGGCGGCGCGCTCGAGGCGTTGGCCCGTGTCACCACGGCCGTGTTCGACAAGACGGGCACGCTCACCATCGGCCAGCCGAGTGTGCGGGGGGTGCTTGGCGATGACGGCGTTCCGGCCGCTCGCCTGCTGGCGCTGGCGGCGGCCGTCGAGCAGGGTTCTGGGCACCTGCTGGCTCGCGTGATCGTCAGCGCCGCACGCGAGCAACAGCTCGTGGGGGCGATTGCCACCGGTCTCGTGGAAACGCCAGGCAGCGGTGTGCGCGGGATGGTCAATGGCGAGCTCGCCGCTGTGGGATCGGCGGAGTACGTGCAACTGACGCTACCGGGCCTCGCATCACGCATCACCAGTCTGGATCAAGGCGCCACCGGGCTGCGAGCCTACATCGGCACCAGTTCGGGTGCGTTGGGTCGAGTTGAGTTCGAGGACGAACTGCGGGCGAACCTGGCGGAGTTCTTTCACGCGTTGGCGGGCTTGGGGATCACCGACCTGCACCTGTTCTCCGGGGACAAGACCGAGAACGTTGCAGCCGTAGCGCACGCTGTGGGGATCGATTCGTTCGCAGGGGACCTGACACCAGAGGACAAGGTCGCGCGCGTTCTCGCACTGGAAGGGCACGGACGCCGAGTCCTGATGGTGGGTGACGGCACCAATGACGCGCCGGCCCTCAGCTCGGCGACCGTGGGCATTGCGCTGGCTGGTCACGGCGGCGGCGTGGTCGCCGAGGCTGCGGATGTGGTGCTGCTGATCGACGATCCGTCACGCGTGGCCGAGGCCGTGGCCATTGGCCGTCGCTCGTTGCGAATTGCGAAGCAGAGCATCGGCGTTGGGCTCGGCCTCAGCCTCATCGGCATGGCGGTTGCCGCGACCGGGCACCTCACGCCGATCGCCGGCGCGCTGACGCAGGAGGCGATCGACGTGGCGGTGATCCTGAACGCCTTGCGCGCCAGCTTTGACGCGGAACGCGCGACCGAGCCAACTACACCAGTTTCGTAGTCAACCCGTCGGCGATCGATACGCGGTCGCGGCCGTTCTGCTTGGCTTTGTACAGCGCCTTGTCGGCCCGAGCGATCCACTCTTCGGGGGTTTCGTACGGATCCAGCTGCGCGACGCCCACGGAGGCACCGATCTGAAACTCCATCGCCGGATGCGGCGACGGCATCAGGGCGATTTGCTCCTGCAACCGGCGTGCGAGCGTCTGCGCCATCTTCCAGTCGGTGTTGTGAAGAATGGCGGAGAATTCATCGCCACCGTATCGGCAGAGGACGTCCGATTGACGCAGAAAGACCTTGGCGAGCGCACGCCCAAGGGTGGCGATGGCGGCGTCTCCGGCCTGGTGTCCATACATGTCGTTCACGAGCTTCAGCTTGTCGAGATCGATCATGAGCAGCACCACAGGTTGCCGGCCGAGCGAGTACATCTGCACGGCGCGCGGGGCCATCATGTCGAACAGCTTCCGATTCCCGATGCCCGTGAGCGGATCGGTGGTGTTTTCGCGACGTGCTTCCTCGAGCTGACGACCGAGCCGATCCAGCTTGGTGGCGAGCGAGACGTATTGCTCCTGCTGTTGGTCGCGGCGGCTCTGCAGGGCTCCTTCGATGGCCGAAACCGCACCCATGACTTCCTGCTTGATCGAGCCTGTCTGCATGCGCTTCAGCGCATTGCGCGCTCGCTCGACCTGTTCGGCGGCCGTGCTGTCGGCCGATTGATCGATGTTCACCGCCTTGTGCACCGTTTCCACGCACGCCCACAGCGCGTCCCGCAGTTCGGAAATCGACGACTCGACATAGCGATGTTCGTCGCGGCGCTGCGAGGTGACCGCACGCACGACGCCATCCCAATCGCGCTCCTGCACGCCCACCGATCCTTGCTGCACCTGCTCGTCGAGCGCGTATCCGAGCGTCGCGTGTCGATGCCACGCGCTCAGCTCCTTGGCACTCTCTTCCCCGGACTTGTCCGGCAGATCGATAGGATAGCGTGACAGCGCGGTGAGCACGCCGCCCAGCGCATCGAGCACCAGTCCGAGGCCGACGTCGTCGCCGTCCGAGGGAGTGGTGATGATCGGGTTGTGTTTGGGGGTCGGATGCGTGGTGGAGGCACCGCCTGGAATCGACTTCAGCTGAGGCGAACCGACGACGCCACCCGGGCTGCTTCGCTCAGGTGCGGGACGAGGTTCAGGCGAGAGCTTGCGAAAGAACACGAGAGTGGGGGAAAGGGTGTGCCTTTATTGTCGGCATACATTCCCCGTAAGTTGAGCTGAAGTCCCGCCCGATCCTGCCCCGCACTGTCACAACGTCGGGGCAGGAGTGAGTTTGTCCACGAGCGCCGCCGCTCGAAGCTCAGAACTCGTCGACGTCGAGCGCCATAATGGGCGCGCAGCCCGACTGAATCGCCGCCAGCAAACTGGCGGTCTCCGGCAGCAGCCGCGCCACGTAGAAGCGTGCCGTCTTGATTTTGGCCCGGAGAAAGCGAGCATCACCGGTGCCCGCGGCCAGCTGCTCGGTGGCGACCGTCACCATACGCAGCCACTGCCACCCCACCGCCACGTACCCCATGAGATGCAGGTACTCCGTGGCGGCGGCACCCGCCTCGTCGGGGTTGGCAAACCCGCGCTCTGCGAGCAGCGCGGTGGCCTTCTGGAGCTGGTAGAGGGACGACGCCAACGGCTTGGCGAACTCCTCGAACGAGTCATTGCCCATGGCACTGTCGAGATCCGCCTTCACGGTTTCGAAGAAGCGCCGAACGAGCGCACCACCCTTCATCGGGAGCTTGCGGCCGACCAGATCGAGGGCCTGAACCGCGTTGGTCCCTTCGTAGATCTGCGCAATGCGGGCATCGCGAACGTACTGCTCGATGCCGTACTCCTTGATGTATCCGTGCCCGCCGAGCGTCTGCAGCGCGATGTTGGTATTGTCGAAGCCCTTGTCGGTGAGGAACGCCTTGAGCACGGGTGTCATGAGCGCGACGATATCCTCCGCCGCCTCGCGCGTGGACGCATCGGGATGATGGTGCTCGACGTCAATCCGGATGCCGACCCAGTAGGCGAGGGATCGCATGCCCTCATTGAAGGCCTTGATGCGCAGCAATCCCTTGCGAACGTCGGGGTGTACGAGGATGGAATCGGCAGGCCCCGACGGGTTCTTGGTTCCTGTGAGCGAACGTCCCTGCAGACGGTCCTTGGCATAGGCCAACGCATTCTGATAGGCGACTTCAGACAAACCGAGACCCTGCAACCCGACGGCCAGTCGCGCGCCGTTCATCATGACGAACATGGCCCGCATGCCCTTGTGCTGCTCGCCCACCAGCCAGCCGGTTGCGTTGTCGAAGTCGAGGACGCATGTCGCCGACGCCTTGATACCCATCTTGTGCTCGATGGAACCGCACGTAACGCCGTTCCGCGTGCCAGGCGTGCCTTCCTCTGTTGGCAGGAACTTGGGCACCAGAAACATCGAGATGCCCTTGGAGCCGCTGGGTGCGTCTGGCAGCTTGGCCAGTACGAGATGCACGATGTTTTCGGTCAGATCGTGATCGCCGGCCGAAATGAATATCTTCTGCCCGGTGATGCGATACGCGCCGTCGCCGGCTGGCACAGCCTTGGTATTGATGATGCCGAGATCCGTACCCGCGTGCGCCTCGGTCAGGCACATCGTCCCGCCCCACGTGCCGTCGACCAGCTTCGGGAGGAACCGGTCCTTGAGCTCCTGAGAGCCATGGCTGACGAGTGCGCTGCAAGCACCGTGCGACAGGCCGGGGTACATGCTGAACGAGAGATTCGCGGAGCACAGCATTTCCTCCATGACGAATCGCACCGCCTCCGGAAGACCTTGCCCGCCGTACGCCTTGTCCGAAACGACTGCCGTCCAGCCGTCATTGATGTACTGCGTGTATGCGGCCTTGAAGCCTGCGGGCGTACGGACCTCGCCGTTCTCGTAGCGCACGCCTTCCGCGTCGCCGCTCTGATTGAGAGGAAAGAGCACGTCCTCGCACATGGTCGCGCCGCCTTCGAGGACCGCGTCGATCATGTCCGGCGTGGCGTCTTCATAGCCCGGAAGCGCCGACAGCTGGGCCACATCGTGCACGTCGTGCAGCAGGAAACGAATGTCGTCGAGCGGGGCCTTATAAACCGGCATGAACGGCGTCCTCGGGACTGGGCAGCGCGTGGCCGGGCAGCCGCACCGGACGCATGCGTAATCTTGGCTCACGAGGCGTCGGGGGCAAGGCTCCAACACGACGGTACCGTCATGTTTTCAGGCCTGCCACCCAGGAGCCTCCCTTGGCGTGGCCCATCGACAACGCTGCTTGGCGGCGGTCGAAGTGCTAAACTGCAGTAGCCCTCAGCGTCCCTCGGAGCGATTCAGATGAAGCAGTTCCTCACGGCCCTGGCCGCGAATCTTGTCACCATTGCCCTGTGTGTGATCGGCAGCATGCTGCTGCTCGTGGGCATCGTCGCGGCTGCTGGCCGAAGCACACCGACCGTCGTCCGCGCCGGATCGATTCTGATCGTCGATCTCGAGCAAACGCTGTCCGACCAACCGGCTGCACCCGACCGACGCTCCGCGCTCGACGACCTGTTGCAGGCAAACGGGGACCGCGTCCTGCCGTTGCGGTCCGCCATGCAGGCGCTCCGCGTGGCCGCCGATGATGACCGGATCAGTAGCGTGCTGATACGCGGCAACATCGCGTCGGACAATTATGGCTCTGGCTACGCGGCGTTGCGCGAGTTCCGCAGTGCCATTGCCGACTTCCGCCGTTCCAAGAAGCCGGTACACGCCTTCCTCGTGAATCCCACCACGCGCGACTACTACGTTGCTTCGGCGGCGAGCATGGTCACGCTCGACCCGTTTGGCGCGCTGCTGCTTCCCGGCCTGTCGTCCGAGCAAGTATTCTTTGCTGGCTTGTTCGAGAAGTACGGCATCGGCGTGCAGGTGAGTCGCGTGGGCCGATTCAAGGCCGCCGTGGAGCCATACACGCGCAGCAGCATGAGCCCGGAGAATCGACTGCAGACACAGTCGTATCTGGGAGAGATGTGGCGCGAGGTGAAGCAGGGAATCGCCGAGAGTCGCGCGATCGACACCACAGCGCTGCAAACGCTCGTGGACGCGCAGGGCATCATTCTGCCCGGCGACGCCAAGTCGGCGCGGCTGATCGACCGCGTGGCGTACTTTGATGAAGTGCTCGCCGACCTGCAGCGACTTGCCCATGTGACGCCGACTGGCGCCCGAGCGCTGGACGAACAAGCCGCACAGAAGGAGGGCGCGGGGCGCTTGTCCGCGAGCGCGCCATCGCTGCCACAGGTGACACTTGAGGACTATGCGCCACTCGCTGCGGCGCGCGATCGCATCATCGGCGCGAGCCAAGCGGTCGCGATCGCCTATGCTGAGGGCGACATCGTCGACGGGGAGGGTGGCTCCGGTCAGGTGGGTGGCGATCGACTTGCTCGCGAGCTTCGGAACATTCGGTCGGATGCCAAGGTCAAGGCGCTGGTGTTGCGGGTGAACAGTCCCGGTGGCAGCGCCATCGCGTCTGAGCGCATTCAACGCGAGCTGGCGCTGTTCGCGCGCAGCAAGCCCGTGGTCGTATCGATGGGGACCGTGGCCGCCAGCGGCGGCTATTGGATCTCGACGGCGGGAGCGCGGGTATTCGCGCAGCCCAACACCATCACCGGCTCGATTGGCGTCTTCTCGCTCGTGCCCAATCTGGCCGGACTCGCGAAGAAGAATGGCATTGCCTTTGACACCGTCAAAACGGGCCGGTACGCCGATCTGTTCTCCCTCTCGCGCCCGAAAACGGCAGACGAAATGGCGGTGCTGCAGCGTGGCACCGACGTCATCTATGCCGCGTTTCTCCAGCGCGTGGCAACCGCGCGCAAGCTGTCGTCGGACTCCGTCGGCCAGATCGCCGAAGGGCGCGTGTGGTCGGGCCGCGAAGCCATGCGCATCGGGTTGATCGACTCCCTTGGCGATCTTGACGCCGCAGTGAAAAGCGCCGCGTCGCTCGCGAAGATCACCGGGGACTACGAGGTCCGGGAGTACCCGCGCACGCGATCGACCACCGAGCAGCTCACCGAGATGCTGGAGCGTAAGCCGGTTCCCGTCGCGCAGTTGGGGCAGTCGCGTGTGGCGGCGCAGCTGCTCGCTGGAAAGGATCCGGCGCACGTGCTCGCACGCGATGTTGCGCGCGAGCTGCAGCTCTTGCTGGGTTTTGACGATCCGCGCAGCACGTACGCACGTTTGCCGTACCTGCTGCGGATCCGCTGAGCGGATTCGCTGAGCGGATTCGCTGAGACGGCGATGGCTGACGCGTCGAGGGCGTCAGCGCTCACCGATCGTTCGGTTTACGCGGCGAACGGCGATACGCTCGGCGCCCGAGGTGTCCGCGACCGAGCGGCCTCAAGGCGCGCGGCCTGCGCTTGCCATACCGCCAAGTCGGCCTTGGCCGCGTCGACATTGGCCTCGGCGTTTGCGATGCATGACGTCGCCCCGCGCGCGGTGACATCGGCCAGTGCCCATGCGCTCACCGCGAGCCGCGACGTCGCTTCGCGCAGACGAACGACGCAGCGCTCCGCGTGGAACGAGCTCCACATCGCCACGGGACGATCGTCATCAAACCCGACGAACCCGAGGATCCCGTCGTGCACGGACATGGTTTCCACGATGATGCTGTCGATATCGGTCTGGCTCATGTCTGGTCCGAGTAAGTGTTGAGAGCGTGCGAATGTGAGAGTGCCGCTACTATTCTTCGATGACCTCGACTCCGAGCGCGCATCGGCGCGCC
Source organism: Gemmatimonadaceae bacterium (assembly GCA_031379145.1). Classification (GTDB taxonomy): domain Bacteria; phylum Gemmatimonadota; class Gemmatimonadetes; order Gemmatimonadales; family Gemmatimonadaceae; genus Gemmatimonas. Next base: position 24,595 of record JANNEV010000284.1, read on the forward strand.
GTATCCAATCCCCGGCTCCGTACGCTGCTTCACACGAACCGACTGGAGTGGTGGCAACGCGCCCTCCTGCTGAGTGCCGGAACGTTGGCATTGTCGGCTGAACCGGTTTGGTGTGAACCAACACCCCGTCCGTCGAGTTCCACAAGGGCCGTTGCGCAGGTTCGCGGCACCGAACCGTCACTGCCCAAGCGACAGACGGCGAGCGAACGCTCACGCGACCGCTCACGCGACAGCTCTCGAGAGCGTCAACGCGACAGCGCTCGGGCGGCGGCGCCACGACACGCCTATCCGACGGGCGGGACGTCTGCCGCTGCCCGTGCGCTGGCCGGTCGACCCGTGCCCACCTGGCCCGTGGTGGGGCCGAAGCCTCTCCCCGGCAGTATCCTGCCCGCGCAACGTATCGTCGCGTATTACGGGAATCCGCTCTCCAAGCGGATGGGCGCGCTCGGCGAGTTTCCCAAGGACGACATGCTGGGTCGCTTGCAGCGGGAAGTCGTCGCGTGGCGCACGGCAGATCCGGCGACGCCGGTCAAGCCCGCGCTGCACCTGATCGCGGTAGTGGCGCAGGGAGACAGTGGGAAAGACGGACGCTATCGACTGCGACACAGCGCCGCACTGGTGGAGAAAGTGTACGGATGGGCGCGTGAGCGCGACGCCTTGCTGTTCCTTGATGTGCAGGTCGGCCACTCCTCCATTCAGGAAGAGCTGCCCAGGCTCGAACCGTTTCTGTCGCGACCGGATGTGCACTTTGGAATGGACCCGGAATTCGCCATGCCAAAGGGCGTCAAGCCCGGAAAGAAAATCGGTAGCTACGATGCGGCAGACGTGAACTGGGTGATCGACTGGCTGGCGGCGCTGGTGACCGCGAAGGGCCTGCCGCCCAAGATCCTGGTGGTGCACCGTTTCACGCGCCCCATGCTAACCAACGCCAGCCGAATCAAGCGAGACCCACGAGTTCAGGTGGTGATCGACATGGATGGGTGGGGGCCGCCGAGCCTCAAGCGCGACTCGTACGCGGCGTACGTGTACGCGGAGCCGGTGCAGTTCGCCGGGTTCAAGCTCTTTTACAAAAACGACGTGCGCAACGGC
>JANNEV010000285.1:0-1549 GCA_031379145.1 Gemmatimonadaceae bacterium
CTCCTCGGGCGTGTTGATGAATCCGTAGCGTCCGTCGCCGTTGCGCGAGAGTTGTTCGAGCATGTCGTCGTTCAGTCCCTCCCAGCCGATGCCGAAGCAATCGAGCGCGATGCCCTGCTTGCGATGCTCCTCCACCTTTTGCTTCAGCGCCGAAGGATCCACGTTGCCGAGATTCGCCGCACCGTCGGTGAGCAGCACGACGTGATTGATGCTGCCGGGCTGGTAATGTTTCAGCGCAGTCGTGTATCCAAGGTCGAGCGCAGCGGCGAGATTCGTGCCGCCCTCGGGCGTGATTTCGCCGACGCGCGCGGTCACTTCGCGGGCCTTGTCGCCAGCGATGCCGTCCGCCCAGAGCCGCGGCGTGCGGGCGAAAGTGACGACGCTCAGCCTGTCTTGCGGCTGGAGTTGCGCCGAGAGCGTGCGCAGACCTTCCTGCAAAATGCGGGTGCGATCCGCGCGTTCCATCGAGCCGGAATTGTCGAGCACCAGGACGACATTCAGCGGCTTCCCAGGCTGACGCCCGGCAGCGGCCGTCTTTACGGAAAGGCGGACCACATCGCGATTCTGCGCGAAAGGATACCGCGCGCGCTCCGATGCGAACGCCAGCGGCGCACCCGCCCCCGGTTCCGGATCGCGGTAATCGAACGCGTTGATGAATTCCTCCGTCCGCAGCGTCGAGACATCCGGCATCGTCCCGCGCTCCAGGCTCGCGGCTGCGAGCTTGAACGCCACATCGCTGACATTAAGCGAGAACGTGGAAAAGGCATTCGCACTCGTCGCGATCTCCGGCTGCGGCACGAGCGGATTCGGCGCGGGCTTCGGCGCTTCCGGCTCTGGCTGCGCGACCTTCTTGAGTTCCTTCAGCTCGGACTTCAATTCATCCACGTGCTTTTCCTGAAGCTGTTCCGCAACCTCCGATATCCCCTTCAGCGTGGCCTCCACCTGCTTCAGTTTCGCGGGCGCCACGTCCGTCTTGAGCATTTCCAATCTGCTCACAGTTCCGGCTCCCAGGGTCGCCACCGCATTCTTCGAGTCCCCGGACTTTTTCCCTTCTTCTTCATCGCGGAGAACCACCGCGGCATCGACCGTTTTCCCTTTCACAGACTGGGCCTCTTCAGCAGGCGCTGCGGGCTTGGCGGCAGGCGGCTGGGCGCGGAAAAGCCTCCCGGTTACCGGTATGTCGCCAAGCAAAGGAGCTTTGGATTCCCCGTTCGCAGGGATGTTCTGCACCCCAGAGCCATTCACAGTCGTCCCACCGGTGAAAGTATTCGCCCCGCGGAGACTCCAATTACCAGTGCCGGTCTTGTTCAGCGCCACCCCGTCGGAGCCGGTGAGGACTCCGGAGCCGGTTCCGAAATCGGCCCTTTCTCTGTAGAACTCAGTCTTCGGCTCATGCGCTGCTCTACTTACCACGCCATTCAAAGTGTTGATGTCCACCTTCGCAGTTTCGTCGTCGTTCCAGAATGCAATCCGTCCCACAGTCGGATCGTCTGGCCGGGCAGGTTGGCCGATCGCCCCACTCTCGGTGACAGTGAGAAACTTCGGGGCC
>JANNEV010000311.1:0-4430 GCA_031379145.1 Gemmatimonadaceae bacterium
CCGATCATATAGACACTATCGGGGATGATGTTCTCACGCACGCCGCCATGAAATGCGCCAACCGTGACCACCGCAGGGGCAACGGTGAGATCGATTTGGCGCGACACGATGGTCTGCAACGCGCCAACGACCTGTGCGCCAACGACGATCGGATCCACCGTGTTCGCCGGCATGGCGCCGTGTCCTTGCCGACCATGAATCACGATCCGGAAGTTGTCGCTGCTGGCCTGCATGGGGCCCGCGCGATACCCGATGGAGCCAATGGGTCCCGGGCCGACGTGCAGACCGAAAATGACGTCAACGCCCTCCAGCACGCCCGCATCGATGAGCACGCCCGCGCCACCGCGCGGCGGTACTTCCTCCGCCGGCTGGAAGATGAACTTCACGGTACCGGGCAGCTCCGCCTTGAGGCCTGCCAGCACCTCCGCCGTTCCCATGAGCATGGCGACATGCGTGTCGTGTCCGCAGGCGTGCATCACCCCCACCTCCTGCCCGTTGTACACCGTCCGCACGGTGGATTTGAACGGGAGGTCAACCTGCTCTGTGACGGGAAGCGCGTCCATGTCGGCGCGAAGGGCCACGGTTGGCCCCGGTTTGCCACCCTTCAAGACGCCAACAACGCCGGGAATGCCTCCCACGTTTTCCTGCACCGTCAAACCGAGTGCCTTGAGGTGGGCCGCAACCAGCGCCGCGGTACGTTTCTCGGCATATCCCAATTCAGGGTGCTGATGAATATCGTGTCGCCACGCCACCACCTTGCTCTGTATTGCTGCCGTACGCCGATCGATCTCGGCGTTCAGACGCGCATCTGCCGTGATGGTCTGCGCCCGAAGCCGGACTGAAACCGAGAGCGCGAGCAAGAGCCCGCCGACAAGCCGTCGTCCGAGTCCGTGCTGGCAAGGGAGGCAGTGGGCATGACGACGCATGGCAGTCTTTCGGCAGAGAGTGAGAGGCAGCACGGGCTGGCGGGACACCGTAGCATACGCCGCGTTGCCAGACGGACACCAGAGGGACCAGCAGCACAACACCGTTCGCTCGGTCCCACCGTCGGGCTGTTGCGCCGGCCCGATCGGCGAGCGATCGTCTGGCAACCCCTTTCTCGGAGCATTTTGTGAAACGATCTCCTGTGGCAAGTGCGCTCGTACTGCTCGGCCTCTCCTCGTCGCTGGCATACGGGCTCGTATTGCGTCATGGCGGCTGGTCGGGGATGGTGATGGGCAACGGCGACTCCAAGATTCACGGCACCGCAACGATGAAGGCCGGAAAGGACGCGGCGACCACGGAAGTGGACGTGAAGTATTCCGGAGACACGCCGAGCACCGCGCGTCCGTGGCATGTCCACATCGGCAGCTGCGCGAAAGGCGGCGGCGTGCTGGGCGGCGGCAAATCGTACACCCCGTTTGCCGGCGATGCGAAGGGTGCCGCCGAGAGCAAGGCGACCTTGCCGGTGGCGCTGCCTGACACCGGCAGCTACTACGTGAACATCCATGAATCTTCCACCAACATGGCCAAGATCGTGGCCTGTGGTGACCTCAAGGCGGACAAGTAGTCATCGCCCCCGATACCCCGCTTCGACTGGTCTGCATCGACGTCGACGGCACGCTGGTCGGAGCGGGCGGTGCGGTGCACGAATCGGTTTGGCCGGCAGTCGCACGCGCGCGGGCGTCGGGACTGCATCTCGCGATCTGTTCCGGCCGACCGGCCTTCGGCAAGTCGCGAGACTACGCCGCACAGCTGGACCCGACCGGGTGGCACAGCTTTCAGAATGGCGCGAGCGTGCTGCATCTCGGCAGCGGCGCCACGCGTTCGGCTCAGTTGAGCGCGTCGAGTGTGGAGTACTTACGGACGCGCGCGCGCGATACCGGTCGCGTCATCGAGTTCTACACGGACGACGACTACGTGGTTGAGCACGATACGCCGCGCGCCCGGGCGCACGCCGGCTTGCTGGGGGTTCCGTTCACGCCTCGTCCTTACGCAGCGCTGCCGGCGCCGTACGTGCGCGCGCAGTGGCTGCTGTCGCACGAAGAGGCCGAGATCACTCTCGTTGAAGCACACCCGGGACTGGAGATTTCCGCGTCGACGTCTCCGATCATGCCGGACACGACGTTTCTGAACATGACGCCCGTGGGCATCAACAAGGCAACGGCCGTGCAGGCTATTGCGTTGTCGTATGGGCTCACGCTGGCGCAGGTGATGTTCGTCGGGGACGGCGGCAACGATGCGCCGGCGATGCGCATCGTTGGGCATGTGGCCGTGATGGCCAACGCCGAGCCATCGCTGTTCGCGCTCGCTGATCACACCGTCGGCCATGTGGACGATGGCGGTCTGGCGCAAGCGCTCGATCTGGCAGTGTCGCTTTCGTAGCAACGATGCGCGTTGGCCGAGCTCGCAGCCGATCGCGGTCGTTGCACTCCTCCCTTCCCTGTCCGCATCCCTCATGATTCCGCTCCGCCTGCTGGTTATTGCCAGCGCGTCAGCCGCATTGGGCGCGAGTACGCTCGTCGCGCAGCAACCACGCTTTCCGAATAACGACGCCACCATGCAGCGCATCTGGCGCCTGGGCATGGACAGCTCGCACGTGCAGCAGCTCGGACAGGCACTGCTCGACTCGGTCGGGCCACGATTGACCGGCAGCCCGGGCATGAAGGCGGCCAGCGACTGGGCGATTGCCCAGTACACGTCGTGGGGCGTCGAAGCCAAACGCGAGCAATACGGGACGTGGCGCGGCTGGCGTCGCGGCATCTCGCACATTGACCTCGTATCGCCTCGTGTGCGGTCTCTTGAGGGCACCATGCTCGCGTGGAGCCCAGGCACCGGAGGCAAGGCGGTGAAAGGCGAGGTGATCGTGCTGCCCAAATTCAAGGACAGCACGGAATTCGTGGCGTGGCTACCCAAGGCGAAAGGCAAAGTCGTCATGCTGTCGCCAGCGTTCCCCACGTGCCGTCCCTCCGAAGATTGGAACCGGTTCGCCACCGCGGAATCCAAGGCACGCATGGACACACTCATCGCGGTCACGCAGCGTGACTGGTCGGTGATGACCGGACCAGACCTGCGCCCTGACAGCGCGAAGATGTACCGCGGTACCGGCTACTCCGTCTCGCTGGGAACGGGCTCGTTGGGGCTGCGGCTGGAGAAGGCGGGTGTTGCCGGCATGATCACGTCACGCAACAAGCTGAGCGGCTTCACCAACCCATTTGCTCCCCCGGGGGGCAACTTCCCCGTTGGTGGAGGTCGCGGCGGCGGTGGCGGTGGTGGCGGCGCGGGTGGTCGTGCCGGCGGTGGCGCGAGCGACCGCGGCGGCGGACCGGCCTCAAGCCTCGCGGCGGCGGCCGCAGGTCGCGGCGGTTTCCAGAATCCGAGCGCGGGCGCTGGCGGCTGGGGCGTCATCGAGATCTTCGAGACGTACAACACCATTGCGCCGGCAGTGACGCTCACGTGTGAAGACTACGGCCTGCTCTTTCGCCTGGCCGAGAACAATCAAAAGCCCATGGTCAGCATGACGCTGGACGCGCAGCTGCTTGGCGAGTCTCCGGCGTTCAACACCATCGCCACCATCAAGGGCACGGAGAAGCCTGACGAGTACGTGATGCTGTCGGCCCATTTCGATTCGTGGGATGGTTCGTCCGGCGCGACGGACAACGGCACGGGCACGCTGATGGCCATGGAGGCGATGCGCATTCTCAAGGCCGCGTACCCGAGGCCAAAGCGCACCATCATGGTTGGGCACTGGGCCAGCGAAGAGCAGGGTCTCAACGGCTCCACCGCGTTTACCGAAGATCACCCCGAGGTGATGAAAGGCCTGCAAGCGCTCTTCAATCAGGACAACGGCACCGGACGCGTGCAATCGCTCTCCTCGTCAGGGCTCACCGACATCGGGCGTCATCTCAAGAGCTGGTACAGCATGCTCCCCAGCTTCTACACGGACAGTCTCAGCGCCAACGTGGTGTCGTGGAGCTTCAACGACATCCCGACCGGTAATCCCGGCGGCACGGATGGCGCCGTCTTCGCGTGTTTCGGTACGCCGTCGTTCGGCATGGGCGCCGTGGGCTGGAACTACAGCACGTACACCTGGCACACCAACCGCGATACGTACGACAAGGTGGTGTTCGACGATCTCAAACACAACGCGACGCTGGCCGCCATGATGGTGTATCAGGCTTCGGAGGATCCGGAGTTCATCAAGCGCGACCGATCCCCGGGCGCGTGGCCGGCGAACTGGCCGGCCAATTGCGGCAAAGTGCCGCGCAAGACGCGGCCACGGATGTAAGGCCGTGCAACGGCTACAACCTGTGCCGCTCGAGACTATTCGAGAGGCACAGGAACGACTGCGGGGCATTGCGCTCCGAACCCCACTGGTGCGTCTCAACGTGAGTGACGCTCCGGCAGAGATCTATCTCAAGCTCGAGAATCTGCAGCCGATTGGTTCGTTC
>JANNEV010000357.1:0-7242 GCA_031379145.1 Gemmatimonadaceae bacterium
GATGGCTGATGAATCATGATGCGCGAGTGCGGCAAAGCGCTCCGCTTGCCAGCCTCTCCCGCACACAGCAGAAACGCTCCCATACTGGCCGCCATACCCATGCACGTCGTGTGCACCGGCGCCTTGATGAATTGCATCGTGTCGTACATCGCCAGACCGGCAGAGACACTGCCACCGGGCGAGTTGATGTACAGATGAATCGGCTTCTCAGGGTTGTCCGCGTCGAGGAACAACATCTGCGCGATGATGACGTTGGCGACGTCATCATTGATCGGTGTACCGAGAAAGACGATGCGGTCCATGAGCAGCCGCGAGAAGATGTCATACGTCCGCTCGCCTCGGCTGGAACGCTCGATGATGTACGGCATGTACAGCGCCATGGTACTCCTCGCTTTCGCGGTGAATCTGAGTTGGTCGGCTCAGGTCGAGCTGACAGGATTTCGTTCCAGCAACCACGTAAAGACGCGTGTCTCGGTCAGTTCGCGCTCTATCTCCTGCAGGCGACCGGCTTTCTGCAGCTGCGCGTACACCTGCCCAGGGTCGGCGTTCCGGGCTTTCGCCATCTCTTCGACGCGCGCGTCCACGTCTGAGGCACTCGCGGTCAGCGACTCGCGCTCGGCGAGCGTGTCAACGATGAGGTCCCGACGCACCTGCCGCTCCGCCATCGGGCGGAATTCCTGCGAAAAGCGCCCCTTCTCGGATTCAGGTACACCGTACATCCGCATGTAGCTGTCCACGAGCTGCGACACCCAGCTCGCCGGGACGTCGAAGGGGTTTGCCTCGACGATGCGCTCGATGATCTGGCCCCGAAGGTCGGCGTCGGCCTCGCGCGCAGCGTGCGCCCCCATGTCCGTACGCACGGCCTCACGTAGGGCCGCTACGGTGTCAAAGTCGCCGATCTCGCGGGCGAAGGCATCATCCATGGCGGGCATGGATTTCCGTTTGACGTCCTTCACGGTCACGCGCGCCAACTTGGAGACGCCGCGCTGTGACTCATCAGGGAAATCGTCAGGCCACTTCACGGAACGCTCCACGGTTTGTCCTTCGGTCGCTTCCATGATCAGCTCTTCGATACCGGGCACCGCCTGGCCGCCGCCAAGCACCAGGCGGTATTCCTTGGCCTCCGGCAATGTGCCGGTCACGTCGGCGGTTGACAGCATCACCGTGACCATGTCGCCCGGCGCCGGCTGCTCAGCCACCGGTATCCAATCGGCCTTCTGCTCACGGAGCTTTTCCAGCTGCTCCTCCACGGCTTCGTCCGTGACGGGGGAGTTCTGGCGCGTGAGCGAAAAGCCCTCAACGGCTTGCAGAGCCAGCTCGGGGCGCAGTTCGCAGTGCAGCTCGAATTCGAGGGATTGTCCTGGCTCGAACTTAAGATCGTGCACGTGAGGCTGGGACGCGAGCTTGAGGCTCTCCCGCTCGATGGCCTCCTTGAACGCCTCGTTGACAACGAGTTCGATGGCCTCCTGGCGGATCTGCTCAGCGAAGCGCTTGCGAACCATGGACGGGGGAGCTTTGCCGACGCGGAAGCCGGGGAGTCGAGCCTGCGTCGCGTACTTCCGCGCCGCCTGGTCTTCGTATACGGCGACCGTCTCGGGCGGCACCGAAATCTGCAGACGGCGCGAGATGCCGGTCTGCTCAGAAGGAGTGATCGTGATGTTCATGGTCGGAAAGCTAATGGGTGGCAGTAGGCCGATACACCAGCACAATGGCCGCGAACGCGGTCTCGGCAGCGTAGTGCACGATTACGACGGCGCCTCGGGCAACTGCGGCCCGCTAGCGGCAGACGTTCGCGGCAGGCGTTAGCGGCGGGTGACGGCGATCTCGCCGAGGGTAGGCGCCACGGAGCGCTCAGCTGCGGATCGCTGCGAGGCCCATACAGCGGCGATCAGCGGGACCGCCATGGCGACGGTGCCGAGGCTACCGGCCAGTACCATGTCCTGCCGGAGGCAGATGGCGATGGGCAGGAGCCCGTTCACCCCGTACATCACGAGCGGCAAGTTGGACGGGGCGACCCGGGCGACCCATTCCGAGGGTGGAACGAGTGCAAGCATCGCGCGAGCCACGAGAATTCCGGTGAGCAACCAGCCCAGCCAATTGGTGAGCGGCATGCCGAAGAAAAACGGCGTGCCGATGAAGCGCACGAAGGCGGACTCGTTGGACAGGTCCGGAACGCTCCACATCCAGTGACTGGTCTTGACCATCGCCGGATCCATCGACACGTCCCACGCGGTGAGCACGATTCCGGCCACGAGCGACCACCACCAGCGTGACGTGCTGTCGTCCTTCGCCGGAAGGAGTCGTCCGCAGATCGCGAGCGAGGCAACCAGCATGTAGAACCATGACGTCGGAATGTTGAACGGAACGAGCCCGCCGATCTTGTACCCAAGCAGCTCGGAATAGCCGTACACGCCGAACGGCAAGCCCGTACCCGTACCCAACAGCTCAGACGTCAGCGACAGACAGAAACTCACCGCGAAAACGGTGGCGGCGCGAGTCGTTCCAATGCAGGAGGCGAGAAACAGCAGCCCGGCCAGCGCACCCAGCACGACGGTGACTTGGCCGCCATAGTGAATGCCGATGCTGTACACCTTGAGGTTCAGTGGCGTGTTCAGCCACGCCGGCATCGGCGGCGCCAGGAACGTCGCAAATGCGAAGGCGGAGAACGCACTGAGCGCGGCGTGCGCGAACAGCGAGAGCATCGCAGCACGAAGCAGTGTCGCCTGATGTGCAGATGCCGGAGGCGCGGCCGACGGCGATCCAGAAAGGGAATCGGCGAGTCGATCGAAAAAGGACATGGCTATCTCAGGCGTGGCGGACGAGTGTCTCTGGCTTCGCCGGTTGCGCCGGTTCCCAAACGATGCGCGGTCCGTCGCCGATCGCCGCCAAGTCCAGCGGCGCAGCGCGGTACCGCCAGGCGTCCCACAGGATGCCAACGCGTGCGAGTCTCCCGAGGCGTGCTCGGGTAGAGATGGTGTCGTACTGCTGTGCCTCGATCGCCGTGAGAATGCCCGCGTACCCAGTGGCGCACGCAGCGGCACAGCGCTGCGAGTCGGGAGCGAGCATGGCGATGCCGGGGGTTGCCGCGTCGTAGAGGGCGCGTGCGCGACTCACCTCGTAGGCCATCATGGGTGCCCAGCGAGGATCTCGCGCCAACGAGGGGTTCGACAGGACCTCGGCGGCCGTCAAGCCGAACTTGGTAAGGTCTTCCGCTGGCAGATAACACCGTCCGCGTTTCGCATCTTCACCAACGTCCCGAAGAATGTTGGTCAGCTGCATGGCGACGCCGAGGGTCCGGGCATACTTCACCGCGCGTTCTCGCATCGTCGGCCCACCGGGCACGCCAAACACATGTGTACACATCTCGCCAACGGAACTCGCGACGCCTTCGCAGTACGTCTCCAATGAGGCCCACGTCGCATACTGGGCTGCTTCGAGGTCGCGCGCGACGCCGCCGAGCAGCTCAAACAACGGCGCCGGTGGCACGTTGTACGCGCGGGACACCCACGCCACTTCGCGAAAAACCGGGCCGCTCGGCTGTCCGGCAATGGCAGCCTGCAGCTGCTGTTCGTACTCTCTCAGCTGACCCGCCAGCGCGGGCACATTATCGTGATCCGCCTGATCGACGAGATCATCGGCGATGCGGCAGAAGGCGTACAGTGCGAAGGCCGCCCGGCGCTTCTCTGCGGGCAACAGTCGACTCGCCAGCGAAAACGTCCGAGCGTGGACGCGTGTGATCCGCTCGCACTGGAGCGCGTCGTCGCTACGATCGCGTTGGATCATGCTATGTGCGGCGTCCGCGACAACGACAGGGGCATGCAGAGCACTCGATCAGGGCGCGGGCAATCCGACCGGCGGATCACCCTGGTAATGGTTGGAGCCAACGAAAACGGACGAAACCCATGCGCTGCGCTCGAAACGCTCACTGCGCCGAACGCTTCGCACGCCATCGGGTTCCCCCGAAATGGCAGCTCGATCCGAAATCACCGAACCGCTGTGTGGGAAGGTGCCGACCAACCAACGAACTGTCAATCAGGGTTGACAGTGCCACGCTCGAAAAACTGCGACTCCGACGTATCAGGGCCGGTGTCGGTCGAATGCGAACGCCCGGACTCGAACCGGGATGGGTTGCCCCGCCAGCTCCTAGGCTGATTGGCTAAAAATAGTGGGGCGTCGGCTCAGCCGGCGTACGAGGGCAGGAGGGGGCAGAGGCGGGCAGGGCGGTGCGACAGAGTGTGCGACACGCCCACGCGCACGCACGCCTCTACCGAATGTTCGACCGGCTATCGGTCGGCCGCCAGCGCCTTCATCCGATCGCGGGCGGTGGCCACCGCGCCCTGCAAGGGCGCGTCGGCCTTGGACCACAGGTCGACGAACGCCGCGTAACGATCGCGGGCGAGGGCGTTGTTGCCGCGTTGTTCGTAGAGCTCCGCGAGGCGGTACATGGCCTTGGGTACCACGGCGGGCCGCCAGTTCTGGAAGCCCGACCCGTACACCGGTGGGTTGAGCCCGCGCTCGTATGCGAGGATGGCCGAGTCGACGACGCCGAGGCGCTCGTAGGCGGCGCCGATCAGGTCGGCGGTGCAGCCGTCGCATCCGAGGAGCCCTCTGATGGCCAGGGGAATCGCATCCTGCGGCCGACCCTCCGCCAGGGCCAGTTGGGCACGTGCCCGGTCCATGGCCTGGTCATCCCGGCGCATGACGGCCGGCATCTCCCGCTCGTATTGCGCGATGACTGCCTTCGCCTCGGTGAGTTGACCGAGTCCAACATGTAGCTGCACGACCTCACCCCACGGCCGACTGATGAGCGGCAACGAATCGAGCGGACGTGCTCTGAGCGCGGCATCCACTTGCGCGCGCGTTCCGGCGGTGTCGCCACGGAACTGCAATTCCATCCACTGCTCCCACAACTGCTCGCGCAACGCGGTGCCCGGGTTGCGTTGCTCGAGCTGCGCCTGCATGGCCGCGCGTGTCTCGCGACGTCCGTTGGCGATTTGCCCACGCAACCAATACACCTCCGCCTTGTAGAGATGTCCCCAGTAGCGGAAGCCCGCGTTGCCGGCGCGGGTCAGTGAGTCGGTGATGGCGAGGGCATCGTCGAATTGATTGGTGGCAGATGCCAGAAAGTAGCCCGCCTGCCAGCGCACTGGGGACGTCGGAAAACGCTCCGCCATCAGATCGAGGGTATGACGCGCCTCTGCAAACTTCCGAAGCGGGATCTGCGTCGTCACCAGATTGTAGTGTGACGCTGACGATGGCGTCCCCGCATTGACCATCGCGGCGAGCACTCTCTCTGCTTCATCCCAACGCCCCAGCGCGCGCAGATACAGTCCGAGGTTGTTCTGTGCCCGCATGTCATCCGGCCACGACGCGATCAGGCGACGATTGATCGCGATGGCCTGCTCGAGATCACCGGACAGGCTGGCGTACGCGGCTTCCGTAAGCAGCGCCTCGTGCGCCGGCAGCCGATCACGGAATCGGTACATCCGCTCGGCCGCCTCCAGACGCAGCGCCGGATCCCCACGCAGAGTGACCAGGTCTGTGTAAATGGCGCGCCAAGCCATCGCGAAGCCCGTGTCCAGCGCCACGGCCTGCCGAAACAAGGACAGCCGATCATCATCGCTCCCCGAACTCAAACCACGAATACCGCGCGTGTATAACTGCAGCGCCTCGAGCGACGACGTCGACACCTGCTCCAGCGACTGCGTGCTGCGAATACTGCGCATCGACTCCCCGATCTCCTCGCGGATGTCGTGCGAAATCTTTTCCAGTGCGGGAATGATCTCGTTGGCGCTCTTGGCCGTCGTGCGAGTGGCATAGAGCGTTGCACCCTTCGCATCGATCACGCGTCCCGACAGGGCAAACCCACCGGCAAAGGGCGCCACGTCTCCCGTGACGATGACCTTCGCCCCTTCGCGTGCCGCGAGTTCGGTAGCGACCTCGGAAGTCAGTCGCGTTTTGGCGTCCCGCTTCATACGGGCGAGTGCGTCGCGGATCTCGACGGGCGTCATGAGGCGCAGCACTTTCGACTGTGAAAGGTCGATGCTCAACGCTTCAGTCAGCGCGACGCCGAGGGTGCTGTCGGTGGTGGTGTTGCTGAATTCGGCGATCACGACCTTGTCTCGTTCCGTCAGCGCGCCGCTCGAGAGCAGTGTGGCGAACGGCCCCACGCCCGCTGCACGCAGCGTCGTGAATGCGATCGTGATGGCCGCGATCGCCACCGCTGAGAAGATCCCAGCCGTTCGTAGGCCGCGCCGAGTGGTGGCGTGCGCCGCGAGACGCCGCGGCGACGTGATCTTCCCGCGAGGTGAGCGCCAGAGAGCAAGGGGCACGCCCGCGAGCACCACGCCAACCGCGACGCCCACCAGCCATAACGGAAGCCCTGCCACCTGTCGGAGTACCCACGCCACGCCCAACAGGAGCACGAGTCCGATCGTGGCGAGCACCGCCGGCTTCACCTTGGCACGTAAAGCCGGTGCAACCGTCGCAGCGACGCTGGAGCGCGTGGTGGACTGATGTGAAATCCCCTCCAACAGCGGGATGAGCTCCTGCGCGCGCTGGAAGCGGTCGGCCGGGCGCTTGGCCAGGCAGCGCAGCACGAGGTCGTCGAACACGTCGGGCACGGTCGCACGCGTACGACGCAGTGGCTCGGGCTCGCGTGTGATGTGCGCCGCGATCAGCGCCTGTGCGGTTGGCGCGACGAAGGGCGGCTGTCCGGCGAGCATTTCGTACGCCATCACCCCCAGCGCGTAGATGTCGGCGCGATGATCGACGTGCGGATCGGCCATGGCCTGTTCGGGCGCCATGTACACCGGCGTGCCGAGGGCGATGCCGACCGACGTGAGCCCACCGGTCTGTCCATCCACACCACCAATACCCAGTGCCTTGGCGACACCGAAGTCGGTGACGACCGCATGGCCATTGGAGAGCAGCACGTTGTCGGGCTTGATGTCCCGGTGCACCACGCCTTCACCGTGGGCGAACGCCAGCGCGTCAGCGACGTCGCGCAGGATGCGCGCACTGTCTTCGATGGGCATCGCAGAATCGCGGTCGATGCGCGCGCGGAGCGACTCGCCGCGAATGAAAGGCATCACATAGAACAACACGTCGCCCATGGACCCTGTGTGCAGCACGGGCACGATGTGCGGATGTTGCAGCCGTGCGACAAGCTGCATCTCACGACGGAAGCGGTCTGTGCTGACCCCCACGGCGAGTTCGGTGGGGAGCACCTTGATGACCACC
>JANNEV010000373.1:0-6233 GCA_031379145.1 Gemmatimonadaceae bacterium
CTGCTGCTGCTGCTGCCCCACAGGCCGGCCAGCGTGCCCACGTTCGTTGGTGAGTTCGGTGTCCACCCGCTGCCGTTGAATCGGAGTAGGGTGCCGTTCTCGCCGGAGACATAGACCTCGCTGGAGGACAATCCGAACACCCCCCACAGCGGACTTGTCGTGGTGGCGACAATGGACCAGAACGCGCCGTTGAAGCGGGCAACCTGTCCGGCGGATGTCGTCGCGTAGACATCACTGCCGCTGGAGCCCCAGATCGCGCTGATGTTCGCGGTCGACGGAAAGCTCATGACACTCCAGCTGCTGCCGTTGAATCGCAACATCGTGCCTGCTTCGCCGCCGGCGAAGGCCTCGCTTGCGCTGGCGCCCCAGACGCTGTTGAGCGTCACCACGGTGGGCACGCTCTCGCGCATCCAGTTTGCACCGCTCCAGCGATAGATGGAACCGAACTCGCCGACTGCCCACGCATTCGTGGGTGACGTGCTCCAGGCGTCGAGGAGATCGGGTGCGAGGTTGACGGTGTTCCACGTACCGCTCACCTGCCGCATGACGATGCCGCGCTGGCCAACCGCCCACACCATGCCCGCCGCATCGGCGGAGACGGCGTACAAGCGCGGCCGATACGGTGTGGTGGATCGGGACAACGTCGTGCCGTCGAGCTGCAGCAGCCCGGCGTCACTGGCGATGTGCATGCGTCCGCCGTTCGCCGTTGTGCCATCGACCGAGTACAGGTCGGACGACGAAACACTGTTGTTGAGCACCGTCCAGCTCGTCCCATCGAAGCGAAGGATTGTGCCGACGCTGCCGACCACCACCACGTTGGATGTGGATGTACCGGAGACGCCGTACAGCGTTTCTGCCGTGGGCACGCTCTGTCGAGACCAACTGCTGCCATTGAAGCGGAGCACTTCGCCGGCTGCGCCGACGGCAAACGTGGCGCCGGCGGTGGTCCAGACTCCGTTCAACGTCTGCACCGATCCAGTGCTGGTGGGCACCCACGTGGCGCCGGAGAGTCGCAGTGCCGTCCCGTTGGCGCCGACCGCCATGGCCGATCCGGCGCCATCCGACCAGACGTCGAGCAATGTGCTTCCGGTGCCGGAGGTCATCTGTGACCACGTCGAACCATCGAAGCGCGCGATGAGTCCACCGGTGCCGACTGCGAACACGTTGCTCGCGGTCGATCCATGCACCGCGAGAAACTGACGGCCATACGTTGAACCTCGCGCCGACAGCGTCCAGGCAATGCCGTCCCACCGATATACGTCGCCAAGCAGGTTGACTACAAACGCCGAGTTCTGTCCGAATCCGACGGTGGACACCACGTCCTCATACAGCACGCCACCCAACCGCGACGATGTCCAGCTGGTGGCGAGTTGCAGCGTGCTGACCGTCACGCTCACTGTGTCCCGCTTGGTCGGATCTGCGACGGAGGTGGCGGAAATCACCGCGATGCCGTTGGCGACTCCGGTCACCAGCCCGGCGGAGCTGACCGTGGCGATACCGACGGCGGCGGAGTTCCACGTGACTGCCGTGCTCACGCCAGGATCGCCGGAGACCGCCGCAGAGAGTTGCTGCGTTGCACCGGCGCGAACGGTAACCGGACGTGGCGACAGCGTCACGCTGATCGGTCGGGATGCCGACGTGATGGTGGCGGTCGCGCGCTTGGTGGTATCCGCCGAGGCGATGGCGGTGATGGTACTGGTACCGGCCGTCAGCGCGGTGACGAGGCCGGTGGCACTGACCGACGCGACGGCTGGGTTGCTCGAGCGCAGCGTGAACGCGGTCGAGAGGGCACCGTCGGCCGACACCGTCACGTTCAGCTGCTGGGTCTGACCGAGGAACAATGACGCCGACGGTGGTGAGAGCGACACGCCGCGCACCACTGGCGTACCGACAGAAACATTGGCAGAAGCGCGTTTTGTAGTGTCGGCCACCGCGACCGCGGTGATGGTTGCTTGCCCAGTGCTTACCAGTGACACCGCACCTGTGGGCGAGACCGTGGCGACGGACGCGTTGCTGGTACGCCACGTGGTGCTGCGCGAGAGCGTTCCATCAGCAACGACGTTCGAGGTGAGTTGCACGACCTCTCCAACGAACCCGTTGACGCTGGCTGGCATCACGTCGACCGATCGGACCACGGGATTCACGGTGATCGTGGCGGTTGCCTGTTTGGTTGTATCCGCGACGGCCAGCATGGTAATGATGGCGGAACCGATACTCTGCCCAGTGACGACTCCGCTCGCATTCACCGAGGCGATCATTGGTGCGCTGGACCGCCAGATGAGCGCGGTGCTCAGCCCCTGCGCAACCGTGACGTGTCCGTTCAGCGCGCGTTGCTCGCCGATGGCGATGTTGGCCTGCGAGGGTGAAATACCCACCGCTGGCGCCGGTTGCACGGTCACCACCGCTGAGCCGCGCTTCGTGGTGTCCACCGTGGAGATGGCGGTAATGGTAGCCTGTCCTGGTGCCAGCGAGGCGACGATGCCCGCGCTCGATACGGTTGCGATGGCGGGGTTGCTGGTGCGCCATGTGGTGCTGCGAGCGACAGCTCCATCCACGATGACATCGGCCGTGAGTTGGTCCTGATCGGCCACGAAAGTGCTCAGGGTATTCGGCGTCACGACCACCGATCGCACCGTGGGAATGACGCTCACGGTGGCAACGCCGTTGCGCGTCGGATCGCCGACAGAGGTGGCGGTGATCGTCGCGACCCCTTGGGCGATGCCGATGACAGTTCCGGATGACGAGACGCTCGCGATCGCGCTGTTGCTGCTCGCCCACGTCACGGCGGTGCTGAGGCCATTGTCAATGGCAACGCTGGCGACAAGTGTGGCTTGCTGCTGCACGCCAACGGTGAGATTGGCTGGCGTGACGGTGACGCGTCGCGCCGGAAGTACGGTCACCAGCAAATCGGCCTTGGCCCGCGGGTCTGCCACGGATGCCACTCGGATGATGCACGTGCCTGCGCTCACTGCGGTGATGGTGCCATCGCTGCTGACGGTGGCGACAGCGGGGTTGTCGGTGGTCCAGGCCAGCGCGCGTGACTGTGTGGAGTCCACGTCAATCTCGGGCGGCACGGTGCGTGTGTCTCCGACCCAGAGCGTAATGGCACTGAGCCCGGGCGCGAAGGAGATGGTGCGAGCGGGCGATACCACAATGGTGGCCGTGGCGAGGACACTCGGATCGGCGGCGGCGCTGGCTCGCACGGTCGTGGTGCCAACCGAGACGCCCGTCACGAAGCCGGACGCATCGACGGTGGCGACGGACGGATTCAGCACGGACCAGCGCACGGCTTGCGATGCACCGGCGTCGCCCTGAACGGCGGCGGTCAGCGGCGCGAGGTCGCCCACGCGCAGTCCGAGAGACGCGGGCGAAACGACAATGGCGCGAACACCGAGGACACGGACGTCCATGAAAGCTGCGGCGTTTCCCGAGGCGGCACGAATGCGTGTGACTCCGGGTGCTCGCGCAACAATCGCCGCGGAAACGCCGCTGCCGGTCACGTCGGCCACCGTCGGGTTCTCGCTGGTCCACGTGACGCTTGGCGATACGAGCACACGGCCGGATGCATCGCGAATCGTTGCGGAGATCGTCTCGGTGGCACCGACGCCACCCAACGCGATGGCGGGTACTGACATATCGATCAGCGCTGCGGCGCCTGGACCGTTCGGTGTCGTGGGCCTTCCGGGTGACGTGACACCGTCTCCGGCCGCCGAACAGGACGCCAGCAACGCCATGCCGAGTGATCGGGCGCTGATGACTGTTCGAAGTCGACGTTGAATTAATTGAAACGAGCGAGCCATTGAGCCTCTAGGTCATCGGCGTGAAGCGCCGTTGAGCAGTCGGATGCGGAATCGAAACGCGCTGGCATCGCGCGCGCGGGCGTGCGTGGATGTGCGCAGCCCTTCGCGAGGAGGACGTCTCACCGTGATCCACGCCTGTAGCGCAGCGAGCCAAGGCTGTTTCGTCGCCGGTGATGCTGCCGTTCGTGTGACGCGGCTGCACCGTCCGGTATGCGGCTGCCGACGCACGTGGAAGCCAGAGGGAGCAACACAACGGGTCGACCTCCGTGAGGAAGTCGACCCGTTGTCACACCGTGGTATTCGCTTGAGCCGCTATACGCTCGCCTGGAGCGTGCGCGCCGAAGTGCTCAGCGCGATCCCCTGCGCCGGGAGAGACCGCGGGAAGCGCGGATGCCGGCCGAGCCAACATCGGTGACATTGACGAAGGCCGTACCGCTGCGCGTGCCGTCGGTCACGGACGTTGCAGTGATGGTTGCGAAACCGGTGGCGCCGGCGGTGACCACACCCGTGGCAGAGACGGTAGCGACAGTGGTGTCGCTGCTGCTCCAGGTGACGTCGGTGTTGAGGCCCGCCTCGATCTGCACGGTCGCCGTGAGCTGCTGCTCGGCACCCGGCGCCAACGTGACGCTGTCCGGGGCGATGGAGACGCTGCGCGCCGGCAGCACGGTGAGCACCATTTGGGCGCTGGCACGAGCGTCGGCGGCGGACGTGGCGCGAATGATGGCCGTGCCTTCACCAACCGCCGTGATGACACCGCTCTCGTTCACAGTGGCCACGGCTGAGTTGCCGCTGCTCCACACGATGTCGCTCGATTCATTGGCATCCACGTCAACCGCGGCGCTGACCGAGCGGGAATCACCACGCCACAGCGTGATGGCAGCGCCGCCGGGAGCGAACGAAACCGCGCGCGCCGGATTGACGGTGATGCTGGCCGTGGCCGAGAGACGCGGATCGGCGATCGAGGTTGCCGTGATGGAGGTGGAACCGGCCGTCACGCCGCTGATTTCTCCCTCGGCGTTGACGGTGGCCACCGCCGGGTTCGCGCTGCTGTAGCGCAGTTCCTGTGGCGCGCTGGCATCGGCATCAATGATGGCGCCGATGGTCTGCTTGTCTCCGGCGCGTACCGCAACCGCGCTTTGGGCGAACGCCACGCCGCGGACGCCAAACACGCGAACTTCGACGTCGGCGGTGAAGGCACCCGAGGCGGCCGTCACGATGGTGGTTCCGGCGGCCTTGCCGCTGATGGCGCCTGAGGCGCTGACTTCGGCGACGGCCGGGTTGGCGCTCGTCCAGCGGACCGAGCCCCCGACGGCATTCCCGGCGGCGTCACGAAGCGTGGCGCGGACGGTGTCGGTGGCGCCGATGCCAGTCAGCGCGATGCCGTTGCTGCTCAACTCGAGCTTGGCGGCGGCAGCCGGCGCTTCAGGGGCGGCAATACTGTCTGACGATGAGGAGCAGGCGGCTAACGCGACGACGGTTACGGCACCGGTGGCGAAGAGGCGGAGCGAGCGTCGCGACGTCGCGGTGATCAGGTTGAGCATGGAATCTCCGTAGCGGTTCGGTTCGGACGACGCGGCTGTCGTCACAACGATGGCGAGCGTCATGACTGACGTTCGGGCGAAGAGTGCAGGGCGAGCGTGTCCGTCCTGCGACTCACTCCCACACAGGTGTCGGCAGCAAGACGCCCGCTGGTCCCACGAAATCGTTTCATGGCTGGCACAGTGTGTTTCGCTGGAGCTACGAGTGCCCGCGGCGTGACGATCGGATGGCTACGCAAGACGCAGAACGGGCCATCCCCTGAGTGCAGGGATGGCCCGTTCTGTGATTTGATCCTGGTGTTCAGCGCGGCATCGTGTCCGTGCCCGCCTGAAGTCGCGCGGTTGTTCGACGCGACGTCCTACCGACCGCGGTGCGCTATCGATGCCTGCGTTTCCGCTGTTGTCGCTGGGCGCCACTGGGTGGCGACGAATGTCGCGCGGCCGCACGCGAACGGCGCGCCGCCGCCGATGGTTCGAGCGAGCTCGATGTGGCCGCAGCGACGGCAGCCACAATCGGGGAGAAGCCAATGGCACCGGCAATGATCGTGCTGTTGTAACCCACTGCGAACGCGGCCCCAACGC
Organism: Gemmatimonadaceae bacterium; assembly: GCA_031379145.1. Lineage (GTDB taxonomy): Bacteria > Gemmatimonadota > Gemmatimonadetes > Gemmatimonadales > Gemmatimonadaceae > Gemmatimonas. Next base: position 5,921 of record JANNEV010000373.1, read on the forward strand.
CGTTGGGCGAGCCTGAAACACTCCAGAGTAGTTCGTTGATTGGGAGCGTCACGGGTTGCCAGACCGTGCCGTTGAAGCGGAGCAACGTCCCGCGATCTCCGGTCACGTAGAGGTCGGAGAGACTCGGTCCCCATGCGCTGGTGAGTACTCGGGTGTTGCTAAACGGTACCTGCTGCCAGGTGCTGCCATCAAAGCGGAACGACAGGCCGAGATCACCGCTGCCGTCGGCGCCCACGGCGAGGACGTTGGTCAGTCCAGTCATCCAGAGTCCCGCAACGGTGCCGTTCGGGGTGGCGGGAAACGACGACCATGC
>JANNEV010000419.1:0-2906 GCA_031379145.1 Gemmatimonadaceae bacterium
GCCGTTGTTGCTCGCGATCTCGCCATCCACGAGCCGGCGCATGAACCAGCTCTCGCCGTGCATCCACCAGACGTGCAGATCTTTCGTCAGAAACATCGCGACGATCATCCGCACGCGATTGTGCATGAAGCCGGTCGCCGCGAGCTGTCGCATCCCCGCATCGACGATCGGGAAGCCCGTCTGCCCCGCGCACCAGCGCTGAAATCCCGCGCCGCCCGCGCGCTCCTCGGGCCGCCAATGATCGCGCCACTTCAGCGCGCGATACTCGGGTTGGAATTCGTAATCGAGCACCTCGGGCACGTTCCAGATCACCTGAAAGTAAAACTCGCGCCAGACCAGTTCATTGATCCACACGCCGATGCTCTTGCGCTGCGCCGCATTCGCGCGCGCGGCGAGTTCGGTGCAGCGCGCGTAGATTTCGCGGATCGAAAGCAAGCCCCAGCGCAGGTCTTGCGAGAGGCGCGAAGTATTCTCCACCGCTGGCAAATCGCGTCGCGTCCCGTAGTCGAGAATCGCGCCGTCGAGGAAACGCCCCAGCCGCTGCCGCGCCGCCGCTTCCCCTGGCTCGACGATCTCCGCATCGGAAGTGAGTCCCCACGTCGCGAGCGTCGGCAACTCGAGACTCGCGATTTTCGACGGCGTGGAAATTTTCGCCAGCGTGCGACCGGGCGGAATTTTGTCGAGCTTCAGCCAGGCCTTGGAATACGGCGTGAAAACCCGGAACGCCGTGCCGCTGCCGGAGAGCACTTCGCCGCGCTCGTGCAGCGCGTGATCCTTGTGCGGATGCACCGACACGCCCAGCCGCTCCGCCATCGCCACGACCTTCGCCTCCATCGCGCGCCCATACGGATCGGGATCACGCGCAAAGTAAATCGCGTCCGCCCCCGTCTCCCGCACCAGCTTCTCCAGCACCTTCTCCGCACTCCCCTGCCGCACCATGAGCCGCCCACCCTTCACTTCCAAATTCTTCGCGAGCGACCGAAGACACCCGCACAAAAATTCCTGCCGCGCCGCGCCGCACCAGTGATGCTCCGCTTTCCACTCGCTGACGACATACACCGGCACGACCTGCGCGTGCGCCGCGACCGCGGCATTGAGCGCCGTGTTATCCGCGATGCGCAGATCGCGGCGGAACCAGTGGATGGCGAGGGACATGATGTCTGACTAAACGTGCGCGCCCCGCAAGGCGACGCATCGCTGGAAGGACACGCTCCATCGTGTCCCAAACTTCGCGGGCGAAGGCAACGGGCTCCGCGGGAATTGATCAGGAACTCACCAACGACAACCTGCCCCCAACGAGGAAGGCACAATCATGGAGGGCAGAATCGTTTCCTAGATCGCATGCGTGCGGAGGCGGCGGGCGCGTGGGGTCGAAGCTCATCGAGTTGAAGTGCCACTCGCGCGCCCCGACGCGCTGCACATAATGCTCGGATCGAGCGTTTTGTCCCACGCGCCCCGCAAACTGGTCCTCGCGTTTCCTGTGGAAGTCCGCCCATCCTCGGCTCCGCCACAGCACGCCGTTAACTCACTGCGTCTCTCTGGACCGAGCCCTCGCCGGTCAGGGGGGGGCGGAAAGCGTGCAACAAAAGGCGAGAAACTCCTGCCCCCACCATGAACCACCCCACCTTCCATCTCGACCACCCTCCCACATTCACCAAGGAACCATCGCGCGAAGCGAGGCAATCGCAGCCAACGGATGCAGCACCGCCCCAGTGCATTCCAGCCATCGGCGCAGGCTCCGCCCCGCCCGCAGACCCGTTCACTGCCGAGACCCTGGCCGTCATCCACTCGTGCCACCGCCGAGCGGTCTCCTGGCGCCTGCCGCCCAATTGGTGCGCCAACGATTGGAGCAGAGAAGTCGAGGAGATCGTCACCGTCGCGGCATGGATGGGCCAAGACGAATTCGATTCCGAGCGAGGCGTGCCCTATGCCGGATTTCTGCACCAGCGCGCGATGAACCGCGTCCTCACCCGCTACCGGCAGGAGTGGAATTACGGACTGCGCTTCCACTCTTCCTGCTCGGAGAACGACACGCCGCACGAAGACGACGCCCCGCCACCGGGCGAGATCCCGGATCACTGCGCGCCCGACACGGCGGAGGCACTGCCCGAAGAAGCCGAGACGCTCGTCGAAGCCATCGCGGCCTTGCCCGACGCTCAGCGCCGGTTGATCGGACTGCTCTTCTTTGAAGAGAAATCGGAACGCGAGATCGCGTCGGAGTTCGGCATCAGCCAGCCCGCCGTGAGCCAGCGCAAGCACGCCATCTTGCGCAAGCTGCGCTCCACCCTCGAAGCGGCGCGCCTGGCGAGCGCCGCCGGCAGTTCGTAGCGCGTCTTGGTAAGTTATCCTGGCGCGCATCGCTATCTCTACTTTTCCTCCGCAGCCTCGCAGAGGCGACCGTCGATAGCCCAGGGCAACGCCCTGGGTTATCGAAGTGAACGGTACGAGCCCGGAAAGGGCGGTGACTTCCGGTGTTGCGCCCTTTCAGGGCTGCCCCACGCCGAACAAGACCCAGGGCGTTGCCCTGGGCTTTCGACTTTTGCCTCTTCGAGGCTGCGGAGGACAAGTCCGAAGCGATTCCCCAAAATTTTTTACGATCACCTTATAAGTCATCGAGGTCGTCGCAATACAGAGGATGCAGGGGACCACCTTGGTGCGCTGAAGCCATGAAGGAATCCTTCACGGCCCTCGCGCTGGGTGTCCCCGCACAAACCCACTAACCAACAAAAAGCCCACTCGTACTATGACCACCCACATTACCCTCGCACCCATCCGCTCCCGCTCACTCCGCCGCAAGGCACTTCCCTTCCTACTCGGCGCCATGTTTTGCACGGCCGGAGCCCTCCAGCCGGCGACAGCCGAGACCGTGGAATACCCCTTCAGCCTCCATTACTCAAACCTTCCAG
>JANNEV010000434.1:0-4038 GCA_031379145.1 Gemmatimonadaceae bacterium
GGTGCGGAGATCGTGGTGTACGTGGACGGCGTGCGATCGGGCGGTCCGCAAACGCTCGAAGCGGTGACGGCGTTAGCCGTCATGGAGATTCGGTACATCAACGCGGCCGACGCCACCACGCGATTCGGCACCGGTCATCCGCTGGGTGCCATTGTGGTGCTGACCAAGCGGTAGTGTAGTGTCGCCGGTTCAGGGCGGCGGCACCGTCATCGGCACAACCTGCAGTGTCGGCTGCAACGTCACTACGCGCTCCGATACCGCGCCATCTGCGGTCCGCGCGATGACCCGAACACGCTGCCCCCACGACGCCGCGCCCGCGCAGAGCGTCGCGACACCATCCGCTCCCGTGGTGAATTCACGTGTGCTCTGTTGCCATCCTCCCGCCGCCGACTCGTACGCCATGGTGACGCGAGTGTCACGTACGGGGTGAACGCCGTTAGCGAGGACACGCGCCAGAACCAACGGGAGATTGCCTTCGCGCCACTGCTTGGACCGCTTGCAGTGCTCGACCACGAACGACTCTGCTGTCGGCAGAAGCACGGTTGCGGAGCGCGTCGCACCACGTTCCACGTCGCCTGGCACTCGTACCGAGAGCGTCAGATGAATTGCCCGCAGACGCGCATCCTCGAGAGACGCGTTGTACGAGCCCGGCAGCAGTTCGTCGAACTGTGCGACACCAGTACGGTCGAGCTGCGCCGAGTACGGTGTGTGGACCAAGCGCACGGTGCGGCCGGCCAGCGGGTGCACCGTATCCGACGCACCACCGTCCGACGCACTCGTTGCCGACGCACTCGCGTCCCTCCGCACGCCGAGCGTCAACGCACCAAATACCCCGCGCCACGTAGCGTCGTCCAGCCAACGGGCTTCGGCCATCGCGCCGCCTGTCTCGCTCATCACCGTAAGCAGGCGTACTGCCCCCGCTTGGGGAGTAACCACCATGCCGCGACTAAGTCGCGCGCCCACGCCGCGGGCGCCGGGAATCGACTCCTCCACGAATCCCGCCAGGCGCATCGACCAGCGATCGATCAGCACCGTGCCATTGGGCATTTCGTCGAACACCACTTCACCGCCCGGGCGCATCGCACGAAGGCGACCATCCGTCACCAAATAGTCGTACGAGATATGCGACAGCGTGCGTGCACTGGTATCGATCCAGAGCGCCCCGTCGATCTCCGTGCGATCGCGCTGATGCCGCGACGGCGTGAAGCGCACGCCCACGCGTTCCGGATGGTGTCGGTCCACGTCAGCCAATCGCAGACAGTAGCCGTCGAGAAACGCGTCACTGAGCAACACGTCCGCGTCCGGGCCGTAGTAGATGCGCTCGCCGGCACTGTCGTTCACGAATCCGTTGCGGACGAAGTCAGCCGGCGTCAGGGCCGCCGAAAACGACGTCACGGCCGCGCGCGTCGTGTCGGTCTCCACCGTCATGCGCGCGACGCGCGCACTGTCCAGCGCCCGGACATACCGATACCGCCGCATGTACGCCGCGCGCGTGTCTCGCGTCACCACCGACGATAGCAGCGCCGTGCGCGCCTGCTCCCACAAACCAAACGCTGCCGGCGCGTCCGCACGCGCCGGGCACGACGCGCGCGCGACAACGCGCACGCCATCGAGCAGGTTGGGCAGACGTTCGATGGTGACGGTCACGGCACTGTCCAGACTCGGCACCGGCACTTCGCGCGGTCGATAGCCGAGCCGAAGTACCTGGATGCGCGTGCCCGTTGCGGCACGCTCGAGCCGAAACTGGCCGGTGGCGCCGGTGACCAACCGTCGCAGCACCGCACGATCATCGTTCAGCAACGACACCACGGCACCGGCAACCGGTGCAGACGTGGTGGCGTCGCGTACGGTACCGGCGATGCGAGCGACGGGCTCCTGCGCCACCATCAGGCTTGGTGACGAGAGCGCACACGCCAGAGCGACGCACCGCCGGTACGTCACTCCTGGAACATGACCGGCGGTTGCAGCCCGAGCTTGGCCGCCTTGGCCGCGAACGTGCTGAGATCGTTGGCCACCAACTGTCCGAATTGCACTTTCAGGCCGTCGAGCTGTTTACGCAGCATGCCATACACCTCACCCTGCTGATCCGTTGGACGGAAATCGGCGCTCGATGCGGCGATGTCGCTGCCCACCGATGCCAGCTTTTCGTACAGCTGGTTTGGCGTCCGAAACGCATCTTCACGCGCGCCGGTGAGCGCCACGTCGTAGAGCTTGCCTTCGATGGCCAGCACCTTCTTCTCCACCGCGTCGATCTCCTTCAGAAACGCTTCCGCATCCGCGAGCTTGGGGTCGCGCCCGGGCGCCGGCCCGAACTCCTTGGCGTCCTTGATCTTCTCCCGCAACGTCGTGCGGAGTTGCTCGAACCCTCGGCGCGACCATTCCGATTCGTCGATCAAGGCCACCGTTTCGGTGAGCGCATCACGAATGCGGAGCGCCAGCGTCACCTGCGCAACAATGTCCGCCGTCGTTCCTTCGCTATTCGGATCGCGGCGCACTTCCAGCGATTGGCGCAGGGTATCACGGCCCCAGAGCATGGCCACCGTGTACATCCCGGGCGCAACCAACGGGCCCACCTGTCCACCCACGAGATCGAGGTCCCAGGGCACGAGCGGCCGCGAGTCGAGCACGCGAAGCGCAGTGTTGCCCGGCGGCGCCGTGCGGAGCTTGGCGCGTCGCGGCCCGTCGTGGCGTAGATCCCAGAGCGCGCGATTGAGTCCGCGCTTTGGCGGAGCCGACGCAAACTTTCGCACCATGGTGCCCGCCGCATCGAACACCTGGAAACGCACGGAATCACGAGCGGTGGAGTCTGTGGGGAGGGTGCCGATGGTGTAGTTGAGTGTCGCCGCCAGCGGTGGATCTTCGCCACCCACCAGGGAATTGGTGGCTCCCGTAGGGGTGGAGACCTTTCGGAAGCGATAGGCGGCGCGGAGCGGCAGCAGCGCCGCTCGCTTGGCGGGGAGCGAATCGGAAAGCGACCGCAGATAAGAGATGTCGTCGGCAATCCAGAAGCCGCGTCCGTAGGTGGCCACCACGAGATCGTGGAAATGCCCCTGGATCTGCAACCAGCTCACCGGCGCATGCGGCAAGCTGCCATTCACCTCAGTCCAGTGACCACCGTCATCCAGCGAAACGTACAGACCGTTTTCGGTACCGGCGTAGAGCATGCCCTTTCGCACCGGATCTTCGCGCACCACATGCACGTAGCTGAACACGCTCTTCGGGATGTCGCCGTTCACCCTCGAAAACGTCTTGCCGAAGTCCGAGGTCTTGTAGATGTACGGATCGCGATCGTTGATGAGATGCGCATCCACCGCCACGTAGGCCGTGCCCGCGTCGTACTTGCTGGGTTCGATGCCGGAGATGGTGCTCCACTTTGGCAAGCCGGGCAGATTCGCCGTGACGTTGGTCCACGTCTTGCCGCCATCACGGGTCACGTGCATAAGCCCGTCCATCGTGCCCGCCCAGATCAGGTCTTTCTGGAGCGGGGATTCGGCGATGGCGAACAGCACCGTCACGTTCTCGACGAACAGGTTGTCTATCACGAACCCGCCCGATGACTGCTGCTTGGTGCTGTCGTTGGTGGAAAGGTCCGGCGAGATCAGCGTCCAGCTCTGTCCCCCATTGGTGGTCTTGTGCACGAACTGCGAACCGACGTACACCGTGTTGTGATCATGCGGCGACAGGTGGATCGGGAAGGTCCACTGAAAGCGGTACTTGAGGTCTTTTGGCGCCACGCCGTAGCCGGCTTCGGGCCACGGTTCCACGGCGCGCGACATCCTGGTCTGCAGGTCGAACCGCTCAAGGCCCGCGTCATAGCAGCCGCTCCAGACAGTACGGTTGTCGATGGTATCCGGAATCGCCCAGCCGCTTTCGCATCCCCCCACCGCACTCCACACGCCAATGGACCGTGATCCGCGGGAATTGCTGGGGCCTCCGTACGAATATCCGTCCTGCCGATTCCCGTAGAGGTTGTACGGAATTTTGGTATCGGTCGCCACGTGATACATCTGCGCGTTGGGCAGGGCGATGCGCGTGAAC
>JANNEV010000437.1:0-5944 GCA_031379145.1 Gemmatimonadaceae bacterium
CCTGTTCGAACTGGTGCTCACGCTGGCGAGCACCGGCAACTCGTAAACGGACGAGCCGGCCACGAACCGGGTGCGTTGAGTTCGTCGTCAGGGCGGCTAGTCGGCCGCCACTTCGAAGGCTGGAACCGAAGGCGCGGTCACGAAAAAATGGGTGCGACCCAGCTGACCGGTGCGTCCACGCGAAAAACGGTCGCGCCAAACCGACGTGAATCGTTCCGCTTCATCGCGTCGTACCATGGCCCAGACGCTGCCTCCAAAGCCGGCACCGAAAGCGCTCGCCGCCACCGCGCCGAGCTCATTCGCCAAAGCAACCAATGCAGTGGTCGCTGGAATCTGATTGCCCAATGCTCGCTCCGCCCCCGCCTGAGACGCCGCAACGACATCGCCAAAGGCCCCGAGCTCACCGTTCGCCAGCGCGCGTGCGGCACCAGGCACGTACGTGAATACCTCGTCGTAAAACTGAGTGAGCCTCGCCGCCAGCGTCGCGGCCGAAAACTCGTCATCAGCCCCGGCATACGCCGCCGCAAGCAGTGCATCTGGCACGCCTGTGATCGCGGTCCCGGCGGCCGCCTCCACGAACGCCTCGCGAAGCGTCCGCGCCGTCCCCCCACCCGATGCGTTCCAGGCGGCGACCAAGCGATGCGCCGTTCGCGCCACTCGGTTGTAGCGATCGCGTGCGGCGCCGGTCTTCGCGGCGACCACGCCGCTCACCCCGATGACGAACACGTATTCCGCGGGCCACGGCACCGTCTCCTCATGCTGCACCGGCGCCCAACCGAAGACGTCCAGCTGCCCTGAGCCGCAGCACAAAATGGCCGTTTGGTCCTGTGCCCCACCCATGGTGCCGACGCCGCGCTCGCCAAGCAATGCACCGTAGTCGGCGCCGTTCTCCAACGCACCAACGTACCCCGCCAGATGGACACGATCAGGAATGGACGCCGACCATTCGGCGCGTGACGGCAAATCGGCGAGCGCTGCAAGCGCCACCGTGAGGCCAACCGTGAGCGCACTGGAGCTGGACAGTCCGGACGCGGATGGCAAGTTGCTCGCCAACGACAAGTCGCAGCCCTGCAGCACATCTCCGAAATTGTGCACCAGTCGACGTACCACCGTGCGCGGATACACCGCCCATGGCAGGCTGCCGTGCATGGACTCCGCAAACGAGATCGAAATCGCCTCGCGACGACGAGCGTCGCGCACCACCAGCGAACGCTGTGCGTGCGGTCGCGCAACCAGCGCGATGCCGCGCTCCACGGTGCACAACAACGATCGGCCGCCAGCATAGTCCACATGTTTGCCCAGCACCTCCACACGACCGGGAATGATCCACTCCCGGCGAGCGTCCTTGGGCACGTTGCCGTCATCGAGGGCACGGTGCGCGTCGCCGAGCAGTTTCCGATAGCGCGACAGGACATCGGGAGATAGTCCGGCCGCGTCGAGAGGGCAACGCACCAGTGTCGTCTGGAGTGGCGCGGCGTCCACTGGCGCTCAGGGACTCGCCGTCACGCCGGCCAGCGCTCGCGCAACTGCGGCGATATCCGACCGGCGCGACAGATCCAAGACCGGTGCGGCCATTCGGATGGCGCGCACCGTTGTCCCCTCGCGCAACGCCAGGGCGACAGCTTCAGGCAACTCGTGTTCGCCACGGGCCGAGAGCGGCACACGCTGACATGCCTCCACCAGCGCCGGCGTGATCGCCCAGCAGTTCATGCCAACCCATCGCGCTTCCGTCGACGCCAGGTCCACCGCGTCTCCGGGCTTCTCCATGATCCCACGCAGCAGACCGTCCGCGTCCACCTGAAGCACCGCAAAGGCTCCCACACGCACCGCATCGATGTTGCCATCGCGCACCAGCGCGTCTCGATCAAATGCGATCGTGCCCGCATCGTTCGAGGCAGCCAGTGCGCGGAACGCGTCCACGGGATAGTAGTTGTCGGCGTTCAGCACCAGAAACGGTCGCGCGCCGATTACCTGCGCTGCCGCGACCACCGCATCCGCCGTACCGCGCGCCTTCTCCTGCATCGCGAACCGCACGCGTACGCGCGTTGGCGGAGCGTCCACGACAAAGTATCGACGCACAGCATCGTGCTCGGGTCCGAGCACCAGGACCACGTCGGTGATGCCGGCATCCGCCAGGGCGCTGATAACGTAGTCCAGGAACGGACGCCCAATCGGGATCATGCCCTTCACACCGCTGTCGGCAGCGGAGGCCTGCGCGTCATCCAGCCGCGCCTCCGAATCGCCGCGCCGCATGCGCGTGCCGTGGCCACGCGCAAGGATCGCCGCGGTGGTAATGCTCACGCGCCCGCTTTCGTGACCATGGCCGTAGGCGACGACTTCCACGCACCGCGTGTGAAGTCGGGGAACTTGACCGGTGCACTGCCCTTCCGCGCGGAGTCTTCACTCAGAGGGAACGGAGCGCTCCAAGCCGCTGCGTCGTACACGTCGAAATCGGGTGCTAATCCTTCACGCATGCACTGCACCAACCGATACGCCATGACGAAATCCATGCCACCGTGTCCGCCGTTGGATCGCGCGAGATCGCCCACAGCCGCCCACAATGGATGCTCGTACTGCTTGCCCAACTCGGCCAGCGGAGTCCACTTCTCTCCTCCCTTCGCGCCATCGACGTACAAGCGTGGCGGGTAATCGTTGAAGACAGCCTTCGAGCCCTGCAGATTGTTCAATCGGGAGTACGGACGCGGATTTACGACATCATGCTGCAACAGGATCGTGCGTCCCATTGCCGTCTTGATCAGGGAAGAGTTGACGTCGCCCGCCTTGTATCGCTCCTGCCACTTCGCGCTGTCTTTCGAGACCTGTTGCTCGCGCCACTCGGTCAGTCCGGCCTCCGGCGAGGCCATCGACACCATGTAGTCGAAGCGGTCACCACGGTGAATGCCAAGATACTGCGCCACCGGACCCAGGCCGTGCGTGGGATAGAAGTTGGCGTTGCGCTGCGTGTGCGGAAGGCGGCGCCAGAGTCCCTCGTCCTTGTCCTCGAACAGGATCGACCGAAGGTCGTGCAAATAGGCTGCCTCGGCGTGCAGTAGCGTACCAAACACGCCTTGACGAACCATCTGCAACACCGTCAGCTCGCTGTTGCCGTAGCAACAGTTCTCCATCATCAGACAGTGACGACGCGTCTTCTCCGACGTCTCGACCAGCTCCCAGCAATCGGACAACGTCATCGCAATGGTGACTTCGCTTCCCACATGCTTGCCGGCGCGCATGGCAGCCAGCGACACCGGCGTATGAAAAAGCCACGGTGTCGCCGTGTACACGAAATCGATATCCTGCCGCTGAACGAGTCGCTCGTAGTCGCGTTCGCCGTTGGTATACAAGGCCGGCTCGGGTTGTCCGGCCTTCACAACCATTGCCGCCGCGCGTTTGGCCTTATCCTCGACCACATCACACAGCGCGGTGATCTGCACGCCTTCAACCGCCAGAAACTCCCGCAGCATGGAACGGCCGCGAAGGCCGGTTCCAACAATCGCGATTCTCACCGTCTCACGCTTCTCAAACGGCACGCCCAGCATTCGCTGCGCATCCGCCGGAGCAGGAGGCGACAGATCCACGCGCCACTCATCGGTGGCCGCAAACAACCGGGCGGGTGTGGCCGTCAGCGCGGCCGCAGCAGCGGCCGCCGCACCGGACAGCAGATCTCGACGGGAGACACGATCGGTCATACCCCACCTCTGATTTCGGAATGATCACCGACGTTGAGCGTGCCAGTGTGCCCCTCGACAACCACCGAGTCGCCAATGAATGCGTCGTGCAACCTCGAGTCGGAAATCGCACACTGTGACCCGATGACCGCGTTGGCAATGGTGGAGCGGTGCACACGACTCCCCGCGCCCAACGACACGTTCGGGCCAATGGTCGAGTGTTCGATCGTGACACCATCTTCGATGTACACCGGCTCGATCAGCGTCGTCCCGGCGCCGAGCGTTGATGGATGGCGCGCCCGACCCTTTTCCAGCATGGTGCGATTCGTCTCCAACAGCGTCTCCAACTGCCCGGCGTCGTACCAGCCCTCGACGTCCACCACCTTGATGCGCGCGCCATGATCGATCATGTACTGGAACGCGTCGGTGAGGTACCACTCGCCCTTGTTCGGCGGTGTCGTGAGCACATGCGCAATGCCCTCGAACAACAACTTCCAGTTCCGGATATAGTACAGGCCGATGTTCGCCCGCTTCGAGATCGGCGTGGTTGGCTTCTCCACGATCTTCGTCATGAATCCGTCCGCGTCGGTCACGACCACGCCAAACCGCTGGTAGTCTTCGACCTCTTTCGTCCAGATGATGCCGTCGGCATCCGTGTCCTTCACGATGCTGAGATCGGCATCGAAGATGGTGTCCACGAAAATGATCAGCACCGGCTGGTCGGCGAACTCACGCGCCAACGCAATCGCACCCGCGGTGCCGTCCTGGACGTGCTGTTCGATGAAAACGCTGGGGATGTTGTACGCCTGCCCGACGAACGACTCGACCTTTTCCTTGAGGTGGCCGGTGATGTAGACCACCTGCTCCACGTTGCCCAACTTGAGCACGTCGTCCATCACATAGCTCATGACCGGTCGCCCAGCGACTTTGAGCATGGGCTTGGGCACGACGTGCGTGTGCGGACGAAGGCGCGTCCCTTTGCCGGCGAGCGGAATGATGACTTTCATGGAGAGAATGGAATCGTGGCGGGAGGACGCTCAGCGCATGCCCACGCACCATACCGATGGAGCGCGACGCGCCGGAGGGCGAACTGTGTTGCAAAATGCAGCTCCGCGCGGCCCGCGCGGAAGGGCGCGCGCCTGACGGATCCTCGGCGCCGAGCGCGACGCCCGTGATGACCGACGCGGCGGCGGCAACGCGCTGCGACTCACGTCCCCGTCACGGGGCGCTGGTGCCCTCGCGTCCGTACCGATCCTTGATGCGTACCACGTCGTCGAGTTCAGGCGTGCTCGCTTCCAACACGTCGCAATCCGTCACGGCTTCCATGTAGTGAATGGTACCCGGAGTGATGCGAAACGACTGCCCGGCGGAAAGCCGCTGATCCCGCAGCTCCGTCTCGCCCGGTAGTTGCACCCAGTAGTTCATCTCGCCGGTCAGCAGATAGACCGTTTCGTCTTTCCGCTCGTGGTACTGCACCGACAGGGCTTGACCGGCCGTGATGTGCAGGATCTTGCCGACGTATCGATCCGTATGTGCCCAGATAGTCTCGTGCCCCCACGGTTTGGGGACATGTTTGACGTCGACCGGACCACTCATGCGACCGCCTTGGGATTGAGAAATGCCGCGCGGCAGATCGCCATGCACGCCGTGCGGCGGCGCTTCGACGATCTCATTGCCCGCGCAACGTCAGTCGATAGTAGGACGAATAGGGGCTGTCCGTGGCACCGAACGGGTCGAGCCAAAGCAGGTCCGGTGCCGACCGTACACGAATGGAAACGACCTGCACATCCTTGTCCGCGTCACCGCGAACCACGGTCCATCCCTCTGCCGTCCGAACCCCCACCGGCATGGGATGACGATAGGCGCCCGCCACGCGCACGAGCTGAGCGGTCACCGTCCACCCATCACCGTCGCGGCGCACCGTCGGAGTCCGTAGCCGATAGTCGATCACTCCGGTCTCGTTCACCCACTGATCAAAGAACCAACCCAGCGATCGTTTCGACACGCGTTCCGCCGACCCCTGCATCGCCCATCGGTCGACGTGCCGGAACTGCCAGCGCGCGTAGTACTCGCGCAGGAACAGCTGGAAATCCTCTTCGCCCATCACGTCGTGCAGCGCCTGATACATGGCCTGTGCCCGATCGTACACCATGTCGTTGTACACGGAGAACGAGCGGAACAGATCGGCGCGCGTTCCGATCGGCTCTGCGAGGCCCTCCCGGACCCAGCGAGCGTGTTCCGTCGTACTCGAATCCAATTGCTGTCGAAGCCGCGCA
>JANNEV010000455.1:0-17469 GCA_031379145.1 Gemmatimonadaceae bacterium
ATGTGCCTGTTCGAGGCGACCAACCTCAGCGTCGGTCGCGGAACATCGGCGGCGTTTCAACGCATCGGCGCACCGTGGTTGGATGCTGCAGCCGTGCTGCGAGCGATCGACGCATTACCGCTGGCGGGTGTGCGATGCGAGGGGGTCACCTTCACGCCAGAACTTGAGCCTCACGCCGGTGAACGATGCTCCGGCGTGCACCTGAACGTGTTGGACACCCGGCTCGTTCGTCCCGTCGCCGCGGCACTCCGGCTCCTCACCGTAGTGCGGCGAGCGCACCCTGACGCGTTCGCGTGGTCGAAATATCCGACCGCGGCGAACCCCAGCGGCGACGGTCACTTCCTCCGTCTGCTCGGCCGAGACTCCGCGCAGGCCTGGATGGACCAGTCGCCCGAGCAGGTTGACGAACCTGTACTTCGCGAGTGGACAGACGTCAGCGACTGGTCGTCCCGCGTGCGGCCGGCGCTGATCTATGCGGACAGCGCGGCGATCGCCCGATGAGCCACCGTGATGATCCCTGCGTCGCCGAGCTTCGGCACGTACTACTGCGGTATCGATTCATTCGTCGTTCGAGTGCTTCATCACGCTGCCGATGCGCGGCAGCACGGCAACAATTCGCCCAAAGATGAGAATCGTGAAGGCCACCGAAACGAGCCCTTGCAGGACGCTGACGACGCGGGCCCATCCGACAGGGTGAATGTCGCCGTATCCGATCGTGAGCTGCGTGACGACGCTGAAGTACAGATCATCCAGCCAGCCGACAGACCCGATCAGACTGCCCTCAAGCGTCGAATACAGGATGCCGAAGCAAACCAACAGCTCGATGTAGTTGAGGAAACTCAGTACCAACGTGCGCACCGCTGACGAGATGAGCAATCGTTCGTCGGTGCGCAGCTGGTCGAACACACTGAGATTGACCGACGTCTGGAAAATGTCCAGAATGCGCACCACGACGATGGTGCGCGGTACCCACGGCGGAAGGCTCACGGACGCAGCACTGCACCAGAGCAACACGACTTCTGCGGTGAACCACGCAATGATGTACCCTTCAACGCGCTTGGCGCGCCGAACGGTGGCACCCTGAGGATCCTGACGAAAAGCATCGGAGTCGACATGTGCCACGCGGCCGCGTCGCACCAGCTGACTCGGCGAGAGTAAGTGGAGCAGCCAGAAAACCCGCTCAAAAAACCACGTAATGAGCGAGTAATTGCGGAGTTGCTGGCCAAGCAAGCGACGGCGACTGATTCGGACCTCGAGGTGAGCGGCGCTTGATGCACCGGCTGCCGGGGAATCTACGATATTCGGGACAGTTCGGCATCCGCCCAACATGGTCACGCGGTGCGAGCGCTCGCACGATGGTTCAGCAAGATTACTCAATGCACCCTCAACTCTGTGACGTGGCATGGCGCTGATCCAACTCTCCCTCGCACTCAATCCCGCCACGCTGCTTCGGCGCGCCACGCGCGGGCTGTTTCCGCTGGCGACACCGAGCGCGGAGCGCCCGTGGCCAACGCTCTCGGCCTGGCTGCTGCTGCGACAGGGGGGACTGCGCGACGATCTGCATCGGTTCGCTGCTGATGCAGGCGTAGCGGGTTGGTTCGATCCGCCGGTCTGCCTGTTCGCCGAGCTCGCGGACCGCTGGAGTACGTCGACCTCGAACCCACTGTCCGATGCTGAGCGTATCGCGCTTTTGACTGCCGTCGTCGCGCGCCACGCCGCAGGTGTCTTTGATCGCGGGGGTAGCTCGGATGCGTGGATTCCCACGATCGATCGCCTGCTCGGCGAACTGCTCAGTGAAGGCGTAGCGCCTGAGACGTTTGCGCTCGCACTCGGCCAACGTGCGGACCGGGACGATTTCGAACATGATCGGGACGAACGTCTCGCGGCGATTCTCGCCGACTGGACGTTCACGCTGCGTCAGCAGGGGCGTGTCGATGGCCGCGACGCGCTGGCCCGTTTGGCCCGTTTCATTTCGACGGACCCCACTGGATTTGCTGCGCGGCTGGGAGGTCGCCGAGACGTGCGCATTGTCGGGCTCGCCGACTTGCGGGGAGGATGGAGGCGGCTGCTCTCCGCGCTGCATGCCAGCGACGTCGTGGACTCTGTGACCATTCTCGCCTCGCACGCGCTCGACCTTTCGCCGTCACTGCACGCCGTCGTGGAGCCGGACGACGAGTCGGAAGGACTCGCCGCTCGACTCTTCACCACCGATGCGCCGGGAAGCGCCGCCATCACGATGGCGTCTGCAACCACGGTCGCAGTGCAGCTCCTCGACGCACCAGACACGGCACGCGAGATCGAGCACGTTGCAGTGCGCGTGCGCGCCCTGCTCGATGCAGGGGGATCGTCGCCCGCGCGTATCGCGGTGGTTGTGCGACAGGCGCGTCCGGGCGTCGACCGGGTCGCTGAGGCGCTGCAGACCGTTGGAGTGCCGGTGACCGCACGTCGCCGTGCAGCGCTCTCAGAGAGCGGGCCCGCTCGCGCACTGCACGCCCTCTTGTCCGCCGCCACTGCCGGATTTTCAGCACATGCCCTGATCGAACTGGCACAGCAGCCGCTGCTCACGCTGGCGTTCGACGTCGATGTACTCCGTGCCGCCGGAGCTCCCGCACCCGTCACCACTGTAGCGCAATGGGAGGTGGCGCTGCGTGCACTCCTCGAGCGCTGTCACGCTCGCGACCTGACGCCGCACCACTGGCGAGCCCATG
This sequence comes from Gemmatimonadaceae bacterium, assembly GCA_031379145.1. Lineage (GTDB taxonomy): Bacteria > Gemmatimonadota > Gemmatimonadetes > Gemmatimonadales > Gemmatimonadaceae > Gemmatimonas. Next base: position 2,709 of record JANNEV010000455.1, read on the forward strand.
GGCGCCTGCCCACCACGGAGCGCACGAGCGATACGTTGGACGCCTGGCTGCGGTGGCTTCCGTTCGCGAACAGGCTCACCATTGCACGCACCGATTCAGAGTGGTTTGAGCTGGTGCAGCACGTACTCACTGCCGCCGACTGGGGAGTGTCGACGCAACTCCAGCAGGCGCCCACCGACGCGGAACAGGTTTGGCGCGCGGATGTGCGGGCGGTTGAGCGGATGGCGTTGGTTGCCGACGAATGGGCTCGAGCGTTGCGCGAACTGCAAATCGCGCAATCCCCGACCTCGGCGGAGTCGTTCGCTCGGCGCTTGTCGCTGGTGCTCGACGCAGACGTGATTACGCCGCCGGAAACGGGATTCGGCGTGGTTGTCGCTGAAGCACTGGCGGCAGGCTGGCGCACATTCGATCATGTGTTTCTGGTCGGTCTGTCGTCAGGCGACTTTCCGCGTCGGCCCCCGCCTTCGGCGTTGCTGACCGACCGGGATCGTCATGCGCTCGTCGCCGCCGGCCTGGAGCTCGACGCGCCAGACATGTGGCGCGTTCGGGAGCGCGAGCTCTTTCGAGTGCTGTGTGCCGCGCCGACGAAGAGCCTCACGCTGTCATGGTCCTCCATGAACGGCGATGGCCGTGAGGTGGCACGCTCGCCATTCGCCGACGAAGTCATTGCACACCTGCTGGAGATGCGCAGTGAACTCTCCGAGCTGCAGCTGGAGCACGCGGGTATTCTCCAGCGCGTGGGTGCGAATCAAGTCCTCACGCCCGGGTTTCCGCTGGCGGATTTCGAGCGTCAGGCACTGCTGACGACGGCCCGTCGCTCGGCGGCCATCGAGCATACGCGCACCCGTAATCTCAGCGCCTTCAATGGGGCCATCGAGAGCGAGTCGGCGCTCCGCTTGCTCGCGCTCCGCTACGGCGAACCGTACAACTGGTCGGCCACCCAACTGGAGACGTTGGCAAAGTGCCAATGGTCCTGGTTCGCCAGCCGTGCGCTCGAGCTGCAACCGTCGACAGAGCTGGATTCCGACATGGAGCCCACCACGCGCGGCATTCTGCTGCACGACGCGCTCCGTCGATTCCTGGAGCGTGTGCGAGCGGAGCGCAACGGCCCCGCGTTCCTGCTTGCTCCCGATCTGACATGGGGGCGCCCGCTGCTGAATGCATCCCTCGACGACGCCTGGACGGCGCTGGCAACGACCACCTGGCTGGGCGATGAGACGCTGCACGAGATCACCCGAGCAGAGGTGCGTACGCAGTTGCAGCAGTATCTGGACTTTGAAGTCGGGCTCAACGAGAAGAGCTTCAACAACCGCACCAACGCATCACGTCAGATACGCATGGGCATGTACGCTGGCGAGGTGGAGTTTTCGAACGTGGAGCTTCACGCCGATGGCGTCCGTTTCCGTCTGCGCGGATCCATCGACCGCCTCGATCGCGGATCCGACGATCGAATCCCCGACGCCCCCAACTTCATCGCCGCCATCGACTACAAGTCCACCAAGTCGTCGACGCCGGCCGCTGGCCATGCATCGGGCTGGGACGATGGCGTTGTACTTCAGGTTCCGTTGTACGCAGCGGCCCTGCGCCAAATCGAGATCGATGGAGTCGCGGGCCAGCTGGCGCGATCGGAGTATCGCACGCTCACGCGTCCCGAGTCCGTGCACAGCCTCCAGTTCGTAGCGTTCAAGACCGTTGGGAAAGCCCGAGCCTTGGTGCCTGATCCGGAGGCTGAGGCGACGCTGCAGCAGGCGTTGGGCCATGCGGCACGGCGTATCCGGCACGTCCGTCACGGCGAGTTCGCCACCAACCCGGCCGCATCCTGCGGCTGCTCGCCGTACTGTGTTGCGCGCGACATCTGCCGCATCCCGGGCGGCCCCATCGAGGCCGAACCATGAGCGGGTTCCTCGGACTTCCTCGATTGACGTCGGCGCAGCAGCGCGTCGTGCTGTCCACGGACCAGCGACTGCTCGTCGGCGCGGGGGCCGGATCGGGCAAGACCTCCACGATCGTGCAAAAGCTCTGCTACCTGCTCGGCGGAACCGTCACCGACGCGAACGGAGTGCCGTTTCAACATCCGAGCCCGATCCGGTTGAGCGACATCGCAGCGATCACGTACACGAACGAGGCGGCGGCGGACCTGAAGCGGAAGCTTCGGGCTGCGTTGATTGCCTGCGGACTGCGTGCACTTGCGTCGGACATCGACGGGGCGCGCATCGGTACGATTCACGGTTTCTGCGGCGACCTTCTGCAAGAGTTCGCGCTTCGCGGCGGGCTTCCGCCGGCACTCTCCATACTCTCGGAAGGCGAGGCCGGCGCGCTGTCACAAGAGTGCGCTCGTCTCGCAGTGCGGGATGTGATCGGCGCTTCCGTCGCGGAGACAGGTTCCGCCCGAACGGTGTCCGGTGAGTCGCCGACCGTGTCGGCGCTGACATCACTGCTCGACGGACGAACAATCAAACAGGTGACACAACTGGCGGCGACCATCGCGACGGACAGCGACCAGCTTTCCGTCTGGACTCGCAACGCAGAGGAACTACGCCCCCACGAGCAAGCGCTCCTCACGATCGGCCGCCGAGCCCACGCCCTCCGCGTCGAGGCGCTCTCTCGGACCGGTGCCAGGGATTTCGAGAGCATGATCGTGGCCGTGCGTGATCTGTTGCGAACCAACGCGCAGGTCCGTCACGCCGTCCAGCGTGCGCTTCGGCTGCTGGTTGTGGACGAATTCCAGGATGTCGATCCCGCCCAACGGGACATCGCGTTCCTGCTTTCCGGATTGGAGTACGACGATCCCGCACCATCATCCCTCGTGCTGGTAGGAGATCCCAAGCAGAGCATTTACAGGTTCCGACGCGCGGATGTCTCCCTCTGGAACGGCGTGTCAACGCGGTTCAGCGACTCGGCGATCGGCAGGCATCTGGAGTTGACGGACAATTTTCGTAGTCGGCAGGGCATTCTCGACTTCGTCGACATACACATTGGAGCGCGACTCGATCAGTCGGTCAACCCGCAACGGGGACGCCAGTCCTTCGAGGTAGACTACCAACCCCTCGTGGCGGCCGGAGCGGACGCCGCCGGCGACTACTGCGTCGAGCTCATCGCGGTGCCGGCTTCGGACATCGGCAAGGCGCGGAGGGTTGGAGATGTGCGGACGATCGAAGCACACGCCGTCGCCGCACGCGCCCGCGCGCTGTCGGAGACCGGAGTCGGCTTTGGCGAAATGGCGCTGCTGCTGACGAGCCTTGGAGAAGCGAATCTGTATCGCGACGCGATGCTCGCCGCGGGCGTGCCCGTGTACGTGCTGCGGAGCGAGGGATTCTGGGAGTCGCGCGAAGTGCTCGACTGCCTGCTTGCGCTGCGCGCGATCCGCGACCAGCGTGACGATGTCGCGGTGGTGGGGTTCCTCAAAGGACCGTTCGTAGGCCTGCGTGACGATACGCTGCTGGCGCTTCGACTGGCCGAGCATCCGGATGGTCTCTTTGGCGCGCTGGAAACGATGGTCGAAGAACGCGATCTTTGCGATCGCGCGATGCAGCTGCTCTCACGATTCTCCGTCCTGCGCGATCGCGTCCCAGTGCAAGAGATACTCAACGCGTTGCTGCGCGAGACGGCGTTTCTGGCTTTCCTGCGGGAAGACTCCATCGACGGCGCGCAGGCGGTGGCAAACGTTCGCAAACTGCTGCGTGTCGCAGAGTCCGCAGCGCGACAGTCCTTGGGGGAATTTCTCAGGAGTATCGCCGATACGCGCGCACGTGACGAGCGAGTCGGTCAGGAACGGCTGTATCGCGAACGTGCGGACGTCCTGACCATCACCACGGTGCACAGCGCGAAGGGGCTTGAATGGCCGGTAGTGTTCTGGTGCGATCTCGTACGCGACCTGCGAGAGTCGCATGAGTCACTGCAACGCGGCCGCCAGGTGCTACGGCTCAAACTGGCCTCAGGGTTCGTCGACGCGGACGGCAAAGTCATCGACGCGGAGTACGCGGAACTGAAAGCGGCGCTTCGCGAGGAGCAGCTGGCGGAGCGACTGCGAATCTGGTACGTGGCGGCGACACGGGCCAAGCGAATGCTCGTGCTGAGTGGCGTGGCACTGGGAGAGAGCTCGAGGAGCGCCGACAGCATGTCCTCCACGCTCCTGCTGCAGTTTCCCGCACTTCGCAGCGACAGCCCGCCGACGGAGGTCACGTATGCGAGTTCAGGTGGTACGCCGTATCGCATGCGGGTTCACGTCGCGGCGCCATCGGGTTCGGAAGGTCCGTTGGACGCCGTGCAGCTCGCCGCCGAGACAGCTGACGCCGAGACAGCTGACTCCGAGACAGCTGACTCCGAGCCGCTCCTCTCGCCCGCGCCACTTCGCGTCCCGCAGGGGCGTCGGCGCCTGTCCGCGACGCAGCTCGCGGTGTTCGCCCGCGACCGAGACAGCTGGTACTCCCGCTACGTGAGCGGCCACGCGGACCCGTCTCCACACGCGGAGAGCCACACGCCGTGGACGGCCGCACAAGGGAGTGTCGTGCACGACGTACTCGAGCGAGTAACCTTGGCCCGATTCGACGCGGAGATTGGCGACATCGAGGAACTGGTGGCCGACGCGGTCGAGCGCCTTGATCCCGCAGCGCCCGAGTCGGGCAGCACGCGCGGTGCGTCGTATCGCCAGCGCGTCGGCGCAATGATCATGCAGGCCACGGACTCCGCGGAGTGGCGGCGGGTCGCGCTGGAACCAAGCGCGCGTCGCGAGCTCTCGTTCACCCGAGTCCTTGCGGATGGCTCCACCATTGAGGGCGCCATGGACATGCTTGCCATGCGAGATGGTCACGCACGCATTCTTGACGTGAAAACTGGGGCGGCGCGTGGCGACGAGCTGCTGGCGCACCGGCATGCCATTCAGGCGGCAGTCTATCAGGAGGCCACCCACGCGATCGCCGGCGTGCCGTCCACGTTCGCGCTGCTCAGCGCCGTTGACGGCCGAGTGGTAGAGGTCGAGGGCAGCGGGACCGATGTGCACGATCTGGTACGGATGCTGCGCGAGTAGCAGCACCTTGGCAGCACCCGTGCGCAACTACGAGTGCGCGGGCACCAGTAGCCGGCTCGCGACCACCTCAGAGATATCCAGGACCGGGACCTCGCTACCGGCACCGGTCACACCGTCGGTAATCATCGTCATGCAGAACGGACAGGCGACGGCGATCTGGTCGGCGCCGGTGGCCAACAGTTCTTCACTCCGCTCCACGTTCACGCGCTTCCCAACGTTCTCTTCCATCCACATGCGACCGCCGCCGGCACCACAGCAGAGCCCACGACTCTTGGTGCGCACCGGCTCAACCAGCTCCACGATTGGCAATGCTTTGCGCAGCGCGTTTCTCGGCGCGTCGTAGATCTCGTTGTAGCGACCCAGATAGCAGGAATCGTGATACGCCACTTTCAGTCGCTGTCCATGTTCCGTGTCGAGCGGCACACGGCCAGCGGTCAACAGCTGCTCGATGTACTCCGTGTGATGGATCACGGTATAGTGTCCGCCGAGATCGGGAAACTCCTTCCCCATCTGATGAAAGCAGTGCGGACAGAACGTGACGATCGTGCTGATGGCGTAGCCGTTCAACGTTTCGATCACGCCCTTGGCAAGCATCTGGTAGAGATACTCATTGCCCATGCGTCGCGCCGGATCGCCGTGACAGGTCTCCTCCTGCCCGAGAATGGCGAACTTCACGTTGGCGGCCTGCAGAATACGAGCGAAGGCCACGGTGATCTTCTTGGCGCGATCGTCGAACGAACCCATGCAACCCACCCAAAACAGGATGTCCGCCTTTTCGTCGCGCGCCGCCAGTTCCGCCATGGTGGGGATGTCCATGCCTTCCGACCACTTCTCGCGATCTGCGGGACTGAACGCCCATGGACTTCCGTTGCGCTCCAGCGACTGCATCGCCGGTTGCAGTTCATCCGGGAAGCGTGACTCCATGAGCACCAAGTCGCGGCGGAGCTCGTTGATGATGTCGAGCTGATCGATCGACACCGGGCATTCCTGCACGCAGGCGCGGCAGCTGGTACAGGCCCAGAGCTCCTCTTCCGAAATCCAGCCGTCCAGCAGCTTGCGATCGAGTACGGCCACCTGTTCGGTGCTTGGCTCCGCACCGGCGAGCGTGTCAAGCAACGCAGACCGTTCGGTAAGCCGAGCCCGCGTCTTGACGACGATCATGCGCGGAGACAAGAGCTTGCCGGTGAGATTGGCTGGACACGCCGCTGTGCACCGACCGCACTCCGTGCAGGAGTAGCCGTCGAGCAAGTTCTTCCAGGAGAGATGCTCGATATCCGACGCGCCAAACTGCTCCGCATTCTCAGCTTCGAGGTCCATCGGACGCATGGCGCCAACGGTGCCGGGGCCGCTCGTGTTGGAGAACCACACGTTGATCAGCGACGTGAGCACGTGCAGATGCTTGGACCCCGGCAGATGATTCAGGAAGTACAGAATCAGCACCGCATGGAACCACCACGAGACGCGCGCAACGATGTGTGCCGTCTCCGGCCCGACGCCACTGAAGAGCGCGGCCAGCATGCCGGAGATCACGCGGCCATCGGTGGAGGCGCCGACGCGGATCTCCATGGCGAAGAGCAACAGCAGCGAGAGCATGAGCGCCGCGATCATGCTCAGGATGAACACCGCGTCTCCGCCGTGCACCGGATCGCCGCGAAACCGCGCCGGCTTGATGACCAATCGCCGGTACAACAGGAAGGCCACGGGCAACAGCACGAACACCGCGAACAGCTCCTGCGACACCACGTATGGTATGTACAGCAAACGTGGCAGGATCCAGTCGTAGCTGAAGCCGGTGACGAGGCCCTGAATCATGATTTCCAGCGTGCCTAACCCGAGCACGCAGAACCCCCAGAACACGAGGGCGTGCATCATGCCACCGATGGGGTCACGGAGAATCTTCGACTGCCCGATGCCGATCAGCAGCAAGTTCTTCGTGCGCACGTCCGGATGATCGGTGCGCACCTCGGGCTTCCCGACGCGCAGCCAACGGTTCAGTCTGAGCGCACTCTTGGTAAAGAACCCAAGCGCGACGACCAGGATGACCGCGAAAACGCCGTTGGCCAGCGTCATACCCGCACTCAGCCCTGCGCCTTGGCCGCCTTCACCGCGGCGGTAAAGGCTGGCAGCACCTCGAACACGTCGCCCACGATGCCGTAGTCGGCAATCTTGAAGATTGGCGCGTCCTTGTCCTTGTTGATGGCCACAATGGTCTTGGACGTGCGCATGCCGGCGAGATGCTGAATCGCGCCGGAGATACCTACCGCGATGTAGAGATTCGGGCTCACGTTACGCCCGGTCTGTCCGATCTGGTCGGAATGCGGGCGCCAGCCTTCATCAGTGACCGCGCGCGTCGCCCCGACGGCCGCGTTTCCGAACGCGTCGGCAAGATCGTCGCACAGCTTGAAGTTCTCCGGCGCCTTCAGGCCGCGTCCACCAGCGACGATCACCGGGGCATCGCCAAGGTCGATCTTACCGCTGCCACCGGTCCGAAGGGCGGTCACCTTCACGCGCGACGCGCTGGGATCCACCGCAGACGTGATCTGCTCTACGACCAGCGGGCGCGCACTCACGGCTGGCTGGAAGGCCGCGGGACGCACCGAGATCAACGCCGGGGCCGCGCTGAGCGCGAGTGTCGCGAGCACCTTGCCATTGTTGATGGGATGCTGCGCCACCACCGCACCGCCGTCGACCACAAAGCCGGTGGCGTCGGCGATGAGTCCGGTGCCCAACTTGGCCGCGACGCGAGGGGACAAGTCACGGCCCTGCGCGGTGGCGCTGAATACGGCGTACGCGTAGGTGCCGCCCGTGAGACGTTGCGCCAGTGTGGCCGCGAGCGCCTCAGGGTTGTACTGCGCGAACCCATCATGTTCGAGCACCAGCACCGCGTCGGCGCCATGCTCGGCCAACGCGCCGGCCTTATCCAGCACCCCCGACGCGCCCGCCAGCATCACGTGGACACTGCCACCACCGGAATGCTCAGCGAGGGCGCGCGCCGCGGCCACGGCCTCCAGCGCCACTTTGCGCAGCTCACCAGCACGCGTTTCCGCAAAAACCAAGACGTTGGCCATGGCTCAGAGCACCTTCGCTTCAGTTTGAAGAAGACGAACAAGTTCCGGCACGGCGGCCGAACTGTCACCGAGAATACGACCCGCCGCACGCTCGGCCGGCAGCTCCATCTTGCGCACCGAGACCTGCACCGCGCCCAACTGCGCCGGTTTCACGTCGAGGGGTTTCTTCTTCGCGGCCATGATGCCCTTGAGGGACGGCAGCCGCTCCTTGTTGAGTCCATCGTCGATGGTCAGCAGCGCGGGCAGCGGAAACTCCACTTCCTCGATCGCCCCATCCAACGCGCGTTCGGCGCTACCGCGGCCGTCGGCCAGCACGAGCTTGCACACGTTCGTCACGCACGGCAGGTCGAGCAGCTCGGCGACCATTGGACCGGTCATCTGGTTCATGGTATCGATGGAGATGCGGCCAAAGAGCACAAGGTCATAGGCGCCTTCCTTGATCTCCGCAGCCAACGCACGTGCCACCGCCAATCCGTCGTGCGTGGGAGCGTCGCTCTTGAGCAGGACGCCCTTGTCGGCGCCCATCGCCAGTGTCTTGCGGATCTGCTCCTGCGCCGCGTCAGTGCCCAGCGTAATGACCGTCACTTCGCCGACGCCCGCTTTCTCTTTCAACTGCAGCGCGGCTTCCACCGCCCACAAGTCAAAATCATTGACGTCGAACTTGAGTCCCGCTTCTTCCACTCGAGTGCCGTCAGCGGCGATGGCGAACTTCACTTCCATCACCGGGACGCGCTTGATGCACACGGCAATCTTCACCGCGGTCGCTCCGTCATAAAGGCCAAGAAGGTTGTAGTCAGATCGGAAGCTAGACCCGCGCCTTGGCGCGGGCAATGTGACGCCAGCGTCGGGTTTTGCCCCACCCTTCGGAGGCCAGGGCCGTCAGGTGGTCTGTGCCCAGCCAGCCCGTGTGCGTGCTACTTGAATGCGTTCAGGCCCGTAATGGCCTGGCCGAGAATGAGCGAGTGCATGTCGTGTGTGCCCTCGTACGTGTACACGCTCTCCAGGTTGGCCATGTGGCGCATCGCGCCATACTCGGCGAGAATCCCGTTGCCACCCAGCAGGCGACGGGTCTCACGGGCAATGTTCGTGGCAATGTCCACGTTGTTTCGCTTGGCCAGCGAGACCTGCACCGGCGTGAAGTTCCCCGCGTCCTTGAGGCGCCCCAGATGCAGCGATACCAGCTGTCCCTTTACAATCTCCGTGAGCATGTCCGCGAGTCGAACCTGCTGGATCTGAAAGCCACCGATGGGCTTATCGAACATCACGCGGGACTTGGCGTACGAAACCGCCTCCTCGAAACACGCGAGCGCCGCCCCCAGCACGCCCCAGGAGATCCCGTACCGCGCCTGCGTGAGGCACATGAGCGGACTCTTGAGCCCCTTGGACAGAGGCAGGAGCGCATCTGCCGGTACATGCACGTCGGCGAGTACCAGCTCGGAGGTGTCGCTGGCGCGCAGGGAAAGCTTGCCCTTCTGGTCGCGCGCCGTGAAGCCGGGAAGCTTGGTATCCACAATGAAGCCGCGAATGGAGCTGTCGTCCTCGCTGTCGCCGGTCTTGGCCCACACGATCGCGATATCGGCCATGGAGCCGTTCGTGATCCACATCTTTGCACCGTTGAGCGTCCAGGTGCCATCGGCCTGTTGCCGCGCACGCGTAATCATGCCCGACGGATTCGAGCCGAAATCCGGCTCGGTGAGTCCGAAGCAGCCGATCAATTCCGCCTTCGCCAGCCTGGGCAGATAGTGGCGCTTCTGTGCTTCGGAGCCGAAGGCGAAAATCGGGTACATGACCAGGGCGCCCTGCACCGATGCGAACGACCGTATGCCCGAATCGCCGTGCTCGAGCTCTTGCATGATCAGCCCGTAGGCGACGCTGGACAGCCCTGCGCAGCCGTACTCCTCGGGCAAGTTGGCCCCTAGCACGCCGAGCTCCGCGAGCTCCGGAATCAGTTCCGTCGGGAAGCGTCCGTCCACGTAGCACTTGCCTATGATCGGCAGGATCTTTTCGTCGACGAACGCACGAATCGTGGCGCGAATCGCGCGTTCTTCTTCGGTCAGCGCCGCGTCGATGTTGAACAAGTCGGCGGGATTCGCCGTCAGCTCGACGGAAGGCAGCGCGGGGATCGGCGCCGCAGACGACAGATAAGTTGACATGATTTCGGTGCCCGTCGGTTGAGATTGCCTTGGATGACCTTTCAAATGTAGTAGCACGATCCGCGAGGCGGCGCACCCCGCTTGCCTGGCATGAGGCTCGTCGGTCCGACGCAATTCGCACGCACTATCGCGGTTCTGGACTGATCCCCACTCGGTCTCCGGGACATTGTCCCAGCGCTACCCCACCGCCGCAGCACGTCGACGGCGCGCCAGCGGTGTGACATCTCGTCTCGCTGCGGGTGTGATGCCCACTTCACGGCATTTCTCCCGGAAGCCCGGGCCGTGATCAACCAATGCACCGGTCTCGTGCTGCCATTGGTGCACCATTTCGTGCAGAAGCGTATGCATGGCTTCTCGCCACCCGTGCCGCACGATGTGCGTCCGGGACATCACGATTTCGCTGGGCGTATACCGCGACCCTGGGTCGAAGTGGCCGAGCCGAGTGGCCATGCGCCCTGAGAGTCGAATGGGAATCGCCGTGAGCGCGCTACTGAACCACTGCGCGTTGAGTGCTCGATGTGCTTCGCGCAGTTGAGCAATGATGGCGAGATCACCGGGACGGGGCGGTTCGACGCGACGTACGGCCGGCGCGCGCTCCACGTCATAGGCCAGGATGGCCTCTTTCGCGTGCGAACGCGCCTGTCGAGTTCTCGCCATGGCGAACAAGACCACTGCCTGCAGCACCGTCTCGGGCGCGTCGGCATATCCCTCGTGCACGCGCAGCGTTCGACCAATCAGCGAAACCATGACCGTTCGCGTCCGCATGAGCACCAGGCCGTCTACGCCTCGCAGTCCCATTTCCTGAAGGCGCGAAAACAGCACGGCCGTGCGGGCGCGCGTCGCGGTTCGGCCACGCGAAAGCCGTTCTCGGCCGATGTCGGGCGTGCGAGTCGCAGGCGCGTCGCTCCAGAGACGCGGACTCTCGGGCAGCAGCGCGGGGGCACACCCACTTGACGGCGCGGACACCGTGGACTCGATCGCCTTCGGTGCAGCGACCACCTCGGCGGCCACCTCGGCGGCCACCTCGGCGGCCACGTCGGCCGTCACCGCACCTGTCGGCAATTCAGGCGGCGACACTTCCGTCGCCAGCGACCCCACAGCGGCGGTCGAAGGCGATCCGAAGTCGAAAGCGAGTTGACTGAGCCAGGTGAATTGCATCGGCGCGAAGATTGCGCAACAGGCGGTGAAATGGCGAGTGCCTATCGGCAGATTCTGCGATGAATGGCTATGCGACCGACGGAATTTCCGCGACCGACGGAAAGGCAAGTGGCGGCAGGTCGCTCAGCAGCGCGCGCAGGGCGTCGATCTGGTCTGCCACCACCACGTGTCCGATGCCGGGATAGAGACGAACGTCGACGACTGCACCTGCTGCCCGAAAGGCCGCCCCCGCACTGTTGACGCGTTGCGCCGGGATATGGGCATCGTGATCCCCACAGGCCAACAGTACGGGGGTTCCGCGCAGCTCGTTTGCCAGCACCCGGACCTCGGACTCTTCGCCAATGAGCGCCCCAGCCAATCCCGCCACGGCGCCGTATCGCATTGGGTGGCGAGCGGCGTATTCCAGGGCGAGACACGCGCCCTGCGAGAACCCCGCCAGCACAACACGCGCCGGAGGAATGCCTGCGAGGTGCGCTTCCTCGACGGCGCGCGCGATGGCTTGCAGTGCCGACGTGAGCCAAGGCTCATTCTGGCGCGTGGGTGCCAGGAAACGATCCGGATACCAAGACCCGGCGGCAGCTCGCGGCGCGAGAATCGCTCCGTCGAGTGCGCCAGCGGCGCGGGCCAGCGGCACCATCGATTCCGGCGATCCTCCGCGTCCATGAACCAGCACCATGGCGAACGGCGCCGACAAGAGCGGAACTCCCAGGCGCAGCATGCCCTCGTTCGCGTGCGGATCAGTCATGGATCGACTCCGATGCACCGATGGCGGTCCACGCCACCGGCGGAATGGGCGCCAGTCGGGCAGCGATCTCCTCGTGACGCGCCTGTAGCCACGCCGGCAATCGAAGCGCACCCCCCAGCGTTTCCTGCGGCTCATCAACAGCGAATCCAGGACCGACCGTAGCAATCTCCACGATGTGCCCGTCCGGATCCCGCGTGTAGATGCTCTTGAAGTATGTACGATCCATCACGTCGGATACCGGTAGCCGCGCCTCACGCAGGCGCTCCTGGAACTCCAGCTGCACCGTTTCGTCGGCCACGGCAAACGCATAGTGGTGCCCCTGCCCAGTGCCCACGGCCGCGCGTCTCTCCCGAACAGGATCACGCTCGAGGTACGTCACAAGGGTAGACGGCTTCGCCGCGGCGCCTGCCCACGACCAGTGCCGAGTGCCAGGGTCGTCGAAGTTCTCGGTCATCTTGACGAGGGACAATCCAAGCACGCCTCGCAGGAACTGATCCGTCTGCTCCAGGTTTGACGCCATGGCGGTGATGTGGTGCATACCGCCGACCAGCATCATGTCTGCGTCAATGCGATCCACTGGGACGGGCCAACTCAGCGCTGCAATGGCAGCCTCATTGCGTGCTCCGCGCACGAGATCGGGCGGAGGCGCGTGCGGCACGAGCTGGTCGTCCACCTCGTCGATGTGCAAGCCAGGGCCGTCCGTCGCGATCTCCAGAATCACACCGTCAGGATCTCGAAAATAGATCGAGTTGAAATAGCGGCGATCGTACGGCCCTCGAACACGAAGCCCCAGGTCAACGAGCCGTCGCTTCCAGCGCAGCAGTGCGTCGCGATCGCGCACTCTGAGCGCCACGTGATGGGTGCCGCCGATGCCGGTTCTCCCGGGACGTCCACCGGGCCATTCAAAGAATGTGATGACCGTACCCGGCGCCCCCTCGCCATCTCCGAAATAGAGGTGGTACGAACTCGGATCGTCAAAGTTCACCGTTTTCTTCACGAGCCGAAGGCCGAGCACCTGCCGATAGAATTCAGCGGTGCGCCGCGCGTCGCTGCTCACCAGCGTGACATGGTGCAACCCGAGAATGCGTTTCGCTTCGTCCAGCATCACTCCTCCAGCCTTTCCGAAAGGCATGTAAATATCTTAGCATTAAGATAACTGGGTAGTTTCGATTCTGGTCAATAGTTTCCATCCATGTCTCAGTCGCCCTCCGCAATCTCGAGTTTGCCGCCGCTTACCCCGGCGCTCGCCGAACTCTTCGACGTCGTTCGTCCGCTCGGAGTGGGCGGCATGGGAGCCGTGTGGCTTGTGCGTGATCGCGTCCTCGATCGCGCCGTCGCCCTGAAAGTGCTCCTCGCCGAGCACACGAGCGCCGACGAACGGGAGCGATTTCTTCGTGAGGCCCGGACCGGCGCGCGACTCGAGCATCCGCACATCATCGACGTGTACCGGGCGGACGAGACCGCGGGTGCGGTGTGGTTCACCATGCGCTTTATCGATGGGGAATCGCTGGGTGATCGGTTGCGCGAGCGCGGTGCGCTTCCGGTAAGCGAGACCGTTCGGGTGCTCCGGGAGGTCGCGTGGGGGCTGGCCTACGCTCACGCGCGAGGCGTGGTGCATCGCGACATCAAGCCCGACAACATCCTGCTCGACCGAGCGTCCGGACGGGCCGTGGTGACGGATTTCGGCATCGCGCGGGATCCGTCACAGAACACGCGCGGACTCACGATCGACGGACATGTGCTCGGTTCCGTGCACTACATGAGTCCGGAGCAGGCATCGGGCGACGCGGTGGACGGTCGGAGCGACCTGTACGCGCTTGGCGTCGTCGGATATCACGCCCTGACCGGATCGTTGCCGTTCGACGGAACTCCACAAAGCGTCCTCATCGCGCACGTCACGCGCCCGGTGCCTACGCTGGCGTCCGTCGCACCGTCGGTTCCGCAGAGTGTAGCGGCAGTGGTCGAGCGCTGCCTGCGCAAGGCTCCGGCAGAACGCTTCGCGAATGCGGATGAGCTCGTGGCGGCGCTGGATTCGGCGCTTCACGACGCTGAGCTGGCGGAACAGAACGCCGCCGACGCTGCACCCGGTGGCGTGCTCAGCGAAGACGACGCACTCGCGATCTGGCAGCGTGCGGCGCAGCTGCAGGCGGAGGCCGCGCACCGTATGGAGCGTACCGCCAAGCTCCAGGCGCCCGCGAGCGCTGGCGAACGCGGTGCACCGGACAGCGGGAGCTATCGCATTCGCGATGTGGAAGCGGCCGCGGTCGAGGCTGGGATCTCGCGGCAATACGTGGCGTTGGCGTTGGCCGAGCGGCGTGCGCAGGGCAGCGGCACACTGCCGGCCGTGGTCAGCGAGCGACTGGATCGACAGTTCACGACCATGCTCGGAACCACGGACCGCGCCATCAGCGTGTCGCGCGTGATTGGCGCCGGTGCCAAGGACACGTTGGCCGCCATCGGCGAGGTGTTCACCACCGATCCCTACCGGCTCATCTTCAACGACACCGTGAACGGGCATCCGCTCGACGGCGGTATTCTGCGATTCACCGTCCCCCGCTTGATCTCGCAACTTGGCGCGAACCGCCCTTCGCGCGGTGTCGCCCGCAACAGG
>JANNEV010000483.1:0-2902 GCA_031379145.1 Gemmatimonadaceae bacterium
CACGCGGCGATCACCCCGAGTGCGAGCGACGCCGACAGCTCGGGGTTGGCGCGACTGCGTCGGCTGAAGTTGAGCGTGACGGCAGTGGAGGACAGCAGGCCGCCCATCAGACCCGTCACGGCAAGGCCGCGCGTCTCGCCAACCATGCGGCGCGCCAGATAGCCGCCAAAGTTCAGCGCGGAAAAAAGCAGAACCACCGTCCACAGGGCTCGGGGACGGAACGCGTCATACGGTCCGAACGCGCGATCCGGCAACAGCGGAAGTACGATCAGCGACAACACCGCAAACTGAACGGTGGCCCGAAGCTCCAACTCGTCGACACGCCTGAGCGCACGTTGCAGCGCGGATTTCTCGGACAGCAGTGCAAGCACAGCAACCGCAATAGCACTCGCGATCGTTCGTTGGCCAACCCCTGCCGCGAAACCCAGCGCCGCTACGATCATCGCCGCGACTTCGGTCGTGCCGTCAGTTGTCGTGCCCGGGCGCCGCATCGCGGTGGCGTACGCGACGATCGGGAAAAGCATCGACGCGGCGAGCATCCCGAGGGCGATATCGGTCGAGCCCATTTGTTGGAACCAGCCGGCAAGCCCCCCGAGCACGCCCAACAAGGCGAACGTGCGAATGCCGGCAAATCGGGCATCCGGTCCGGTCGAGTGCCCAGACCATTCACGCTCAGCGCCGACGGCCAGCCCGATGAGCGCAGCGACAGCGAGGTCCAGAGCGAAAGAGAGCGTAAACATGTCTCTGCTACGATAGCGTCAGTTCCGGGTTGCGTGTCCGGCTGTCGCTGACAAATCGCGGCAGCCTCAGGGGTTGAACTCTCTCCATCAACGCACTATCCATTAATCCGGATATATGGATATTCAATCGATATGACGTCCCCGAAGCACGCCATTCACGACCGGCTCACGGAGCTGGCCGACCCCACCCGTTGCCGCTTACTGCTCGCGCTTGAGCGGCAGGAGTTGACGGTGGGTGAGCTGTGTTCGGTGTTGCAGCTACCACAGAGCACTGTGAGCCGCCATCTGCGCATCCTGTCGGATGAAGCCTGGGTGGGTTCTCGGGCCGACGGGGCCAGCCGGTGGTATCGGTGTTCGGCGCAGCTCGACGATGAGGCGAGCGCGTTGTGGGCGCTGGTTCGTGCCAACATGCTGGCCACGGCCGCGGCGCAGCAGGACGCGGCTCGGCTTGGCGCGGTGCTGGGCGCGCGACGAGCGCGAAGCGAGGCGTTCTTCGCCACGGCAAGCGCGGAGTGGGACGGGTTGCGGGCTTCGCTCTTTGGTGCGCGGGCCGATCTCACGGCCGCGCTCGCGCTGCTGGATGATTCGCTCGTGATTGGTGACCTGGGCTGCGGCACGGGAACGCTGGCGGCGGCACTCGCGCCTCATGTGGCGCACGTACACGCGGTGGACGCGTCGGCGGCCATGCTGGAGGCGGCGCGATCCCGTCTCCTGGGCGTCACCAATGTCACGATGTCGGAGGGGGTGCTGGAAGCACTGCCGCTGCCAGACGCCTCGCTTGACGTGGCGGTATTGCTGCTCGTCCTCCATCACGTGGCCGATCCGGCGCGCGTGTTGGCGGAGGTGCACCGCGTGTTGCGCCCGAATGGACGGTTGCTGATCGCCGACATGCGGGCACACACGCATGAGGAGTATCGGCAGCAGATGGGACATGTCTGGTTGGGCTTCGATGTGGAAGCGCTGCAGACGTGGTTGGACGTCGCCGGCTTTTCCGGCGTGCGCTATGTCGCGTTGCCCGTGGATGCCGATGCCACTGGCCCTGCGCTGTTCACCGTCACGGCGCGTGCAACAGACGCGACCTCGGCGTTTCGCTTGCATCTCTCTCGCTAGAACCCTCTCAAGGATTTCAGACCATGGCCACGGCAGTAATGACCGAGCACGGAGTTTTTGCGTTGACGGCGTTGGACCGTCCAGCGTTTGCAGTCAAGGATTTGTCGTTGGCGGAGTGGGGCCGCAAAGAGATTCGCCTCGCCGAATTCGAGATGCCGGGGTTGATGGCGTTGCGCGCGGAATACGCGGGCAAGCATCCGCTCAAGGGCGCGCGCATCATGGGCTCATTGCACATGACCGTACAGACCGCGGTGCTCATCGAGACGCTGGTGGAGCTTGGAGCGGATGTGCGTTGGGTGTCGTGCAACATCTTCAGTACGCAGGATCATGCGGCGGCGGCCGTCGCGGTTGGACCGCAGGGCACCGTGGATGCGCCCAAGGGCACGCCGGTGTTCGCGTGGAAGGGGGAAACGCTCGAGGAATACTGGTGGTGCACGGAACAGGCGCTGATGTGGAGCGACGGCGGTGGCCCGAACCTGCTGCTCGACGATGGTGGTGACGCGACGCTGTTGGTGCACCGCGGCGCAGAGTTCGAGAAGGCCGGCAGCATTCCCGGCTTCGACGCCGACAACGAGCCGGAAGAGTGGGGCGTGATCCTCGACCTGCTGCGCGCCGAGCAGAAGCGCAATCCGGGCCGCTGGACCAAGGTGCTGGCGGGCATTCGCGGCGTGTCGGAAGAGACCACCACGGGCGTGCATCGCTTGTACGAAATGGAACGCGCGGGCACGCTGGCCTTCCCGGCCATCAACGTGAACGACGCCGTGACCAAGTCCAAGTTCGACAACCTGTACGGCTGCCGTCACAGCATCATTGATGGGCTCAATCGCGCAACGGACGTGATGCTGGCCGGCAAGATCGCGGTGGTGATGGGCTACGGCGATGTGGGCAAGGGCTGCGCGCAGGCGCTCAAGGGGCAGGGCGCGCGAGATGTTGGTTATGCCTTGCATTGCTGTGTTCAGTACAAATGGCATGTCTGTATAATGTAGGCTCAAGCCATCCTCAGCCTGATCTAATTTTACAATCATTGTTATTCTGGAGCAGAGTTGTACATG
>JANNEV010000506.1:0-2461 GCA_031379145.1 Gemmatimonadaceae bacterium
AGCAGCTCGACTGCGCGGACGAACGCGACGCCGAGCCCGTGTTCCGTCGTCTGAAGCGCTGCGGTTTCCAGCGCCAGGACACGACGCCCGTTGGCGAGGATGCGCGCGTGCCTAGAGTCGAGCGCGGAGGCGGTCATACAGCTGCCTCAACGCGACGGCTTGCGACATAGCGTTCGACGAGATCTGTCCACTCGCCTCGCGCGTGAAGAAGCGCCTCCGCGAACTCGCGAACAGCGCCGTGACCACCGTGCGACGTCAGTTGCAGCGTGCAACAGCGTCGCACCTCCGGCGCCGCATTACCGACGGCCACCGGCAGGCCGACCTCGCGCAACACGGCGAGGTCAGGCAAGTCATCGCCAACAAAAGCCACTTCGTCGAGTGTGCACTGGAGGTCCGCGAGAATGCGCAGCAAGGCCGGAAGCTTTCGCGCTTCCGGATCCTGTACCAGCGCGGTGACCCGGAGCTCGCGCGCGCGCATGGCTACGCTTTCCGAGACACGTCCGGTGATAATGACGACGAACAGTCCCGCCTCTCTGAGCATGGCCATGCCGAGTCCATCCTGCACGTCGTACCGCTTCAGCTCGAACGTCTGCACGGGCTGGCCCTCGTCCGGACGGGTCGCACCGAGGTAGACCCCACCGTCGGTCAGCACACCATCGACGTCGAACACCACCATCCGGATGCGTCGCGCAAGTGGCGACGCAATCCGTTGCGCACCGCTGATCAGCGGGGGCAGCTGCTCAGGGATTGGCATTGAGGCCATCAGGTGCGCACCCGAGCCCAGATGTCCACAGCACGCTTGATGAGCTCCGACAACGCGTCCAGGGGCAGCATATTTGGACCGTCGCTTGGAGCCCGAGCGGGATCCGGATGGGTTTCGAGAAACAGCCCTTGTG
Organism: Gemmatimonadaceae bacterium; assembly: GCA_031379145.1. Lineage (GTDB taxonomy): Bacteria > Gemmatimonadota > Gemmatimonadetes > Gemmatimonadales > Gemmatimonadaceae > Gemmatimonas. The sequence continues at coordinate 897 of JANNEV010000506.1, forward strand.
CCCCGGCGGCAATCGCGGCGAGGGTCAGGGGCGGGATGTACTCGCGCGCGCCCCCGCTCGTGCCACCTGCTCCCAGCCCTGGGCGTTGCACACTGTGCGTTCCGTCGAAGACCACGGGAACGTCGCAGGCTTCGCGCATCCGCGGAAACGAGCGCATGTCCACGACGAGGTCGCCGTAGCCGAAAAACGTGCCGCGCTCCGTGACCGCGAGCTCGCCGGCGTGCACACCGGCCATTGCCGCCCCCGCCTCGACCTTGCGCGTCGCACCGCGCATGCCCTCAGGATGCATCCACTGCCCCTTCTTCACGTTCACGGCACGACCCGTCGCGCCTGCCGCGAGCAGGAGATCGGTCTGTCGACACAAGAAAGCGGGAATTTGCAGCACGTCGACCACCGCAGCAGAGATCGCGCACTGAGACGCCTCATGCACATCGGTCAGGATCGGAAGCCCCGTGGCGGCTCGTACGCGGTCGAGCGCCGCGAGACCCTCGTGCAGACCGAGCCCGCGCACGCCATCGACATCGGATCGATTCGCCTTGTCGAAACTGGCCTTGTAGATGATGCCGCCCGGCACGTGTTCGGCGAGGCGGGCCAACGCGTCTCCCACACGGAGATTGAGCGCATCGTCCTCGGCCTGACATGGCCCGGCGATCAGGAAGAGCAGATCGCTCGGGAAGTAGGGCGCACGCGCGTGTGATGCCGTCACGTCAGCGCGCGAGCTGCGCGAGGGCTGGCGCTTCTGCTGCCATCTGCCCGCGGTGGAACTTCTCCGCGGCCGCTACGAAGCCGGCGAACAGCGCATGTGGGCGCAACGGCCGCGACTGCAGCTCGGGATGAAACTGGCACCCGATGAACCACGGGTGGGACGGCAGTTCAATCATCTCCACGAGCGACCCATCCGGTGACAGGCCGCTCAAGCGCAGGCCATGCTCGACGAATGTCTCGCGATATCGGTTCGAGACCTCATAGCGATGCCGATGTCGTTCGCTGACTTCCGGCTGACCATACACTTCCGCCGCCTTGGAGCCGCGCTGCAGCCGGCACGGATACGCGCCCAGCCGCATGGTGCCCCCCTTATCCGTGATCTCGCGCTGCGAATCAAGCAGCGAAATCACCGGGTCCGCGCATTCCGGAGCGAATTCGCTGGAGTGACTATCGCCAAGACCGAGCACATGCCGCGAGAACTCGATGATGGCAACCTGCATGCCCAGACAGATGCCGAAGAACGGCAGGTTGGTTTCCCGAGCGGCGCGAATGGCCTCGACCATGCCATCGATGCCTCGGACACCGAATCCCCCGGGCACCAGCAGGCCGTGGAACTCCGACAGAATTTCCCGCGCACGCTCGGGCGATGTGAACTTGTCGCTGGACGTCCAGGCGAGGTCAACACCGACATCATTGGCGATTCCCCCGTGGATCAGCGCCTCCTGCACGCTCTTATAGCTGTCAACGAACTGGGTGTACTTCCCCACCACCGCAATGCGCACGGTATCGCGCGGCCGCGCGATCCGATTCACCATCACCTCCCATTGACTCAAGTCGGGAGAGCGACCGGTGAGGTCGAG